>NZ_JBFUCP010000001.1:0-414768 GCF_056405175.1 Pedococcus sp. P1_H8
CCGCCACCCGCGACTACGTCGCTCGCCGAACCGCCGAAGGCAAGACCGGCCGCGAGATCAAACGCTGCCTGGCTCGCTACATCGCCCGCGACCTCTACCGCCTGCTTGAAAGTGGGGCCGCAGCTGCTTGACGAAGCATAGGAGCGTCGCCGACCTGTGCCCGGCCCAGCGTCCAGGCGGGCTGGGTCCTGGTGAGCCCCCGCTGACCCAAGGTGTCACGGCACCGCCGGACGAGCTCCACCCAGCTTCGGGCGGTATGCCGCGGTGCACCGACGGTGCGCCGCGGCACCGCTGTCAGCGGCGCGGCATACCGTGTGGTCCATGGTTCCAGCCCTCTCACCGAGCCGAGCATCGGACTTCAAGCAGTGTCCACTGCTCTACCGGTTCCGCACCATCGACAAGCTCCCCTCCCCGCCGAGCCCGGCCGCGGCGCGGGGCACGCTGGTGCACGCCGTCCTGGAGCGACTCTTCGACCTGCCCGCCGACGAGCGCACCCCGCAGGCCGCCCAGGCCCTGCTGGGTCCCGAGTGGGAGGCACTCGTGGAGCAGGAGCCCGAGCTGGCCGAGATGATCCTCGCCGACGACAAGCTGACCGAGGCGGGCTGGTTCGGTGACGCGCAGGCCCTGATCGAGACCTGGTTCACCCTCGAGGACCCGACTCGGCTCGAACCCGCCGAGCGCGAGCTCTACGTCGAGACCGATGTCGACGGCCTGGTGTTGCGAGGCTACGTCGACCGCCTCGACGTGGCTCCGGACGGCGCCATGCGTGTCGTGGACTACAAGACCGGCCGATCGCCGAGCGAGCTCTTCGAGGGCAAGGCGTTGTTCCAGATGAAGTTCTACGCCCTGGTGCTTTGGCGGCTGCGCGGCGAGATCCCGCGTCTGCTCCAGCTGGTCTACCTCGGCAACGGTGAGGTTGTCCGCTACGCCCCCGACGAGCACGACCTGCTCAGCCTGGAGCGCAACCTCAAGGCCGTGTGGACAGCCATCGAGCATGCTGCCACCACCGGTGACTGGCGTCCCAAGACCTCCCGGCTGTGCGACTGGTGCGACTACCGCGAGTTCTGCCCCGCCTGGGGTGGCATTCCCCCGCCGTTGCCCGAGAACGCCGCCCAGATCGCCCTGAACCCCGCCGTCTCGGGCCAGGTGACCCCGATCGACGAATGAGCCAGCTGCGCTGAGCTACTGGCGCGCCCCGTCACTGCGCGCTCCGTCAAACAGGGCCCGCAGGTCACGGGGCGCCAGCCCACGCAGGCTGGGCACCTGCACCGCACCGACGATGGACGGCACCGCGACGACGTGCGGCACGGCAAGGGTGGGCACTCCCGCGGCGACCGCCGAGCGCACCCCCGTGGGCGAGTCCTCGATGGCGACGCAGTCGCCGACTGCCACCCCGAGCGCGCGGGCCGCAGCGAGGTAGGGCTCGGGGTGCGGCTTGCCGTGCTGCACCTCGTCACCGGTGACGACCGCGGCGAAGGTCCCCTCGGGCAGCGCGGTGACGACCGCGTCGGCCAGCGACCGCCAGGACATGGTCACCAAGGCATTCGGCACCCCCGCCTTCCCCAGGCTGGTCAACAGCTCCACGGCACCGGGCCGCCACGGCACGTGCTCGGTGACCTGGGCAATGACCCGGGTGAGCAGTTCCTCGATGATCTCGACGGGATCCAGCGAGACGGGGCTGTTGTCCCGGATGAACTCTGCGGACACCATGAGGTCGTTGCCGACGAGCTGGTGGGCGTACTCGTCGTTCCAGATCCCGCCGGCCTCCTCGACGATCGCGTGTTCGGCGTTGATCCAGTAGGGCTCGGTGTCGACGAGGGTGCCGTCCATGTCCCAGAAGACCGCGGCGGGAAGTGCGGCCCCGGCACGCGACAGGCCTTCGGACGGAGCGGACTCGGGAGGCGGCATTGCGGTGGCCTTCATGATGCGGGGGTGGCGGCGCGCCCGACTATACGCAGCCGTGCAGATGGCTCCGGACCCCGGACCGTAGGCTGGACCTGAATCGTGCATCGGCAGCAGAGGAAGGAGCGGTGGTGATCGAACTCGAAGACGTCCCCGAGCTCAACAACCCCGTCGTGATTGCCGCCTTCGAGGGCTGGAACGACGCCGGAGAGGCGGCGACCGCAGCCGTCGACCACCTCGTCGACGTGTGGGACGCCGAGGCCATCGCAGCGCTCGACCCGGAGGAGTACTACGACTTCCAGGTCAACCGGCCGAGGGTGGTCCTCGAGGACGGGCGCCGACGGATCCACTGGCGCACCACCCGGATCCTCGTCGCACGCTCGGCGGGGCTGGACCGCGACGTGATCCTGATCCAGGGCATCGAGCCCTCCTTTCGCTGGCGAGCCTTCACGATCGAGCTCATGGAGTTCGCCCAGGAGGTGGGCGCGAGCACCGTGTTCACGCTCGGCGCGCTCATGGCCGATGTGGCCCACACCCGCCCGATCCCGGTGACCGCGACCTCCGACGACGACGACGTGATTCACCGGTTCGACCTCGAGCCGAGTCGCTACGAGGGGCCGACCGGCATCGTGGGGGTGCTGGCCGACGCCGCCACCCAGTCGGGGATGCAGTCGCTCTCCTGCTGGGCCGCGGTACCGCACTACGCCGGGCACTCCCCCTCGCCGAAGGCCACTCTCGCGCTCATCTCACGACTCGAGGAGCTGCTCGACGCGAGCATTCCACACGGCGACCTGGCTGACGGTGCCAAGGCGTGGGAGCGCGGCATCAACGAGCTCGCCGACACCGACGAGGAGGTCGCCGAGTACGTCCAGTCCCTGGAAGAGGCCCAGGACACGGCCGACCTGCCCGAGGCGAGCGGCGACGCGATCGCCCGCGAGTTCGAGCGCTACCTGCGTCGCCGCGGGCAGGAAGGGCCGGGCTGAGGCCCGGTCGACGGGCCGGCTCGCACGAAGGCACCGGCTGGATCGCTGAACCGGACCTAGATCGTCCGGAACTGCCCCTAACCTCCTGACCATGGACATCGTGCTCATCGCCGGCCTGTGGCTCGACGGATCCGCCTGGGACGAGGTGGTGCCAGAGCTCGACAGGCTCGGCCACCGCGCCGTGCCGCTCACCCTCCCCGGTCAAGGTGACGGCGCAGCGTCGGCCACACTGGACGACCAGGTGGCGGCGGTGCTCAGCGCCGTCGACCTCGCCCCAGACCCGCCCATGGTCGTGGGGCACTCCGCAGCCTGCACCCTCGCGTGGCTGGCGGCTGACGCCCGCCCGGACAAGGTGGCCAGGATTGCGCTCATCGGCGGCTTCCCGTCCGCCGACGGGGAGGCCTACGCCGACTTCTTCGAGACCACGCACGGCGTCATGCGGTTCCCCGGCTGGGGGCCGTTCGAGGGAGCGGACTCAGCCGACCTCGACGAGGAGTCGAGGCGCACCTTCGAGGCTGCCGCGATCCCGGTCCCCGAGGGGGTGACCAAGGGCGTGGTGCACCTGACGGACGACCGGAGGTTCGACGTACCGGTCGTGCTGGTGTGTCCCGAGTTCGACCCCGCCCAGGCTCAGGCGTGGATCGATGACGGTGAGCTGCCCGAGCTCGCCAAGGCCAGGCACCTCGACCTCGTCGACATCGACTCGGGTCACTGGCCCATGGTCACCAAGCCGAAGGCGCTGGCCCAGCTCCTCGCGGCCGCTGCGACTGCCTGACGGGCGCGGGGCCGAGCGGTCTCAGACCCGGACACCCAGGATCGCGTCGAGGGCGCGGGCGAGCACGCCTGCCGCCGAGCTGCTGGTCCCGCCGCGGGTGAGCGTCTGCCTGGCCCACGCGTCCACGGCGGCCAGGGCCCCCGGGGTGTCCAGGTCCTCGGCCACGCGCGCTCGGATCGCCTCGACGGCATCCGCGGAGTCGGGTGCGCTGTTGACCGACAGGGCGGCGCGCCAGGTCTCCAAGCGCTCCTGCGCCGCCTCCAACACGCCGTCGGTCCACGACCACTCGGTGCGGTAGTGCTGGGCGAGCAGCGCCAGGCGGATGGTCATCGGGTCGACGCCGTCGGCGCGCAGCTTGGAGACGAGCACGAGGTTGCCCTTCGACTTGCTCATCTTCTCGCCGTGGAGACCCACCATCGCCTGGTGGGAGTAGGTCCGCGCGAAGGGCCGCTGGTCGGTCAGCACCACGGCCTGCGTCGCGCTCATCTCGTGGTGCGGGAAGATCAGGTCCGTCCCGCCGCCTTGGACGTCGAAGGCCATGCCCAGGTGGTCCAGCGCGATCGCGGTGCACTCGATGTGCCAGCCGGGCCGACCATCGGGCAGGCCCTCGACCGTCCACGAAGGCTCGCCCTCGCGAGCGGCCCGCCACAGCAGCGGGTCGAGCTGGTCGCGCTTGCCTGCGCGATCGGGGTCCCCGCCGCGGTCGGCGAACACCGCGAGCATCTCCTGGCGGCTCCAGTTGGACACGGCGCCGAAGCCGGCGTCCGTCGAGATGTCGAGGTAGAGGTCGTCACCCTCGGACTCAGGCGTGTCGACCGCGTAGGCCGCACCCCGCTCGAGCAGTGCGCGCACGGCGGCCCCCACAGGTTCGATGCTCTCGACGACCCCCACGTAGTGGTCGGGAGGGATGACTGCCAGCGCGGTCATGTCCTCGCGGAAGAGCGAGATCTCTTGCGCCGCAAGGTCTTCCCACTTGATCCCGTCGCGGGTCGCCCGCTCGAGGAGCGGGTCGTCGACGTCGGTGATGTTCTGGACGTACTCGACGTCGTGCCCTGCGTCACGCAGTGCGCGGCCGAGGATGTCGAAGGTGACGTAGGTGGCGGCGTGCCCCATGTGGGTGGCGTCGTAGGGCGTGATCCCGCAGACGTACATCCGCGCCGTCGGTCCGGGGGCGATCGCACGGAGCGCCCCGGTCGCGGAGTCGAAGACCTGCACGGGGTGGCCGGTGCCGGGCACGGCGGGGAGGAAGGGCGTGGGCCAGGAGATCACAGCGGAAGCCTACGGGGGCGCTTCACAACGGCGGCCACGGGATGGCCGGCCACTCACCGGAGGGCACCGGGTATGCCGCCTGGGCGAGCAGCGCCGCGCAGCGGGCCCCGAGGGCGGTCACCTCGGCGGGGGTCAGCAGTCCTGACAGGCCGCGGTGCAGTGAGGAGGTCGCGTCCCGCAGGGCGTCTCGCACGATCGTGATCCGGGACAAGTCCGGTGAGGACAGCGGCTGACCCGCGAATCCCCACAGCACCGTCCGCAGCTTGTCTTCCTGGTGCAGGCTGACACCGTGGTCGAAACCGCGAAGGAACTCACCCTCACGGATCAGGTGCGAACCCTTGCGGTCGGAGTTGTTGATCACCGCATCGAAGGCCGCGACTCCCCGGACGTCTGCACTGTCCTCGTGGACCACCACGACCGGTCTGCCACGCTCGTCCTCGCCGCGGAGCACCGCCAGCCATCCCTCCGGAACGGCATCCGGCGCCACGACGTCGACGACGTACTCCGGTGGGGTCTGCGGGTCGCCGACCCACCGCTGCACGGATCCGGGACCGCGCGGTCCGTCGCGCAGCACCGTCTCGGGCACCACGCCCCACCCACCCACGTCGCTGATCAGGTGGGCAGCCACCTCGCGAGCCGCCAGCGACCCGTCAGGGAAGTCCCACAGGGGGCGCTCGCCCGCGATGGGCTTGTAGATGGCCAGCGGTCCAGCGTCGTCCTCGAGTCGGACGAGCAGGGCGAGGTTGGAGGCGTCGGCCAACGCCCCGAGCACCACCAGGTCTGCGCGCGCCAGGAGGTCGAGGGTGACCGACGAGCCGCCTGCTGGCTGGGTCAGCGCTTGTAGCCGTTCGCGCGGGGGCAGATGTGCCCCTCTGGCTCGAGCGGGCCACCACAGAACGGGCAGGGCGGGCGCCCGGCCGAGACGACCGACTGGGCGCGGCGCGCGAAGGCCCGAGCCCTCGATGGGGAGAGGACCACCCGCACCTGTCGAGGCTCCTCGGTCAGCACCTCCGGGTCGACAGCAGCCTCGGGGTCGTCAGGGTCTCGGTCGAGACACTCGATGACCACGACACGCCGGGCGTCGTCCCAGGCCAGGCTCAGGGCGGTGACACGGAACTCGTCCTCGATCGGCGTGTCCAGCGGTGCGTTGTCGACCACCTCGGCCACTGCATGGTCGGCACCCTCGCCCGCTGCGTAGCTGTCGAGGAGGTCGTTGATGCGGTCGGCGAGGACGGACACCTGCTGCTTCTCCAGCGAGACGCTGGTCAGTCGACGTCCCTCGCTGGCCTGAAGGAAGAAGGTGCGTTGCCCTGGCGGGCCGACGGTGCCGGCGACGAACCGGTCCGGTGGATCAAACTCGACGAGCCCCATGGCAAAACTCTAACCGGCTCCCCCACCGACCGGTGCGTCGCCCGTGGCCGGCGCCTCCGGTTTCGGCTGGAACCGGGTCAGGTCGGGGGTCAGGTCGTTGGCCGTCAGCAGGAACGTGTGCCGACCGCCGTACCGCACCGCCGACACCGAGGCGGGGTCCGCGGTGTAGCGCTGGAACCGAGCCAGACCCGAGCCGGTCGCGTCGGCGAGCACCGCCTTGAGCAGGTCACCGTGGGTCACCGCCACCCACAGCCCGGAGTCGCCCGCCAGCTCGCCGACCTCCGTGTCGTGGCGCCGCACTGCCGCCACGACCCGGTCACTCATGGCGCGAAGGCTCTCGGCGGCATACCGGTCGTCGTCGGGGAACCGGGCCGTCTCGGGAGCGTCCTGGACCGTTGCCCACAACGGCTCCTTGGCGAGCTCCGAGAGCGGGCGCCCGGTCCACGCCCCGTAGGCGCACTCCTCAAGGTCGTCGTCCACGGTGACCTCGACGCCGACTGCCGCGGCAAGCGGTGCCGCGGTCTCGAGGCAGCGTTCGAGCGGACTGCTCACCACCCGGGTGACGGGCAGGCCACGGAACCGCTCCCCGAGGGTCTCGGCCTGCTCACGCCCGCGGTCGGTGAGGTGTATGCCGGGCAGCCGGCCGGCGAGGATGCCCTCACCGTTGGCGCTGGAGTGGCCGTGACGGACCAGCAGGACGGTGGGCACCTGCGCACTCTACGGCGCGGTGTCCATCTTGACGGCGGGTTGCTCGCAGGACCGTCGCGGACGTGGTGAAGTAGGGCCGTGATCGTCGACCAAGCCATCTACCGCCAGGGCCAACGGCTGCCGTGCGGCGATCTCAGTGACGCCCTGGACGAGCTGCGCGGTGGGGACGACCCCCACGCCTTCCTCTGGATCGGGCTCAAGAACCCCACCGATGCCGAGTTCGACCTCGTCAACGACGAGCTCAAGCTGCACCCGCTGGCCGTGGAGGACGCGGTCAAGGGCAACCAGCGCCCCAAGGTGGAGCTCTACGACAACACGATCTTCGTGGTGATGAAGACGTTGCGCTACATCGAGGAGACCTCAGACGTCGAGACCGGTGAGGTGATGCTCTTCGTCGGAGACCGGTTCGTCGTCACGGTGCGCCGCGGCGAGGCGAACCCCCTTGCCGGAGTGCGGCAGGCACTCGAAGGCAATACCGAGGGCCTGCGGCATGGCGCCATCGCGGTCGTCCACGCGGTGATGGACAGCATCGTCGACAACTACGTCACCATCGACGCCGAACTGCAGAAGGACCTCGAGGACATCGAGGCGTCCGTCTTCACGGGGGCCAACAGAGTCAGCTCGGCCACCATCTACCGGCTGAAGCGGGAGGTCCTGGAGTTCCGGCGGGCAGCCGTGCCGCTGGCTGCCCCCCTGAGAATGCTCCATGACGGATCCCGCTCGCCCCTTCCGCAGAAGGAGGTGCGGATGCTCTTCCGTGACGTGGCCGACCACCTGCTGCGGGTGATCGACCACGTGGAGTCGTATGACCGCCTCCTCACCGACATCCTCAACGCCCACCTCGCCCAGATCAGCGTGCAGCAGAACAGCGACATGCGGAAGATCTCCGCGTGGGTCGCTATCGCCGCCGTGCCCACGATGATCGCCGGCGTGTACGGAATGAACTTCGACAACATGCCCGAGCTGAAGTGGCGGTACGGCTACTTCATCGTCGTGGGTGTGATGGCGGCCGCCTGTCTCGGGCTGTACCGCGCCTTCCGGAAGTCCGGCTGGCTGTAGAGGCTAGGTGGCGGTCATCCAGCCGGCGGCGAGGACGACGAGCAGCACGACTCCGAGGGCGACGCGGTACCAGACGAACGCCGTGATCTTGTTGCTGCTGACGAACTTCAGCAGCCAGGCGATCGAGGCGTAGGCGACGACGAACGAGACCACGACGCCGAGGATGATCGGGCCGATGCCGAGCAGCCGGAGGTGATCGGTCTCGCTGAGCAGCTCGAAGATGCCCGCAGCAGTCAACGCAGGAATGGCCATGAAGAACGACAACCGGGTCGCAGTCAGCCGGTCGAGCCCCCGGAACAACCCGGCGGAGATGGTCGCGCCCGACCGGGACACACCGGGCACCAGGGAAGCGCACTGCACCAGGCCGATGACCACACCGTCCACGAGGGTGACCTGCCCCTCCCCGCGTTCGACTCCCTGGTCGGTGAGCATCGTGTGGCGGGTCTCGGCGAGCCACATCACGGCACTCCAGGCGATGAGCGCCACCGCGACCACCCAGAGGCTGCGCAGGCCGCCGCTGATCAGGTCCTTGGCCGCGAAGCCGACGATGCCCACGGGGATCGACCCCACGATGACGGCCCAGGCCAGCTGGTAGTCGTGGTGGGCCCGGGCCGGTGCGCTCACCAGGCCAGAGACCCACGCCCCGAGCAGCCGGACGATGTCCTTGCCGAAGTACAGCAGCGTTGCCACGATCGCCCCGAGCTGGATCACCGCGGTGTAGGCGGTCACCCCCGGGTCGTCGACCGTCAGGCCGAGAAGCTTCTCGGTGATCGTCAGGTGTCCCGTGGAGGAGACCGGGAGGAACTCGGTCAGCCCCTCCACGATGCCGAGGATGAGGGCGTCGAGATAGCTCAGGGTCAACGGTCTGCTTTCGGTGTAGTGAGGCGGTGGAGCGAGCGGCGGTCAGGCCTCGGAAGGCGGTGCGGTGCCGTGGTCAGAGGCCAGTCTCTCCCATGAGCTCTGCCATCGATCGCACGACATGCAGCCGGTCCTCGAGCCCTCCCGCGAAGGGTGCGATCGACAGCGAGCCGACCCCGACGTCGGCGTAGCGAGCCAGCCGGTCACGGATGCGGTCGCGGGGGCCGATGAGGGCCGTGGCGTCGATGAACTCGAAGGGCACCGCGGCTGCGGCATCACGGTGCTGCTTGGCAAGGAAGAGGTCCTGCACCCGTGCCGCCGCCTCCTCGAACCCCATTCGCACGGCCAGCTGGTTGTAGAAGTTCTGCTCCCGGGACCCCATTCCGCCGATGTAGAGGGCGGCGTAGGGACGGATCGCGTCGGCCGCGGCCTCGACGTCGTCGGAGATCACCACGGGCACCGACGGAGCGATGTCGAACCCGTCGAGCGGGTTGTCGTCGGTCCCTCGGCCGGCGCGTCTGCGGCCAGCGACCACGGACTTCACCAGGTCGCCGGAGTGCTCGGGGCTGAAGAAGATCGCGTGCCACCCATCGGCCACCTCACCCGCGAGCTCGAGGTTCTTCGGTCCCACGGCCGCGAGGTAGATCGGCAGATCGGGGCGCGGCGGGTGGATCGTCAGCTTGAGGGCCTTGCCGGGGCCGTCGGCCACCGGGAGCGTGAAGTGCTTCCCGGCATACGCCAGGCTCTCGCGTCGTAGTGCCATCCGCACGATGTCGACGTACTCTCGCGTGCGTCCGAGCGGAGCCGCGAACGGGACGCCGTGCCACCCCTCGCTGACCTGTGGACCACTGACACCCAGGCCCAGGCGGAACCGGCCCTTGGACAGGGTGTCGAGGGTGGCTGCGGTCATGGCCGTCATCGCCGGGGTCCGGGCCGGGATCTGCATCACTGCCGCGCCGAGGTCGATCCGCTCGGTGAGGGCTCCGATCCACGACAGCACCGTGGGGACGTCCGAGCCGTACGCCTCGGCAGCCCACGCCACGGCATACCCGAGCCGATCGGCCTCCTGCGCGACTGCCACGTTGTCCTGGTCGACGCCCAGGCCGAAGTAGCCGAGGTTCACACCGAGTTCCATGGGAGCGAGGTTAGCGGCGAGTGCGGCACGTCAGCCGGGCGAGGGCCGACTACCGTACGGGACCATGCGCCAGCGACGAATGGGCACCTCCGGACTCTCGGTGTCCCGCCTTGCCCTCGGAACGATGACCTGGGGCCGGACCACCGACGAGGAAGGGGCACGCGAGCAGCTGCGCACCTTCCTCGACGCCGGGGGAAACCTCGTCGACACGGCACACGGCTACTCCGAGGGCGCCTCCGAGGAGATCATCGGTCGCCTCATCGATGACGACGTCCAGCGGGAGGACCTGGTCATCTGCACCAAGTCCGGCATCTCCCGCCGTTCCGGCAACCGCATCGTCGACACCTCACGGCACAGCCTGCTCAGCCAGCTGGACACCTCGCTCGAACGGCTCGGGACCGACCATGTCGACCTCTGGCTGGTCCACACGTGGTCGGACGAGGCACCCCTGACCGAGACGTTGTCGGCGCTGGAATGGGCCGTCAACACCGGCCGGGCGCGCTACGTCGGGGTGTCCAACTTCAGTGGGTGGCAGGTGGCCCGGGCGATGTCACTGCTCGAGCAGGCGCGAGTCCCGTTGGTGGCCAACGAGATCGAGTACTCCCTGGCCAACCGCAGCGCCGAGCCCGACCTTCTGGCAGCAGCGCAGGCGCTCGGGTTCGGGCTGCTCCCCTGGTCTCCGCTGGGCCGAGGAGTGCTGACCGGCAAGTACCGCAACGGGGTGCCCGCGGACTCCCGGGCGGCCTCGCGGGACTTCCCCCGGTTCACGGCCCGCTACCTCGACGACCGCAGCTCCGGGATCGTCGAGGCGCTCGCCATCGCTGCCAAGGGGCTGGAAGTCAGCCTGGCCGAGGTCGCCCTGGCCTGGGTGCGAGACCGGCCCGGCGTGGTCAGCCCCGTCGTCGGCGCCCGGACCACGGCACAGCTGCGCACCTCCCTCGCCAGCGAGTCCCTCGAGCTCCCCGACGAGCTGGTGGCCGCGTTGGACGAGATCTCAGCCTGAGCGCGAGAGGTCAGGACTCGTCGTAGTCCGCGTCGTCCAGACCTGAGTACACGCCACCGTCGCCATCCTCGTCGGGGTGGTCGTCGAGCTCTTCGTCATCCGAGTCATCCGAGTCGTCGTCGTCGTCTTCGTCGTCGTCGTCGTCGTCGTCTTCGTCGTCTTCGTCATCGTCATCGTCGCCGTCATAGATGTCGAGCGGCGTCATCTCGCCGTACGCCTGCAAGAGGGCGTCGTCGTAGGACGCGAACGCGTCGGCCAGGTCGTCGTAGGCCGCGATGACCGTCGGGTCTTCCTCTCCCCGCTTGGAGGCCGATGCCTCGAGGTGCCGCTCGAAAGCAGTCATGAGGTTGGCCAGCGCGCCACGCGGGTCTGCGGTCATGGCTCGACGGTATCGGGTTCTGCGGCAAAATGGCGCACGATGGTTGAGTACGAGTACCGCGTGGTGAGCTTCACCCGAAGAGATTCACGATCCGATATTCGCCGGACGTTGACCGAGCACGCCGAGTACGGCCACTGGGAGCTGCACCGCACCCGGATCTACCTGGGTGGTCAGCAACGGACCTGGTTGCGCCGCAAGATCATCCGGGCTCCTCGCCCCACCTGACGGGACTGTGCGAGGGTCGCCGGAGACCCTCCCGGTCAGGCGTTCAGGATGTCCAGCACCCGGTCGTCGACGAGCCCGTGTGCCTTGCGGAGAAAGGCGATCCCGAGGGCGATCAACCCGCCGGCCAGCAGCAGCGTGGGGGCGAGGTGGATGCCTGTGAAGGCGAGCAGTCCAGAGGTTCGAGCCTCACCTGCGTTGCCCGTCGGGTTCGCTGTGGTGGCGGCCGCGCTGGTCGTGCCGCCGCTGGATCCCCCGGTCGTGCCGACAGCCGCGCCGACCGGGCAGGGCACGACCAGCCGGTCGACGGGCAGCCCGACAGCCCTGAGCTGGTCGAGGAGGTTCTGGTCGAGCACGACGATCGTCGTGCGCGCCGGCACGCCCGCACTGGTGAGCCGCACGCACGCCCCCAGGAGGTCGCGCACGGTGACGTCCGCCCCCACGACGGTGTCGTCGTCCGCGTCCTGCGCCGCCCCGACGCGCGCGGCTGGGGTGTCGGCCTCCGTTGCCGACGAGCTCGTCCCCGACCCGGCGCCCGCCTCGGAACTACCACCGGATCCGGTGCCGGATCCGGTTCCCGAGGGACTCTCCAGAGCGCCGCTGACGGTGCCGACGACCTGGGTCACCGGCTGGGCCGGGTCAGAGGGTGGCGGAACGGGCACGAGGCTCGACGCGGCGTCCCCCACCGCGCCGAGGGGTGCCGGTGCCAGCTGGGTGGCCGCACCGGCGGCGCTCTGGCCGACGACTCCCACACCTGCGGTCAGGACCAGGACCGCCCCGAGCCGAGCAATGCCACTGATCCGTTGACGAGTCGCCATGACCGTCCGCCCTTCGCCTGTGTCCGCTACGGACTGCTCAACGACGGCCTGGCCTGCGGGGATACGGCTACTGAGGGGATTTGTGCGCCGTCAGCAGGTCGCGATGAAGCGCTGGAGCACCCTGGTCCCGAACTCGAGGGCCGCGACGGGCACTCGCTCGTCGATGCCGTGGAACATCGGCGCGAAGTCGAGGTCAGCGGGCAGCTGCAGCGGGGCGAACCCGTACCCGGTGATGCCGAGCGTGCTCAGCGCTTTGTTGTCGGTGCCCCCGGACAGGCAGTAGGGCAGCACCTCGGCGCCGGGGTCCTCGGCGAGCAGGGCCGCCTTCATCGCCTCGACGAGGGGCCCTTCGAAGGGGGTATCGAGCGCGATGTCGCGGTGCACGACCTCAACCTCGACGTGCTCTCCCGCGAGCTCGCGGATGGTGTCCAGCAGCTCGTCGTCGTGACCCGGCAGGAACCGGCAGTCGAGCGAGGCGCAGGCACTCTGTGGGATGACGTTGTGCTTGTACCCCGCCTCGGCCATGGTGAAGTTGGCCGTGTCCTGCAACGTCCCCCGCACGAAGCCCTGCGCTCCCCCGAGGTGGTCGAGCAGCTCGTCGAGGTCCTCGTCGGAGTAGGACGTGCCGGTCAGGGCGGACAGGCCGTCGAGCAGCTCGCGCACCGACGCGATGTACTCCCGCGGCCACTTGTGCTCGTTGATGCGGGTGATGGCCTGGGCGAGACGCACCAGCGCGTTCTCGTCGTTGGGCACCGAGCCGTGCCCCGCCCGGCCGTGCGCGGTGAGGCGCAGCCAGAGGATGCCCTTCTCAGCCGTCTGGACCAGGTAGGCCCGGGTGTCGCCCTCGGCGGTCGGCACCGTGACGCTGTAGCCGCCAACCTCCGAGACCGCTTCCGTCACGCCGTCGAAGAGCTCGGGGTGGTGGTCGACCACGTAGTGGCTTCCCTTGACGCCACCGGCCTCCTCGTCGGCGAAGAAGGCGAAGACGATGTCACGCGGGGGCTTGGCGCCGCGGCGGGCCAGGTCGCGGATGTTGGCCAGGATCATGGCGTCCATGTCCTTCATGTCGACCGCACCGCGACCCCAGATGCAGCCGTCCCTGAGCTCGGCGCCAAGGGGGTCGACCTGCCAGTCTGCGGCGTTGGCCGGGACCACGTCCAGGTGACCGTGGATGCACAGGGCAGGGCGGTCGCGGTCCTCGCCCTCGATCCGGACGACGACGCTGGTGCGTCCCGGGTCGCTCTCGATGACGGTGGGTTCGAGGCCCACCTCGCGCAGCTGGGCCACGACGTACTCGGCGGCCTCGCGCTCGCCGGGTCCGCTGCCGTCGCCATGGTTGGTGCTGTCGATCCGGATCAGGTCGCGGCACAGGCGCACGACCTCGTCGACGGGAGTGGTGGCGGACTCGGTGACCTCGCTCATGCCGTCCACACTAAGGGCCTTGGGTATGCCGTGCGGCTGACGGTTCTGCGGGATCCGATGGGGGCTGGGCCGTTTGGGAGAAGGGCTGGCCTGCGTGCTATCGTTCCGGGTCGCAGCAGGCGCTCCCCAAGGTGCCTGCTCAGCACCTTGTCCGGGTGGCGGAATGGCAGACGCGCTAGCTTGAGGTGCTAGTGCCCTTAACGGGCGTGGGGGTTCAAGTCCCCCTCCGGACACCAATGAGAAGGACCCCGACACGCTTTTCGTCGGGGTCCTTCTCATTGAATCCAGCATGCGGACTTGGGAGGAGCGAGCGAGCAACGGCTCCCCCTCCGGACCCCAGTCAACGTCACCCGATCAGCTCGGTCCGCACCTCCGTCGAGTCACTGATGATCCCCGGCACCCCCGCGTGGAGCATGCTCTGGTGCACCGACAGTCCCGCCGGCGGCACCCCGGATTCCGACTCGAGCAACCTCAGCGGCCGGGCAAGCTCACCCCTCGTGCGCGCCGACAGCACCGGAAGGACGTTGTTCTTCGTCGCGTGGGTGAGCAGGAGTGTCAGAAGTCCACACCGTAGATCGGGAGCATGAGTGGTGCGCGCTGCGTGCTCCGCCTGGCCTCTGCCAGGAGGGTCGGGACGTCGCCGTTGAACCTGTTGACGCCCAAGGCCATGCAGACCAGCATCATCTCGACCGATCTCAGCGGTTGCGTCCACTTCAGCAGGACTGCGGCGGGAAGCGTGTGACGCATGGCCTCGATCTGGGAGAAGGTCGCGCGGTCGCCTCGGAACGACCCCCCTTGGACGAGCACCGCCCCTGCCGCACCGACCAGAGCCGTGCACGCCGTCATCTCGTCCTTGGAGGCGTCCGTCGTGTCGATCAGCACCCGGACCTTGCCGGCCTGCGGCGCCACGGCCTCGATGACGGCGTCGACCTGCTCAGCGATCAGGTGCAGGCAATCGTCCTCGCGCCCGGGTGCGACGACCAACGCCACCTCCGACGCGCCGACCGACACCAGTTCCATGGCCTCCGCAGCGAGGTCGAGGGGGTCATGGAGCCGGGACGACCTGTCGTGGAAGGCCAGGGCCGTCACAGCCGCTGTGCCGGTCCCTGTGAGCCTGCGGGCGGCCGTCGCGAGGTGCTCTGGCCGACACAGGACTGCGGCAAGCCCCACCTCGGCGGCATAGTCGCATCCCCGCCTGAGTTCCCCCTGGTCGACCTCAGGGCCGTGCAGTCGGTGCTCCAGCGCCGCGGCGAGCGACTCGCGGGTCACCACCTCGCGTTCCAGCTGAACCCGCGTCCGAAGCCATGCGGTGTCTAGTGCGAGCACGCGCCACCCTTCCGTCCGGGGGTCCCAGGAACGGTCCGCCTGCCACCGTTTCAGGAGTTTTGCCCCTGAATGTACCGCTCAGACGGGTGATGATGCGCGCTGGGCGTCCAGCGGGGTCAGCTCGCCTCGTTCAGCAGGGCGGTCTGCATGAGCGCGAGGTGGGTCGCGCGTCGCTGCTGGCCGTCGCCGGTGTTCCAACCCCGCACGAGTCGGCGCCTCAGCTCGTTGACGAGCTCCTGGTTGGTCACGAACCGCAGGACGAACGTGGGCTCGCCCTCCTGGTTCTTCGGGAGTCCACACGCCACCCCGGCAGCAACAACCAGCTGTCGGTAGGGCAGGTCGAGAGCCTTCGCGAGCCGCGCCAGCGTCGACTCGTCGGGCATGGCGGACAGCTGCTCCGGGCCGACCAGGTTGACGACGACCTCTGCGCTCAGGCCGCTCTCGAGCGTGAAGCGAGAGACCGACCACCCCTTGTCGCGCAGCCGCTCTTCGATGACGATGCCGAGTTCATTTGCCATGATCGCTCCCCGCGTGGACTGAATTGGAAGGGTTTCTTCCTTCTCGATGGGAAGATGAAAGCATGATGGTTTGGCCTGCGTTCGGTAAACACGAGAACAAGTCATTAAAGGTTTGGTAAAGCCGTTTGCATTGGCTTGAAGGCGCGCGAGGCTGGGAGTGGCGCGGCCCCCACCGGGTCGGCTCTGCTGTGTCCGGCGCCCGCGCCGTGACCTGTGGACCAACGGCACCCAATCGTGGGAGTTCGCATGCACCTCCGGAACCCAGCACCTGCCGTCCTCGTCACCGCGATCGCTGCGGCGGTCATCGCCACCGCGAGCCCCGCCCAGGCGGCCAAGCCCGTGAAGCCGACCCCTGTTCCGTCGCACACGACGACCGTGGTGGGCAGAGACCCCTTCGCGGCGGCGCAGCCCACCGCTGCAGGTCACCTCATCCGCGACCTCGGCCTTGACGGCGGCAAGCTCTACGTCGCCTACGGCGACTACGACGCGAACACCGGCCCACAGCAGGTGCACACGTTCGACCCCGCGACCGGAGCGTTCTCGGGAAGCCAGCTCGAGGTGCCTACCGAGGAGATCAGCGTCTACCGCAAGCTCAACGGCAGGCTGTACGCGCCGATGACCGACCCGCGAGTTCAGTGGACCGCCGACGTCGGGTATGCGACCAACGCGACCGGCGCGTGGACCAACCAGCTGAAGGCACCGGCCGTTCACGTCTACGACGTCGCGACACTGAACGGGAACGACCTGTGGATGGTCGGCTCGGTCGGGCAGTACGACCCTGCGGTTGCGGGTGGTGGGGCGGGGGCCTACCGGTCGACGGACGGGGGCCAGACCTGGCAGCTCGTCGCCAAGGACACCTCGGCTGTCGAGAACGGCTACGAGCGCTACTACTGGGCGGCCGCGATCAACGGCACGATGTACCTGCAGGCCAACGGTGTCACAGGAGGTGCGCCGCTGCGCGCCTTCAACGGGACCACGTGGTCGACCGTCTCCCCCGCGTCGGCCGACAGGCCGTGCGGGACCGTGGCTGCCAACCGGGTCGAGGTCTTCAAGAACACGATCGTGTGCGCGGGAGGCTCGGCCTACGGCGTCACCACGTTCAACGGTGTGACTGCGGTGACCGCAGCGATCGGCGGACTCTCCGACCTGGCCGTCCCGGGCGACGGTTACATCTATGCCCTGACGACCACCGGCGTGTACCGCAGCCTCGATGGCACCTCGTGGACGCCGCTGAGCACGGCTCCCGCCGGCGCCCAGTCCGTGGCCGTGGTCAACGGCACGGTCTACCTCGGCATGAGCGACTCCACCATCGTGCGGGTCAACAACCTCACAGTCACCGCAGCAAGCGCCCAGGCCCTGCCCCGGAGCAGACCTCTGGGCTCACTCAAGCGCAGCTCTGTGAGGACGCCGACTTTGCCACGGGTTCCGAGGGGTTGACCCCTGCCTCGTCCGTTCGGCCCTTCTGGGGGGCGAACTCGGCCGATCTCCGGCGCGTCCGTGCACGGCATACCTGAGCGGCTTCTACCGTCGAAGACGTGAGCACGCACACCATCCACCGCAGCACCAGTCACCACCCGCGCGTCCTGCGCGGTGCGCGGGGCTGGATCTGGGTGTGCGAGTGCGGTGGCGCATCGTGCCGGACCCCGGCGCAGGCCCCTCTGGCCTGGCGTTCGGCCCTCATCGCCGCGTTGCTCCACTCGTCCACCGTCGCGCCCTGACCCTCGGCTCGCCTGACAGGCGGCTCCCCCGCGGGCTGAAGGGCTACAGCCAGGTGTGCACGCGCACCGTCGTCCCGCTGTCGCAGGACCGGAGCTGGACGAGGTCGCACAGCTGGTTGACCATCCACAGTCCGCGCCCGTCGGGCTCCTCGGTGCTCGGGGCGAGTCGACCGGTCAAAGGGTCGGCGACGACACCGCGGTCGGTGATCTCGCAGACCAACGCCTCGGGCGTGCGCCACAGCCGCAGGGTGCCGCCGTTGCCGTGGACCACGGAGTTGACCCCCAGTTCGTGCAGCGCGAGTCCGAGGTCTTCGGCGCGCTCCTGCGCCACTCCACAGACGCGGGCGACATGCAGGGCCAGGTCTCGCACGGAACGCAGGGTCTCGGACGTGATGGTCCGGACGATGCTGGCGGCCGGCGGTTCCGGGAGCGGAGTCGCAAAGCCCAACGCGCCCAGCTCGCCCCCGCCGTAGGACTCGTTCGCCCGCGCCGTGCCATCGTCCTTCGCCACCCAGGGGTGCGAGTGCAGGGCGACGTCGACCACCTCGGCGGGCAGCGCCCCCACCTCGTAGGGGCAGCGCAGCCACAAGGGCGCCGTCGCCGGGATGGCGTCGTTGAGCAGCGCCTCGTGCAGCTGGCACTCGCTGACCTCGACACTCGAGCGACCCGCCCAGAGGGGTTCGCCCACCCCGCGCGAGGGGCGGTCCCCGGACTCGGTCACGAACTGGACCCACGCTGCGATGATCCGGGCGGGGTTGGCGCCGAGGTGTTCCATGTCGGCGAAGTCCACGTGTCTGGCCCCGTCGCCCAGGGCCGCCCGAACCGCCTGCAGCCGAGGTGCGGGCAAGGCGACGAGGACACGTTCGTGGGCCAGCAACCCCCCGCGTACGAAGTCGACCGTGTCGTGAACGAACGCATCCTTACGTGACCAGAACATCACGTCGTGGACGTAGCCATTGCTGGAGCGCGCTTCCCCCACAGGGAGGGGGGAAGTCGTGATGCCCATGAAAGCTCCGTGCGCGCGGCCTACCCGGGACACAGTGCCCGGACTCACGCAAAGGGTACGCCTCCCTGCTCGCGATGGGAGGAAGTCCGGGAATCCTCCTGAACAGCGAAAACGTGTCATCGCCATCTCGCATCTGCGAAGGTGGGCGTTGGCAGCCTGACGTCGGCGCCACCCACGATGGACCACTGCGTGAGGGACCAAACCAGGAGGACCAGATGAAGATCGGCATTCCGCGCGAGGTCAAGAACAACGAGTACCGCGTGGCCATCACCCCATCGGGTGTTCACGAGCTCGTCGTCAACGGCCACGAGGTCTTCGTCGAGAAGGAGGCGGGTGTCGGTTCCTCCATCCTCGACGAGGACTACACCGCTGCGGGTGCGACGATTCTCGACACCGCCGACGACGTGTGGGGCACGGGCGACCTGATCCTCAAGGTCAAGGAGCCGATCGAGCCGGAGTACCACCGGATGCGCGAGGGGCAGACCCTCTTCACCTACCTCCACCTCGCCGCCGACCAGCCACTCACCGAAGAGCTCGTCAAGCGCAAGGTCACGGGCATCGCCTACGAGACCGTCGAGCTGCCCGACCGGTCGCTGCCCCTGCTCGCCCCGATGTCCGAGGTCGCCGGTCGACTCGCACCCCAGGTCGGCGCGCACACGCTGATGCGCGCCCAGGGCGGCCGTGGCGTCCTCATGGGTGGGGTCAGCGGGGTGTATGCCGCGAAGGTGGTCGTCATCGGCGCCGGCGTCTCGGGCATGAACGCTGCCGCGATCGCCCTGGGCATGCAGGCCGAGGTGCTCCTGCTCGACCGCGACATCGCCAAGCTGCGGCACGCGGACGCCATCTACCAGGGGCACTGCCAGACCGTCGCGTCGAACGCCTACGAGGTGGAGCGGGCGATCATCGACGCGGATCTGGTCATCGGCGCGGTGCTGGTGCCCGGCGCCAAGGCGCCCAAGCTCGTGACCAACGAGCAGGTCTCCCGGATGAAGCCGGGCTCCGTGCTCGTCGACATCTCGATCGACCAGGGCGGTTGTTTCGAGGACTCGCGGCCGACCACCCACGCCGACCCCACCTACGAGGTGCACAACTCGGTCTTCTACTGCGTGGCGAACATGCCGGGCGCGGTGCCCCACACCAGCACCTACGCCCTCACCAACGTCACCCTCCCGTATGCCGTGCAGCTCGCCAACCGTGGTTGGCGCGATGCGCTCCGCGCCAACCGGCCACTGGCCCTCGGCCTCAACACGCACGACGGGGCAGTCACCTACGCACCCGTTGCAGAGGCCCACGGCTTCGAGTCCGTCGACCTGCAGACCGTCCTCGCCGGCTGATCCTCTCGCGGTGTCGGAGGGCGCGACTAGCGTGGGGCCGTGCTCCTCGCCGACGTCGTCGCCGCCTCGCGTGCTGCCACCGAGACCCGGTCGCGGCTCGCCAAGACGGCTGCGGTGGCCGACGCGCTGCGTGCGGCCGGCCCGGAGGAATCCGCGACCGTCGCGGCATACCTCTCGGGGGTGCTGCCGCAACGACGTGTCGGCGTGAGCTGGCGCGGACTGTCCACCCTCCCTGCGCCTGCGACCACGGCCACTGTCACGGTGGCCGAGGTCGACGCCGCCCTCACCGCGATCGGCGCCCTCTCGGGTTCGGGGTCGGGCGCCGCCAGAGCTGCCGCGGTCAGTGCCCTCTTCGCCCGGCTGACCGCACCCGAACAGGACTACCTCCGCGCGCTGGTGACCGGACAGGTCAGGCAGGGCGCCCTCGACGGCGTGCTGCTGGCCGCGATCGCGTCGGCCGCACAGCTCCCCGAGGCCGACGTCAGGCGCGCCGTGATGCTGGCGGGGCACGCCGGTCCGGTTGCCGCGGCGGCCCTGACCGGAGGCAGTGACGCGCTGGCCGCGATCCGGCTCGAGGTCGGTCGCCCGCTGCGGCCGATGCTCGCCGCGTCGGCCCCGGACATCGACGCCGCGTGGGAGCAGGTGGGTGACACCACCGAGGGGGTCGTGGTCGACGGCAAGCTCGACGGCATCCGGCTCCAGGCCCATCGCGAGGGTGACGAGGTGCGCTTGTTCACGCGCTCGCTCGACGACATCACCGAGCGCCTGCCCGAGGTGGTCGAGGCGGTCCTCGCACTGCCTGTGGAATCCGTCGTCATCGACGGCGAGGCCATCGCCCTCGACAGGGCAGGCCGGCCGCGCCCGTTCCAGGAAACCGCGTCCCGCACGATGAGCAGCACCGGTGTCGCCGAGCTGAGGGCTCGGGTGCCGGTCACGCCCTACTTCTTCGACCTGCTCCACATCGACGGCCAGGACCTGCTCGAGCTGCCTGCCTCCGCTCGGTTCGCCCGGCTCGCCGAGCTGGTCCCGGCCCCGTCGCTGGTGCCACGGATCACCGCGACCACGTCCGCCGAGGCCGGAGAGTTCTTCGCCAGGCTGGTCGCCGAGGGTCACGAGGGCGTCGTCGTCAAGGCGCCCTCAGCCGCCTATGCCGCCGGCCGCCGCGGTGCTGGCTGGGTGAAGGTCAAGCCGCGGCACACGCTCGACCTCGTGGTGCTCGCCGTGGAGTGGGGCAGCGGCCGACGCCGGGGTTGGCTGTCCAACATCCACCTGGGCGCGCGCGACCCCGACACGGGCGGGTTCGTCATGTTGGGCAAGACGTTCAAGGGCATGACCGACGAGATGCTGGCCTGGCAGACGGAGCGCTTCACCGAGCTCGCGGTGGGCGGCACCGAGGGTTACGTCGTCACCGTGCGCCCCGAGCAGGTCGTCGAGGTCGCTTTCGACGGCATCCAGACCTCGTCGCGCTATTCGGGTGGGATGGCCCTGCGGTTTGCCAGGGTGCTGCGCTACCGCGACGACAAGCGCGCTGACGAGGCCGACACCGTGGAGACCGTGCGCGCCCTGCGTTGACCGCTCACCGGGCCGTTGCCCGGCGACACGCCGCATCGTACGTATCACCGGGCCACCCACTCCCTCTTGGAAGTCAGGACGCGCGGGGGCGCGGCCGAGGGGGCAGCACCATGCAGACGCGACACCACACCCGGGCGGACACGGCCCACCACCACCCGCACGTGCACCGAGCCGGTACCGGCACCTGGCGCTGGCAGTGCGATTGCGGCGGCGCATCCTGCCGGACGGCCGCGTCCGGGCTGAGCTGGCGCCAGGCGGTCATCGCGGCACTCAACCACGCCACCTGCCTGGCGCCCTGACGAGAGACCTCCCTCACCGTCGGCGACACCTGAGCGGCACCTGACTCGGGCGCGACGCGCAGCACCCTAGGCTGGGCGTCGTGCTCGACCAGATCACCGCCACGCGCTACGTCACCCCCCTCAAGGAGGGTGGCTCCCTCCCGGGCATCGTCGAGGCCGACGACTTCGGCACGTATGTCGTGAAGTTCCGCGGAGCGGGGCAGGGCCTCAAGGTGCTCGTCGCCGAGGTCATCGTCGGCGAGCTGGCGCGGGCTCTGGACCTCAACGTCCCCCGCATGGCGGTGGTCGACCTCCAGGCGCCGATCGCCAAGTACGAGGCGGACGAGGAGGTCCAGGACCTGCTCACGGCCAGCCTCGGCCACAACCTCGGCATCGACTTCCTGCCCGGCTCGTTCGGGTACGACGGGTCGCGACCCCCCACCCCTGACACGGCCGCCGACATCCTGTGGCTCGACGCCTTCACCGCCAACGTCGACCGCACGTGGAGCAACCCCAATCTGCTGGTCTGGCACCGCAACCCGTGGCTGATCGACCACGGCGCCGCGTTGTACTTCCATCACGGCTGGCCAGGTCGTGGCGCCGATCCGCAGCGGTTCGCCGACCAGTCCTTCGACGCGAGCACGCACGTCCTGCGCGACGTCGCGTCGAGCACCGCCGCGGCCCACGAGCGCCTGTCACCCTCCATCACGGCAGAACTCCTTGCCGGTGTCGTCGACACGGTGCCCGATGGCTGGCTGGAGCAGGCACCCGGTCTGGACACCCCGGCAGCCGTTCGCGCGGCATACGTCGAACACCTGCTGGCCCGGGTCGCGAACCCGAAGGCCTGGCTCCCCGAGGACGCGTCATGACCCTCAACGGCTACCAGTACGTCGTGCTGCGCTGCGTACCGCGGGTGGAGAGGGAGGAGTTCCTCAACGTCGGCCTCGTCCTCTACAGCCAGGGTGCCGAGTTCCTCGAAGCTGCCTACCGCGTCGATGCGGCGCGGCTGCGCGCCTTCGCACCCCAGGTCGACGTCGACGACGTCGACGGGGCGCTCGAAACCATCTGCCAGGTATGCCGTGGGGTGACAGGGGGCGGGCTGCCCACCCTGGGTGGGCTCGGGCGCAGGTTCGGCTGGCTCAGCGCGCCCCGGAGCACGGTGGTCCAGCCCGGGCCCGTGCACGGGGGCCTCACGGCCGACCCGGCGAGTGAGCTGCGCGACCTCCTTCAGCGCCTCGTCGACTGACCCTTGGGGCGCAACGCCCACGCGGCCACGGCGCCCGCGGCTGCCACGTTGAGGGAGTCCACACCGCCGGCCATCGGGATGGTCACCGTCAGGTCGGCCGCGTCGAGGGTGTGGTGGGACAGCCCGTCGCCCTCGGTGCCGAGCACGAGGGCCAGCCGCTCCGGCGGGTCGGCGGCCAGCTCGTCGAGGCTCACCGCGTCGTCGGCCAGGGCCAGGGTCGCCACCGTGAACCCGGCACGCTGGAGGTCGGCGATGCCGCCCGGCCAGGGGTCGATGCGAGTCCAAGGCACCTGGAACACGGTGCCCATCGAGACGCGAATCGACCTGCGGTACAACGGATCGGCACACCGCGGCGTGACCAGGACCGCATCCACCCCGAGGGCCGCGGCCGAGCGGAAGACGGCACCCACGTTGGTGTGGTCGACGATGTCCTCGAGGATCAGCACCCGTCGGGCGTCAGCGACGAGGTCGACCACAGCCGGCAGCACGGGCCGCTGCATGGAGGCCAGTGCTCCGCGGTGCAGGTGGAAGCCGGTCAGCCGCTCGATGACGTCGTGCTCGCCGACGAAGACCGGGACGCCCCCAGCCTCGGCCTGCTCGACCAGGTCCGCCAGGTCGGTCAGCCACCGCTGCGCCATGAGGTAGCTGCGGGGTCGGTGTCCGGCCTCCAGGGCCCGGCGGATGACCTTCTCCGACTCGGCGATGTAGAGCCCGCGCTCGGGTTCGGTCCGGCGCCGCAACGCGACGTCGGTGAGCGAGACGTAGTCGGTCAGGCGGTCGTCGTCGGCGCTGGTGATGGCGATGGGCACGGCGAGCAGGCTAGGCCACCGCGGATTTCCCCGAAACGCCTGCTGCCGGCCACGCCATCGGTCTACCGTTTCCGCAGCACGGCTGCGCCCGACGCAGGGTCGGTGACCGCGGTTGGTACGAGGGGGCTCGCGATGCGTGGACGTGGATTCTGGGCGCGACTGATGACTGGTGCGGTCGTGGTCGCACCGTTGGCCCTGATGGCCGCCACGGCACCGGCCACAGCCGCCGGCGAGAGCGAGACGTACCTGTCGTACGTCAGCGCCCCCGGCGACTACATCGGCCAGGGACGGAGCGGCACCCTTGCTGCGCCCACGCAGTTCCGGATCAGCGGCACTGCAGGCTCGGTCACGGTGTCGGCCGACACGGGGACCGAGTGGTGGGACGTCACGCTCGCTGCCCCCACGGGCCAGCAACTGACGACCGGGTCCTACGAGAACGCCACCCGCGCTCCGTTCAACAGCACCTCCGGCGGCCTCTCGGTCACCTCGACCGGGCGCGGCTGCAACCAGGTCAAGGGTCGCTTCACGATCTTCGCGATCAGCGCGGACACCGGCGGACGCATCACCTCCCTCGACGCGACGCTCACCCAGTTCTGCGACAACAGCACCGGGAGCCTGACGGCCACCGTCAAGTACGCAGCGCCGTACGTCATCACGCCGGTCCTCACATCCTCCAACCCCAGCGTCGTGGCCGACCAGCCGGTCACGTTGACCGCCAGGACCTCGCCCGGCACGGCTGGCGGCGTCGTCTTCTACGACGCGGCCACCCCCATCGGCCAGGGCTCCTTCGACACGAACGGCACCGCGCGGCTCACCACCGACCGGCTCAGCCCGGGGACGCACTCGCTCTACGCGAAGGTCGGCACCGCCACCTCGGCCCGCCTGCTCCAGGAGGTCGCCGTCCCGGACACCTCCCTGTGGTTCGGGAGCGAGGCCGGCGACTACATCGGGCAGGGTGCCCTGGCCAGCTACCTGCCGCCGACGGCGACGTTGGCCGCCCGCGGGACGGCCGACTACGCCACCATCTCGGTGGACTCGCCCGAGACCGGGCAGTGGTGGACCCTCGACGTCGCAGCCCCGCCCGGCGAGACGCTGCAGCCCGGCTTCTACACCGGCGCGGTGCGGGCACCGTTCCGTGGGACGGGCCAGCCCGGTCTGAGCTTCTCGGGCACGGGGCGAGGCTGCAACACCCTGACTGGCACCTTCACGGTGCACAGCATCGCGACCGACTCCGCGGGCGCCATCACCAGCCTGGACGTGACGTTCCGGCAGTACTGCGACAACGCCGTGGCCGGCCTGACCGGTCGCGCCCGGTTCCACACCGTAGCCCCTGACCCGCGGGTCGCCTCCACGACCACCCTGACCGGCGGCTCGACCAGTGACGCCGGGGTGGCGCTGACTGCCACGGTGAACGGCGGAACTGCGGTCCCGACCGGTCTGGTGACCTTCCGCGAGGGCCAGACCACCCTCGGCACGGCAGAGCTCGACGGCAGCGGCAGGGCCTCCCTGCTCGTGCCCGGGCTAGCTCGGGGCAGTCACACCCTGAGCGCTGACTACGCCGGGAGCACGGCTCTCCTGCCGAGCAGCGGCGCGACCACGGTCGACGTCCCCGGCATCGCCACCACGACCACGATGTCCGTCGCCAAGACCGCCAAGACCAGCAAGCCCACGTCCGTCGCGGTGACCGTGACGGCCGGCTCCGGCCCACGGCCGGGGGGCACGGTGCGGCTCTACGACGGTGTGGAGCCGGTCGGGACCACCGCCACGCTCGTCGACGGCAAGGCCACGATCGTCTGGACACCGGTCGCCAAGGGCAACCACGCCCTGACGGTGAACTACCTGGGGAGCTCCACGCACGCCGAGTCGGTGTCGCCGGTCACGGTGGTCAAGGTCACCTGAGCCACCGGGGCGGTCCTGGCCTCAGCTGAACCAGATGATCTTGATGATCCCGACGACGCCGATGACCACGATGAGGCCACGCAACGCCACCGGTGGCAGGCGGCGGCCGACGGTCGAGCCGACCACTCCACCGAGCAGTGAACCAATCGCGATGAGCAGGACGACCAGCCAGTCGATCAGCTCGTGGGCGACGACGACGAAGACCACCGCCGCGACCGTGTTGACGACCAGTGCGAGGACGTTCTTGTAGCCGTTGAGGCGTTGCAGCGGCTCGCTGCTGAGGACGCTGAGGACGCCCATGAGGATCACGCCCTGGGCGGCGCCGAAGTACCCGCCGTAGACCCCGGCCACGAACACCGCCGCCATGAGCAGGATGGTCGTGGCTCCACCGCGGTGGACCGGATGGACCTCGTCGCCACCATCGCGCCGCGCGGCMGCGCGGCGCTGGATCGCCGGACCGAGGACGACGAGCAGGACCCCGATCGCGATGAGCACCGGGACGATGGCCGTGAACGCGGAGGCCGGCAACACGCGCAGCAGGACAGCCCCCGTGATGCCACCAGCAAGGGACATCGGAAGGAGCCGGCGGATGGCCGGACCGGCGCCCACGAGCTCCTTGCGGTATCCCCACGATCCGGTCACACCTCCGCCGACGAGGCCGATGTTGTTGGACATGTTGGCCGTGAGGGGCGGATAGCCGAAGAACAGCAGCGTCGGGAACGTGATCAGGGTGCCGGACCCGACGACGGTGTTGATGGTCCCTGCCGCGAGCCCCGCGAGGAAGATCCCGAGGGCTTCGAAGACGGACACCACGTCACCCTAGCGACGCGGCTCCCCCACCCAGACACAGGTATGCCGCCCGCGCGGGTGCGCGGGCGGCATACCGAGGTGGGGTGGAGGTCAGGCCGGGGGCGGCGGCTTGGGGCCCTCGTCGGTCTCCATGGGCGGGACCGCCGGCGGGGTCGGCGGCTCGAACTCAGGCACCGCGTCTGCCGAGGGGGGCATGGGTGGCTGCACTCGCTTCACCGGTGCGGCGTGCTCGGTGGCTTCCTGGCTGGCCCTGCCGGCCATCCCTCGTGCCTCGGCGAGGGCCTGCATCGGGTCCTCGAGCTGGGTCTCGTCGAACGCATCCTTGAGGGGACCGGGATCGACCCAGCCCTCGTCGTCGTCCGCCGCGCCACTGAACGGGCCGCCACCCTCACCACGCCCGAGCATGCCGCCGATGCCCTTGAGCGCGTCGGTGAGCTCGCTCGGGATGATCCACATCTTGTTGGCGTCGCCGCGGGCGATCTGCGGGAGCACCTGGAGGTACTGGTAGGCCAGGAGCTTCTGGGTGGGCTTGCCACGGTGGATCGCGTCGAAGACCTGCTGGATGGCGCGGGCCTGGCCCTGGGCCTCGAGGATGCGGGCCTGGGCGGAACCCTCGGCGCGCAGGATCTGGCTCTGCTTCTCACCTTCGGCGGTGAGGATCGCGGACTGCTTGGTGCCCTCGGCGTACAGGATCTGGGCACGACGCTCACGCTCGGCCTTCATCTGCTTCTCCATCGACTCCTGCACCGAGTGCGGCGGGTCGATGGCCTTGAGCTCGACGCGGTTGACGCGGATGCCCCACTTGCCGGTGGCCTCGTCGAGGACGCCACGCAGCTGGGCGTTGATCTGGTCGCGGCTGGTCAGCGTCTGCTCGAGGTCGAGCGAGCCGATGACGTTGCGCAAGGTGGTGACGGTGAGCTGCTCGATGCCCTGGATGAAGTTGGCGATCTCGTACACGGCCGACTTCGCGTCGATGACCGAGTAGTAGATGACCGTGTCGATGTTGACGACCAGGTTGTCCGAGGTGATCACCGGCTGCGGTGGGAACGAGACGACCTGCTCGCGCAGGTCGACGTTCGCGCGCACCTTGTCGACGAACGGCACCAGGAAGTGGATGCCGCCTTCGAGCGTGCGGGCGTAGCGGCCGAGCCGCTCGATGATCAGGGCAGTCTGCTGGGGCACGATGCGCACCGTGCGGAAGAGCACGATCAGCGCAAAGGCGACCAGGATCAGCAGGACGATGAAGCCTGCTCCAATGCCGTCCACGTCTACTCCGTTTTCTGACCCGCCGTGATGCCGGTGACGATCACGGTGGCCCCCTCGATTGATACAACCCGGACCTCTTGGCCGGGCTGGCATGTGGCGCCGCCTTGCGGCGTGCGGGCGGACCAGGTTTCCCCGCCCACCTTGACGCGACCGTCGGTCGCGGTGACCGCCTGCAGCACGCGCCCACTGCGGCCGACGAGACCGGGCGCGCCGATTCCGTGGCTGGCCTCGGCCACCATGAACTTCCTGGTGATGATCGGGCGCACGAGCAGCAGGAGCAGCCCTGCGACGACGACGGCAACGATGACCTGACCCGGGAACCCGATCCCGATCGCCGAAGCCCCCGCTCCGACGGCTGCCCCTCCGGCCAGCATGAGGAACACGAAGTCGACGGTGGCGGCCTCGATGGCCGCCAGGATCAGTGCCAGTCCCAGCCATGCGAGCCACGGATTCTCCGCGAACCAGTCCATGACACCCCTCCCTCTCAGTGGTCAGGCAACTCTAGGACGAAGGGGACGGTTCCGACGTTCCCTCGCCGACACGCAATCGCGCCGTCCACCGTTCGCCTCGACGCTCCAGCTCCAGGGGCATACCGAAGGTGGCCGACAGGTTGGCCTCGGTGAGGGTGATCTCGACCGGACCCTGGGCGACGATGCGTCCCTCGCGCAGCAGGAGGACGTCGGTGAAGTTGGGCGGGATCTCCTCGACGTGGTGGGTGACGAGGATCAGGGCCGGGGCCTCGAGGTCGCCTGCCAGGACGCCCAGCCTGCGGACGAGGTCCTCGCGACCACCGAGGTCGAGCCCGGCGGCTGGTTCGTCGAGCAGCATCAGCTCGGGGTCGGTCATCAGGGCGCGCGCGATCTGGACCCGCTTGCGCTCCCCCTCGGACAACGTGCCGTAGGTGCGGTCCGCCAGGTGGTCGGCGCCCAGCGCGACGAGCAGTTCGGACGCCCGGGCGTGGTCGAACGTCTCGTAGCTCTCCCGCCACCGGCCGACGACGCCGTAGGACGCGGTCACGACCACGTTGTGCACGACCTCGTCGAACGGGATCCGCTCGGCCAGGGCCGCGGAGGCCAGCCCGATGCGGGGCCGCAGCTCGAAGACGTCGACCGCCCCCAGCACCTCGCCGAGCACACCGGCCACGCCCGTGGTCGGGTGCATCCGTCCAGCGGCCAGCTGGAGCAGCGTCGTCTTGCCCGCGCCGTTCGGGCCGAGGATGACCCAGCGCTGCCCTTCCTCGACCTCCCAGGAGACGTCGTCGAGCAGGGTCGCCTGACCCCGGACGACGCTCACTCCTGCGAACTCAAGGACGTCACTCATGGGACCGGACCCTATCGGCTTAGGCTGGTGGGATGCCCGAACTCCCTGCGTCCGTGCGGCTTTCGCTGTGGACGACGCACGCGTGGGCCATGGACAGTCCCCTGGAGCGGTCGCTCGCACGCGCCCTCCCCGACATCGACCACGTCGCCGGTGACCTCGACCGCCTCGGTCTGTGGCGCGACCTCGGTGAGCAGGCTCTGCTCGTCGCCCTTCCGGCCCCTGGTGACCTCGTGGGTATGCCGGGTGCCTCCCCCGACGCGCAGGGCGCGGCCGCGTCGGTCGGTGAGTGTGTGTTCGTGCCCGGTCTCGGGGGCCTCCTCGTGCCCACTATCTCGACGTACGGCGCCGGTACCGACGGAGGCCTGGACGTCGGCACCAGGGTGGACTGGACGGCATACGACGCCGCCCCCGTGCCACGCCACCGGGTGGAGGCACTCGAGCCATCGCAGCTCGAACGTCACCTGCGTGAGGAGATCCGCGCGGCCACGGAAGCGATCGATGCGATCGGCGGTCAGCCGTTCGGCGCGGGCGCGGCCCGCGAGCTGGCCGACGCGGCGCTCGGTGGTCGCTGGGGGCTGCCGCCTGGCCTTCCGGCCCGCGCCGCTCGCGTCATCGCCCTCGCCGGGACCATCGACTCGGTGGTCGACGTCGCGCTCGTCGCGGGCGACGGGGCCCTCACCGCGGCCGAGGCTTCGTCGCGGCACCGCGTCCTGATGCGCCTGCAGCGGGCCTCCGAGCGTGCCCTCGCCGACGCGACCAACGCCGCGTGTGCCGTGCTGGCGGGATGGCGACCGGTCTGACCAGTCGGGCCTGACCCGTCGGCCCGACCCCTCGGCGACCGACAGCGCCGGCAACTAGACTCGGACGGCATGGCGGACCCCGCAATCATCCTGGTGTCGGAGCACCATGGCGACACGCTGCTCGAGGAGTTCCAGAGCAGGTACCAGCGCGACTACGACCTGCGCACCGCTGGTTCCTGTGCGGAGGCCGAGTCCATCGCCCGCGAGATCCGTGACCGTGGTGACCACGTGGCGTTGTTCGTCACGGACTCGCGGCTGCCGGATGTCGAGAGCGTCCACGAGGCATTCCACCGCTGGCGCCTGGTGGTCGCCACAGCCCGCCGCGTCGTAGCCGCCCCCTGGGAGTACTTCCTCGCAGACGGGCCCGGACTCCGGGCCGGCATGGCCAAGGGCAAGTACGACGCCTATCTGCTCATGCCTCGGGGCAAGCGCGACGAGGAGTTCCACAACGCGATCACCGACCTGCTGTCCGAGTGGACCTCGACCGTCCCCCAGCCCGAAGTCGTCGTCGCCAAGGTGATCTCGCCGACCCAGGACGGTCTCACGATGGCGATCCGCGACTTCCTCGACCGGATGGGCATGCAGAACCGCGTGTGGCATCCCGACGAGCCGGCACTGCAGGACTACCTCGCGGGGATCCGCGAGCAGCTCGGCGTGGACGAGCTGCGCTGGCCGGTGGTGACGGCCGCCAACCGGACACCGATCCAGGCCACGAGCGTCCGCGACGTCGCGATCGCGATCAACGGCCGGCCGCGCAGCTTCGAGCTCGACGAGGTCGTCGACCTGGCGGTCGTGGGCGCCGGCCCCGCTGGGCTCGCCGCCGCCGTGTACGGAGCATCGGAGGGACTGTCGGTCGTCGTGCTGGAGGCCGAGGCGATCGGCGGGCAGGCCGGCACCAGCTCGATGATCCGCAACTACCTCGGCTTTCCTCGTGGCATCTCGGGCATGCGGCTGGCCCAGCGCGCCCGCAACCAGGCCCTGCGTTTCGGGACCGAGTTCCTGACCGGCTGGGAGGTCACAGCTCTCGAACCCGGGACCGACGAGGCTCCCCACCTCCTGCGCACCGGCGGGGGCGACGTCCGGGCCAGGACCGTCCTCATCTCCAGCGGTGTGGCCTATCGCCGGCTGGGCGTCCCCTCGCTCGACGCCCTGGTGGGCGCTGGCGTCAACTACGGCGCGGCTATGACTGCGGCCCGCGAGATGGAGGGCTACGACGTCGTCGTGGTCGGCGGCGGCAACTCCGCCGGTCAGGCAGCCCTCCACCTGGCTCGGTTCGCGAAGTCGGTGACGATCGTCGTGCGGCGGAGCGGGCTCGGGGAGACGATGTCGAAGTACCTCATCGATGAGATGGCCTACACCGAGCACATCACCGTGCTGCCCTGCACCCGCGTCGTGGACGGTGGTGGCGAGGGCCAGCTGGAGTGGCTGTGCCTCGAGGACACCACCACCGGGAGGACGACGACCAGGCAGGCACGGGGCCTGTTCCTGCTGCTCGGGGCCGAGCCGCGCTGCGACTGGCTGCCGCCAGAGCTGGCTCGCGACAAGCACAGCTTCGTGCTCACTGGGCGCGACGTCCCTCGCGACCGGTGGACCGATGGCGTGCCACCTCCGAACCTGGCCACCACGCTGCCCGGGATCTTCGCAGCAGGCGACATCCGCGCCGGCTCGATGAAACGGGTCGCCTCGGCGAGTGGAGAAGGGGCGTCGGTCGTTCCGCTCGTCCACGCCTACCTGTCTCCGACGACAGAGGAGGCCCCGACGACAGAGGAGGCCCGGACCATGGAGGACGACAGGACGGCAACCCCGGTGTCGTAGGCCCGGTTGCCGGCCTAGGGCTGAGCCGCCAGCACTCGCCGGCGCAGCACCTCGAGGTACACCTGGTTGGTGCGCTCCCCGATGGTCGCCCAGGAGAACGAGTCGACGGCCCGCTTGCGCCCGGCCAGTCCCATCGCGTCGGCTCGCGCCGGGTCGCTGACGGCGTTGGTCAACGCCGCGGCGAGGTCAGCCACGAACCGGTCCGCGTCGAGCGGTATGCCGCTGCCGTCCTGCTTCTGGTCGATCGGCACCAACCAGCCGGTCTCGCCGTCCACGACGACCTCGGGTATGCCGCCCGTCGCGGTGGCCACGACGGGGAGCTCGCACGCCATCGCCTCGAGGTTGACGATGCCCAGCGGCTCGTAGATCGACGGGCAGGCGAAAACCGTTGCAGCAGAGAGAAGTGCGACGACCTCTCCCCGCGGGAGCATCTCGGGGATCCAGACGACGCCTTCGCGGGTCGCCTTGAGCTCGTCCATCAGGCTCGTCACCTCAGCCATGATCTCGGGGGTGTCCGGCGCCCCGGCGCAGAGCACCAGCTGCACGTCGGGTGGCAGCTTGGCGGCCGCCTTCAGCAGGTAGGGCAGGCCCTTCTGCCGGGTGATGCGGCCGACGAAGATGACCGACTTCCCGTCAGGGTCGACCCCGTGCCGGCGCACCGTGTCGTCGTCGCGGTGGCGCTGCCACAGCTGGGAGTCGATGCCGTTGTGGACGACCTTGACCCGCTCCGGGTCGATCGAGGGATAGCTGCGCAGGACGTCCTGGCGCATGCCCTCGCTCACGGCGATCACGGCGTCGGCTGCCTCGTAGGCGGTGCGCTCCATGAACGACGACACGCGGTAGCCGCCACCGAGCTGCTCGGCCTTCCACGGACGCATCGGCTCGAGGCTGTGGGCGCTCACCACGTGGGGCATGCCCCCGAGCAGTGACGCCACGTGGCCGCCGAAGTTGGCGTACCACGTGTGCGAGTGGACCAGGTCGGCCCCGACACAGTCACCGGCCATCGCCAGGTCGACGCCCATCGTCCGGACGGCCGCGTTCGCGGCACCCAGGTCCGGCAGGTCGGCATACCCCGTCGTGCCCTCCTCGGACACCGGCTCGCCGAACGCTCGGACCCGTGCATCGATGTCGCCGCGGTCGCGCAGCGCGCGCACCAGCTCGGCCACGTGCACCCCCGCGCCACCGTAGATGTTGGGCGGGTACTCCTTGGTCAGGATGTCGACTCTCACCTTCGCGAGCGTAGCCGGGTTCGCTCTCTGAGGGACACCTGCCGGACAGGGGTCGCCGCGAGGCGCTGCAGTCCCTAGGGTCGGCACATGGCGTACAAGTCTGGTGGACCCAAGGTTCTGGCCATCGTGCTCGCGGGCGGGGAGGGCAAGCGGTTGATGCCGCTGACCGCAGACCGTGCGAAACCGGCGGTGCCGTTCGGGGGGATCTACCGGCTCATCGACTTCGCACTGAGCAATATCGTCAACAGCGGCTACCTCAAGGTCGTCGTGCTGACGCAGTACAAGTCGCACAGCCTCGACCGCCACGTCACCAAGACCTGGCGGATGTCCACGATGCTCGGCAACTACGTCGCGCCCGTGCCGGCTCAGCAGCGCATCGACAAGAACTGGTACCTCGGGTCGGCCAACGCCATCTACCAGAGCCTCAACCTGGTCCACGACGAGAAGCCCGACATCGTCGTCGTCGTCGGAGCCGACCACGTCTATCGGATGGACTTCTCCCAGATGGTGGCGCAGCACATCGAGACCGGCGCGGGCGTGACGGTGGCCGCGATCCGCCAGCCGATCGCCCTGGCCGACCAGTTCGGGGTCATCGAGGTCGACGACGACGACCGACGCAAGATCGGCGCCTTCAAGGAGAAGCCCAAGGACGCGAAGGGCCTGCCCGACTCCCCCGACGAGGTGCTGGCCTCGATGGGCAACTACGTGTTCAACACCGACGTGCTCATCGACGCCGTGACGCGGGACGACACCCGCGAGGGAAGCAAGCACGACATGGGCGGCGACATCGTGCCCGACTTCGTCGACCGGGGCGAGGGCTACGTCTACGACTTCAAGGACAACGTCATCCCGGGTGCCACCCCACGCGACCAGGCCTACTGGCGCGACGTCGGGACCATGGACTCCTACTGGGACGCCCACATGGACCTCGTCTCCATCCACCCCGTCTTCAACCTCTACAACTACGACTGGCCGATCTACACCGACTACGGCCCGCTCGCGCCGGCCAAGCTGGTGCACGGCGCCGCCGGCAAGTTCGGCGAGGCGCACAACTCGGCGGTCTCCCCCGGTGTCGTCATCTCCGGGGCGACGGTCACCAACTCGGTGCTGTCGCCGCGCTGCCACATCCACAGCGGCACCACCATCGACGACAGCGTGCTCCTGGACGGCGTCGAGGTCGGACGCGGGTGCGTCATCAAGCGCGCCATCATCGACAAGGGCGTCGTGGTACCCGAGGACACCTCGATCGGCGTCGACCACGACCACGACCGGGAGCGCGGGTTCATGGTCACCGAGTCGGGGCTGACGGTCATCGCCAAGTTCCAGGAAGTCACCGCATGACCGATGCCAACCGCCCGATCCGGATCGGGGTCCAGCTCCAGCCCCAGCACGCCGAGTACGCGTTGATCCGCCGGGCCGCGGCGGAGGCCGAGGAGATCGGCGTCGACGTCGTCTTCAACTGGGATCACTTCTACCCGCTCTACGGCGAGCGGGACGGTGCGCACTTCGAGTGCTGGACGATGCTGGGTGCCTGGGCCGAGGCGACGTCCCGCGTCGAGATCGGCGCACTGGTCACCTGCAACAGCTACCGCAACCCCCAGCTGCTCGCCGACATGGCCCGAACCGTCGACCACATCAGTGGGGGGCGGCTCATCCTCGGCATCGGCTCGGGCTGGTTCGAGAAGGACTACGACGAGTACGGCTACGACTTCGGGACGGCCGGCGGACGGTTGAACAACCTCGCCCGCGACCTGCCGCTGGTCAAGCAGCGGTGGGCCAGGCTCAACCCGGCCCCGACGCGCGACATCCCGGTCCTGATCGGGGGTGGCGGCGAACGCAAGACCCTCAAGATCGTCGCCGAGCACGCGACCATCTGGCACGGCTTCGGTGGACCCGAGACGATCGCCCACAAGCACGCCGTCCTCGACGACTGGTGCGCGAGGATCGGGCGCGACCCCGCCGAGATCGAGCGGTCGGCCGGTGTCTCCGCCAGGCCGGGTCGCCACCCGGAGCAGGTCGCCGACTACGCCGCCGGGGCCGAGGCCTTGTATGCCGTGGGCACGCGCCTTTTCACCGTCGGGATCGGTGGTCCGAAGTACGACCTCGGACCGGTGCGCGACCTCGTCGCCTGGCGAGACTCCCGCAACGCCTGACCCGGTCGGAAGTCCCCGGCATTCCCTGGGGCCGACGAGCTGGAAGGCGAGGACGGCCGGTTCGCCTTGCGGCCATGCTCATGAGTGTCTCCTGCGACGGACCACACGAGCCACTAGCACCGACGACCTGACGAGCACCCACCCGACCGCCAGCGTCAGGACCTCACTGTCCCGGGCTGGCTCGTGCCCCTGGACCAGCGGCGCCAGGACGGCAACAGTCAGGATGATCACGAGCACCAGCGCCTCAGTGCGCAGCTCCTTGCGAGTTGGCATGACGTCCCCTCTCAGGACCTACAGGTCTTGTAGTACGAATCGTATGCCGGCAGCGACGCCGCTCCACCCGTTGCCGGGATCCTGGCCTTGTAGCACTTCTTGAGTCGGATGGCGGCGTTCACGGTGCTTTTCACGTCGTCCTTGACCAGCAGGTATATCGCGCCACAGGTGATCTTGGCGGTGGCCGTGGGAATGAAGCCGCACAGCAGGCCCGGGATCTGGCTCGAGTTGGTGTCCATGAAGTTCTTGAGCTGCCACGTCTCTGACCAGGACATCTCGACGTAATAGACCGGCGTGTAGTACCACCAGCCCGCCGCGACCCACGGATCCATGACTATCGGGAACGCCGCCCCCTCGGTCTCCACGACCTGGCGCAACGAGCGGCCCTCGACGACGAAGCGCGTCTTCAGGAAATGGCCCTTTGCGTCGGCCGCCCACGGACGCTCAACCTGGCCCTGCCTGACCCCGTCTTCGTTCTTGATCTCCAGGGTGCCGTCGGTGGCCGCAGCCATCGTCCAGTCCTCGGGGATGACGTTCTCGAACACGCCGTCCGTGCGCCCCTGCGGGAGCACTGCGACCAGCCTCAGCCCGACGCCGTCGGCCTGAGCCCACGTCCGCAGGCCTCTGGCAGGCGCAATTGCCTGGCCGCCCTTGTTCAGCCCGGCGGTCGGCACGCTCTCACCGAGCTGGCCAGTCTGCGCCACGACCATGGCGGCCGCGCGGTCTGGCGCCTCCGCTCCGATGGCGGGCGCGCTCACGCCGGACCCGAGCCCGACTGACACGATGACGAGACCGATGATGCGCTTCATGCAACTCCCCCTTTGACGCCCGCCGGTCGGACGCGCTTGAGGAACATAGATGCCTATGCCGGTCTGTGACGATGACTGAGCGTGACTGACTAGATCACTACCGAACCGTTATCGATGACGTGCTCGTTGAGAGGGGTGCGGCGCGGTCGGATGGCGAGACCCCCGTTGGGCGACTGAGCTCCGTCGATAGTGTGGCGAGGTGCCCGACCTGACCGCGCAGACGCTGCTCGTGACCATCTCCGGTGAAGACCGGCCGGGCGTCACCAGCACGTTCTTCGACGCCATCGCGGACGTCGGGGCGGAGGTCCTCGACCTCGAGCAGGTGGTGGTCCGGGGACACCTGACCCTGGCGATGCTGCTGGCGGCGGGTGACGCCGAGGAGCGGCTGTGGTCGGTCCTGACGTCGGTGGGTCGCGACCTCGACCTCAAGGTCAAGATCAAGGTCGGCACCGGCGACAGCGTGCGCAGGCGCACCGGACGGGCTGCCGTCGTCGTCCTCGGGGCACCCCTGCGGGCCAGTGGCGTCGCCGCCATCACCGCGCGCATCGCCTCGCACGGCGCCAACATCGACCGGATCCGACGGCTGTCGCGCTATCCGGTCACCACGGTCGAGTTCGACGTGTCGGGCGCGGACGTCGACCGGCTGCGACGTGAGCTCGCCCTCGAGTCCAGCGTCCACGGCCTCGACATCGCCGTCGCCGCCGGTGGGCTGGCGCGCCGCGGCCGACGTCTCGTCGTCATGGACGTCGACTCGACCCTGATCCAGGACGAGGTCATCGAGCTGCTCGCCAGCCATGCCGGTCGTGAGGCCGAGGTGGCGGCAGTCACGGCCGCCGCCATGCGCGGCGAGCTCGACTTCGCCGAGAGCCTGCGCGAGCGCGTTGCCGCCCTGGAGGGCCTGCCCGTGAGCGTCCTTGACGACGTCCGCGCCGCCGTCCAGTTCACGCCCGGTGCCCGCACCCTCGTCCGGACCCTGAAACGACTCGGCTTCAGCGTGGCCATCGTGTCGGGGGGTTTCATCGAGATCGTCGAGGACCTCGCTCGTGAACTCGGCATCGACCACGCCCACGCCAACCGGCTGGAGGTGCGCGACGGCCTACTCACCGGGCGCCTGGTCGGGGAGATCGTGGATCGCGCCGGCAAGGCCGCGGCATTGCGCCGCTTCGCTGCGGAAGCGGGACTGCCGCTCTCGCGGACCGTGGCCATCGGTGACGGCGCCAACGACCTCGACATGCTGCAGGCGGCCGGCCTCGGTGTCGCGTTCAACGCCAAGCCCGTGGTGCGCGAGCAGGCCGACACGGCCGTCAACGTGCCCTACCTCGACGCGGTGCTCTACCTGCTCGGGATCACCCGTGAGGAGATCGAGGAGGCGGACGAGGCTGACGGCACGCCGACCCCCGCTCCGCCGATCCCCACCCCCTGACTCCTAGGCTGACGCAATGGCAAGCACGCAGGTCCGCAAGGTCCGCAAGGTCCCCACCCTGTTCATCATCGGCGGAGCGGAGGACCGGGTCGGCAAGGCAACGGTGCTGCGACGGTTCGTCCGGCTCGCTGGGGGCAGGAGAGCGCGGATCGTGCTGATCCCCACCGCGTCGTCGTTCGAGGAAGAGGTCGTCGCCTCCTACCGCGAGGTGTTCACCCGTCTGGGAGCCCCGGACATCGACGTCGTGAACCCCCCGAACCGTGCCTCCGCCAACGACGCCGACCTGGTCGCCCTGCTCGACCAGGCGACCGGCATCTTCATGAGCGGAGGGAGCCAGCTCAAGCTGAGCCAGCGGTTCCCGGGCACACCGCTCGGGGACGCCCTCGCCCGGGCCCACGACCGCGGCGCCGTCATCGGCGGGACCTCCGCAGGAGCCTCGATCATGAGCCAGTTCATGATCTCGATGGGCGAGGAGGGCGTGACTCCCCGCCAGCGTTACGGCCAGCTGACGGCCGGGCTCGGCCTGATCGACGGCGTCATCATCGACCAGCACTTCGCCCAGCGGTCCCGGTACGGCCGGCTCATGTCCATGGTCGCCGCATCGCCCAACCTCATTGGTGTCGGCATCGACGAGGACACCGCGATCGAGGTGCGCGACCGGCGTACCTTCACCGTCCACGGCAGTGGTGTCGCGTTCGTCCTCGACTGCCGCGCCGCAGACTCCGACGCCCCTGACGCCCGCAGGGGCGCCCCCTTGATGGTCTCGGGCGCTGTGGTGCATTCCCTCCCGGCAGGCGCTACGTTCGACCTCTCCGAGGTTCGCCTCGTCGACTTCGTCGAGAAGCACCCCGATGTCGCGGTGGCCCTCGCAACGGCCAAGGCCTGACCCACCGCCTCGCACTGCCCGACCCGCAAGGAGATCCCATGGCAGATCGCCCCACCCCCACTGGTCCCCCCGCACCCGAGCTCTCGATCGTCGAGTCCCGGGTCTACCGCGGCGGGAACATCTGGTCGTACAGCCCGGCGATCCACCTCGTCGTGGACCTGGGGGTGCTCGAGGCCTACCCGACCGACACGCTGGCCGGGTTCACCGACCGGCTCGTCGAGCTCCTGCCCAACCTCGAGAACCACACCTGCTCACGCGGTGTGAAGGGCGGCTTCATCGAGCGAATGCGCGAAGGCACCTGGCTCGGACACGTCGCCGAGCACGTCTCGCTCCAGCTCCAGCAGGAGGCCGGGCACGACCTGCGCCGCGGCAAGACGCGCGCGGTCAAGGGACAGACGGGGGTCTACAACGTCATCTACGACTACGCCGACGAGGCCGTCGGCCTGGCCGCGGGCGTGCTCGCCGTGCGGCTGGTCAACCACCTCGTGCAGGCCGAGGAGGGTTTCGACTTCTCCGAGGAGCTGGACCTCTTTCTGCGACGTGCTCAGCGGACGGCGTTCGGCCCGTCCACAGGGGCGATCCTCGAGGAGGCCATCTCGCGCGACATCCCCTACATCCGGCTCAACGCGGCGTCGTTCGTGCAGCTCGGACAGGGCGTCCACGCCCAGCGGATCCGGGCGACGATGACCTCCAAGACCGGCGCCCTGGCCGTCGACATCGCCGGCGACAAGGACATGACCACCCGACTGCTGGGTTCTGCCGGGCTCCCGGTGCCCAAGCAGGAGACCGTTCGCACGGCCGACGGCGCCGTGTCCGCCGCCAAGCGGATCGGCTACCCCGTGGTCGTCAAGCCACTGGACGGCAACCACGGTCGTGGCGTGTGCCTCGACCTGACCACCGAGGAGCAGGTCCGCGCGAGCTTCGACATCGCGGAGGGCGAGTCGCGACGTGGCTACGTCATCGTCGAGTCGCTCGTCACGGGTCGCGACTACCGGTGCCTCATCGTCGGCGGCAAGATGCAGGCCATCGCCGAGCGCGTGCCCGCCCACGTCATCGGCGACGGCAGCCACACGGTCGCCGAGCTCGTGGAGATCACCAACGCCGACCCACGCCGTGGTGTCGGCCACGAGAAGGTGCTCACCCGGATCAAGGTCGACGACGCAGCCACGGCACTCGTGCGAGACCAGGGCTTCGAGCTCGACGGCGTGCCGCCGAAGGACCAGATGGTCAAGCTGGCCCTCACGGGCAACATGTCCACCGGTGGCATCTCGGTCGACCGGACCTTCGACGCGCACCCCGACAACGTCGAGATCGCCGAAGAGGCCGCCCGCATGATCGGCCTCGACGTGGCCGGCATCGACTTCATCTGTCCGGACATCGCCTCCCCCGTCCGCGAGACCGGGGGCGCCATCTGCGAGGTCAACGCAGCCCCGGGATTCCGCATGCACACCCACCCGACCGTCGGCGAGCCACAGTTCATCGCCAAACCGGTCGTCGACCTGCTCTTCCCGCCCGGTTCCCCTTCGCGGGTGCCGATCGTGGCCGTCACGGGGACCAACGGCAAGACCACCACCTCGCGGATGATCGCCCACATCTTCAAGGGCATCGGACGCAAGGTGGGCATGACCTCGACCGACGGCATCGTCATCGACGAGCGCCTCGTCTACAAGGCAGATGCCTCCGGTCCCCGGTCGGCGCGGATGGTCCTGCAGAACCCGCGTGTCGACTTCGCCGTCATGGAGGTCGCCCGCGGAGGCATCCTGCGCGAGGGACTCGGCTATGACCGCAACGATGTCGCGGTCGTGACCAACGTCGCTCCCGACCACCTGGGCATGAAGGGCATCGACACCCTGGCCCAGCTCGCCGACGTCAAGGCCGTCGTCGTGGAAGCGGTGCCCCGCAACGGATTTGCCGTGTTGAATGCCGACGACGAGCTCGTTCGCAAGATGCGACGCAAGTGCTCCGGCGGCATCGTGTGGTTCTCGCTGCAGCCCCCAGGCAGCAAGGTCCGCGAGTTCATCGAGGATTACTGCCGCCGTGGCGGCCGCGCCGTCGTCCTCGACCACACCGACCGCGGCGACATGATCGTCATCAAGCACGGCCGTCGCTCGATGCAGCTCGCGTGGACCCACCTTTTGCCCTCCACGTTCGGCGGCACGGCGAAGTTCAACGTCGCCAACGCCATGGCCGCGGCTGGCGCGGCCTTCGCCGCCGGTGCCGGGCTCCACGAGATCCGTCAGGGACTGCGGACCTTCACCACGAGCTACTACCTCTCCCCCGGTCGGATGAACCTCGTCAACGTGCACAACGTTGACGTGTTCGTCGACTACTGCCACAACGCGCCCGGCATGCGGGTGCTCGGCGAGTTCGTGGAGAGCTATGCCGACCAGAAGGCCGGCCAGTCCGACCTCGGCAAGGTGTCGCGCATCGGCATGGTGTCGACGGCCGGTGACCGTCGCGACGACGACATGCGCGAGCTGGGCGCCCTGGCGGCTCGCCACTTCGACGTCGTGGTCGTCCGTGAGGACGAGCGCAAGCGGGGCCGCCCCGCCGGCCAGACGGCAGACCTCATCGCCGAGGGCGCGAAGGGCGAGATCGGCAAGGAGGGCGTGCGCTGCCGGCAGGTGGAGACTGTCCTCAACGAGGTCGACGCCGTGCGGCACTGCATGGCGCGAGCCAACCCCGGCGATGTCGTGGTGCTTTGCGTCGACCAGCACGCCGAGGTGCTCGGTGAGCTGGAGTCGATGACCAAGCACGCCCAGGCCGGGGCCCACAACAAGGAGGGCATCGGCGACCCCGATCTCGATCCGGTCGAGATGCAGTCCGAGGCCCAGCAGTCGGGAGACGACGCGGCCGCTGCCGAGGCCTCCGAGGTCGAGCCGGCCACCACCGGCTGAGTCTCCTCAGCGCTCGCGCAGCTCCGCGGCATACGCCGAGAGCGCACGCTGGTAGGCGAGGGCGTCGTCGTCGCCCGCGTGGTGCAGCAGCACCTCGATGAGGTCGGCGACCGACGACTCGGCGTGCCCGCTGTCGACCCCGGCCAGGGCACGGAACGCCTCGACGGCCACGCTGCCCGGCCGCTCCGCGCTCAGCTCGGTGAGCAGCGAGTAGGCCAGCTCTGGCTGCCCGGCAACGCGCAGGCTCGACGCCAGCTGGATGCGCGCCCGGTGGCGCTGCGGCTCGCGCAGGCCCGAGGCGAGGGACTCGCGGTAGAGCGGGATGGCGTCCTGCTCCTTGCCTGCCGCGTCGAGCGCGCTGGCGTGCTCGAACACCAGCCGCGGGTCGGACGGGCGCTGGCTGCGCAGGAGGGCGATGGAGTCGATGCGTGCCTGGTCGTCGGCGAGCTCCCACAACCCGGCGATCTCGCCCTCGAACTCGTGCTCCCCCCGTGCCGCGACCACCTTGCTGCGGATGTCGTCGGCCGTGTCGGGCGTGGCGCCCTGCTGGGCGAGCCAGGAGGCGACCTGCGCGCGTTCGGCGTGGCACATCAGCGCCACGACGTCGCCGTCGGCTGCGCCGGGCACCAGCGCCTGCAGGCCGGCGAGCTCGGTGTCGTACGACTCGATGTCGGACACTCCAGCCCTCGCCAGGCCAGTGCGCAGGTGCGACTCGAGCTCCTCCATGGTGCGCCCACGCAGGTAGTGCGCCTTGTGTGCCGCGACGATCCGATCTGCTCGCAGGCCCGCGACCTCACCGATCGACTCGAGCAGGTCGTCGGTGCGGTCCCCGGCGAGACCCAACCCGAGGTGCACCTGACCTCCGGGGACCTTCAGGCCATGGGCGACGTCCATGAGGGCTTCGAGTCCGGCTTCGTTGTGGGCCAGGTCGACGATGACCGTGATGGCCGTCCTGTCGCCACGCCGCAGCGTGTAGGTGTTCATCCGACCGGGGTTCAGCTTGTCGTCGGGCGCGAAGGTGCGCAGCCCTTCGACCACGGCCTCGCGCGGCAGGCCCAGTCCGAGGGCGGCGGCCGCGCCGGCGAGGGCGTTGGCGATGTTGTGCTCGGAGAGCCCGGACAGCGTTGCGGGGACATCGAGGATGCTGACCAGCCGGTCGGGGTCCTGGCCGTTCTCCAGGACTGTGATGGAGCCGTCGAGCACCGTGATCGCGCGGCCACCGCTGTCGAGCGACTCGCGGATCGCGGGAGCGTCGGACCGCAGGGTGAACACCCATGGCCGGGCCTTGATCCCGTTGCGCATCGCCCACACGCGCGGGTCCTCACCGTTGAGCACGACCCAGCCTCGGGGCTTGGTGGCCTTGGTGACGATCGCCTTGACCTCCGCCAGCTGGTCGACGGTGTCGATGCCCTGGAGGCCGAGGTGGTCGGCAGAGACGTTCGTGACGACGCTGACGTCGTTGGCGCTCACCCCCATCCCCTTGAGCAGCATGCCGCCCCGGGCCGTCTCGAGGATGCCGAGCTCGACGCCGGGGGCCGACAGGACGCCCCGTGCACCGGCGGGACCGGAGTAGTCGCCGGCCTCGACCACCTCGCCCTGCACGACGATGCCGTCGGTGGACGACCAGGCCGTGCGCAGCCCGGCGGTCATCCCGATGTGGCCCAGCAGTCGGGTGGTCGTGGTCTTGCCGTTGGTGCCGGTGATCGACGCCACCGGGATGCGCGGCTTGAGGAGTGCTGGCCGCTCCCCTGGCTCGGTCTGCCCGATGACCAGGCCCTCGTGGTCGATGACGTCGCCGCCCTCGAGCCAGGCCCGCAGGACCGGACCCACTCCCAGGCCCAGCGCGCGCGCCCGGGTGCGGCGGCGCCATACGAAGGCCATCACGACACTGGCGGGCGCGCTGCCCGGACGGACCCGCACACCCAACCGGGTCGTCCCACTCGCCGTGGCGAGCAGGCGGACAGCGCGCTCGACCAGGCGCATCACGAAGCGCTGGCGCTGCTCGGTGCCGGGGGCGCCGGGACGGGCGCTACGCATCCCGATGCGGGCAGCGAGAGCCGCGAGGGTGCTCTCGTCGGCGGCGAGGTAGCCGGGCAGCTCGAGGCTGACCTTGATCGCGGGCTTGGCGAAGTAGAGGTTGGGGCCCTCGAGCACCCGCACCTCCGTCACGGCGACAGCGGGTGCCGAAACAGGCTCGGAGGCCGACCCCGAGGCCGACCCCGAGCCGGGCTCCGAAACGGACTCGGAAGCGGGCGCAGCGGCGGGCTCAGACGTCATGCAACGAGCCTAGTAGCGGCTGGGCGGGCCGCCAGCAGCGGCGGTCACTGCCCCATCGCGTGGACGCCGCCGTCGACGTGGACGATCTCGCCCGTCGTCGCCGGGAACCAGTCCGACATCAGCGCAGCACAGGCCTGGGCCGCCGGAACGGCGTTGTTGACGTCCCACCCGAGGGGGGCCCGCGTGTTCCAGGTGTCCTCGAAGGTCTGGAATCCCGGGATGGACTTGGCGGCCGTGGTGCGGATCGGGCCAGCCGCGACGAGGTTGCAGCGGATGCCCTTGGGGCCGAGGTCGCGGGCGAGGTAGCGGTTGGTCGACTCGAAGGCGGCCTTGGCGACGCCCATCCAGTCGTAGACCGGCCAGGCGAACTTGGCGTCGAAGGTCAGGCCGACCACGCTGCCGCCGGCGCTCATCAGTGGGAGCGCAGCAACGGCAAGGGACTTCAGCGAGTAGGCCGAGGCGTGCATCGCCGTCGAGACGTCCTCGAAGGTGCCCTCCATGAAGTTGAAGGCGCCCTGGGGGGCGAACCCGATCGAGTGGAGCACCCCGTCGAGGCGGTCGACATGCTCGCCCAGGCGCCCGGCGAGGCTGTCGAGGTCCTCCGGGTTGGTCACGTCGAGCTCGATGACCGGCGGGGTCGTCGGCAACCGCTTCGCGATCGTCTGGGTGATCTTGAAGGTGCGGCCGAACGACGTGAGCACCACCTCCGCACCCTGCTCCTGCGCGATCTTGGCGACGTGGAACGCGATCGAGGAGTCCATGAGGACTCCGGTGATCAGGAGCTTCTTGCCCTCGAGCAGCATGTCTGGTGCCTTTCGCTGGGGAGTGTTTCGAGTGGTCGGGGTGCGTCGCGGGTGGGTTCCGTGGTGCGGAAACCTCAGTGGCCCATGCCCAGCCCACCGTCGACCGGGATCACCGCGCCGGTGATGTATGCCGCGTCGTCACCGGCGAGGAAGCGCACCGCTGCGGCGACCTCCTCCGGCTGGGCGAACCGGCCGGCGGGGATCGTGGCCTGGTAGGCCTTCTTGCGGTCCTCGGGCAGCTCGGCGGTCATGTCGGTCTCGATGAAACCGGGCGCGACGACGTTGGCGGTGATCCCGCGGCCGCCCAGCTCGCGCGAGATGGACCGGGCGAGGCCGACGAGCCCGGCCTTGCTCGCCGAGTAGTTGGTCTGTCCGGGCGAGCCGTAGAGCCCGACGACGCTGGAGATGAAGATGATCCGACCCTTGCGTTGCTTGATCATCCCCTTCACCGCTCGACGCGCGCAGCGGAAGGCTCCGGCGAGGTTGGTGTCGATGACCGCGTCGAAGTCCTCGTCGGTCATCCGCATCAGCAGGCCGTCGCGGGTGACCCCGGCGTTGGCCACGAGCACCTCCACGGGGCCGCCCCAGATCGCTTCCGCCTCGGTGAAGGCCTGGTCGACCGACGCGGAGTCGGTCACCTCGCAGCGCACCCCCTGAAGCCCCTCGGGCGGCTCCCCCGAGCGGTGCGTGATCACGACGTTGTCGCCCGCCTCGGCCAATGCCGTGGCGATGGACAGGCCGATCCCGCGGTTGCCTCCGGTGACCAGCACGTTGCGGCCTGCCATGGATGTCCTCCGTGTGTCTCGGGCGGTGCGTCCGGCGGGCGCGCACCCGCGCTGCGCCTCCGGTCGCGACCTTATCGACTACCCATGGGTACACCGCATCCGGTGGCGCCTATCGTGGACATGTGCCGCACGTCCACCGCCACCACCACGACGAGCCCGTCGTGCAGTCGGTGACGTCCGTGCCGGAGTCACTGGCCGAGGAGCAGGCAGGGCGGATCCGCCGCTACCTGATCACCATGGGCATCCGCACCGCGTGCTTCATCGGGGCAGCGGTGACCGCGACGCAGGGCGCTCCGTGGTGGCTGTGGGGCAGCCTGGCGGTTGCCGCGATCGTGCTGCCCTACGTGGCCGTGGTTCTCGCGAACGCCGTGGGGCCGCGCCGGCAGGGGTCGTCGGCACCGGTGACCCCACGTGGCGACGGCCCCGAGCAGATCGACCGTTGATGGACTCGCTGGTCTGCAGTGCCAAGGCGTGCCGCAACGCCGCGACGTGGGCACACCTGTGGAACAACCCCAAGCTCCACGCGGCCGACCGCCGCAAGGTCTGGCTGGCCTGCGACGACCACCGGACCTCGCTCGGTGAGTTCTTGTCGATCCGCGGTTTCCTCGTCGAAACCGTCCCCGCCGACGCGATCCCCGAGACCGCCGGCTGAGCACGCCGTCCCGCCGGTCGAGACGGGCCGTGCTGAAACCGGCCTAACCGCCGATCGCGGACATGGGGCGGTCGGGCTGGACGAAGTCCGCGGTGCCGATGCCGTGCCCGGGGGCCTTGCGCCACATCTCGCCCTGGATGAGGGCGGCCAGCTCGTCGTCGCTGGCACCGGCTCGCAGCGGCCCGAGCAGGTCGGTCTCCTTCTGTGAGAACAGGCAGTTGCGCACCTGGCCGTCGGCCGTCAGCCGGGTGCGGTCGCAGGCGGCGCAGAACGGGGCGCTGACGCTGGCGATGATGCCGACCGTGACGGGTCCCCCGTTGACGAGGAAGCGCTCGGCAGGGGCGCTGCCGCGGTCGGCCGCCGGCAGTGCAGTCAGCTCGAACCGCTCCCCGAGCCGCTCTCGGATCTCCTCCGAGCTGATCATGGTGGAGGCGTCCCAGCCGTGCTGGGCGTCGAGCGGCATCTGCTCGATGAAGCGCAGCTCGTAGCCTCGGTCGAGGCACCACTGGAGCAGGTCGGCGACCGAGTGGTCGTTGATGCCCCGCATGGCAACCGCGTTGACCTTCACTGGTACCAACCCCGCGGCAGCGGCTGCCTTGAGGCCCAGCTCGACGTCGTGGAGGCGGTCGCGCCGGGTGAGGTCGGCGAACTCCTGCGGGTCGACCGTGTCGAGGCTGACGTTGACCCGGTCCAGGCCCGCGTCGGCCAGCGGTTGGGCGAGACGGTCGAGTCCGATGCCGTTGGTGGTCATGGCGATCTTGGGCCGCGGCTCGAGGGCGGCAACCCGCCGCACGACGTCGACGAGTGACCGGCGCAGCAGCGGCTCGCCTCCGGTCAGCCGAATCTGCTGGACCCCCAGAGCGACGAACACCCCGATCACACGCACGAGCTCGTCGTCAGTGAGCATGTCGGGCTTGGCCAGCCACGGCAGTCCCTCGGCCGGCATGCAGTAGCGACATCGCAGGTTGCAGCGGTCGGTCACCGAGACGCGCAGGTCGCGAGCCACCCGGCCGAGCTGGTCCGGCAGGCCGACGGTCCCCTCGGGGGCACGGCTCTCAGCGCGCACACTGGGGAAAGGAAGGCCCGTCATGGTCTCTAGCCTAAGCCGGGTACCGTGAAGCAGTGGTCAAGGTGCTCACATCGCGTCGGTGGCTGGGTGCCTTTGGGGTCGCCCTGGCCTTTGCGGTGGCCGCGTACTTCCTCGGCCAGTGGCAGTGGCACCGCTACGAGGCCAAGGCTGCGCGGGCCGAACGCATCCACGCGCACTACGACGCCAGGCCCCGGCCAGTGACCGAGGTGCTGAGCCCCGCGCCCATGGCCCTCTCGGAGGAGTGGACTCGCGTCACCATGCAGGGCCGGTATGCCGCGGACAAGACGTTGCTGGTCCGCAACCGTCCGTTCGACGGCACCTACGGCTACGAGGTGCTGGTCCCCTTCGTCGACACCTCGGGTGCGACGGTGCTCGTCGACCGTGGCTGGGTGATGAACGCCAAGACCGCCGAGACCCTGCCGGACGTGGTTCCCTCGCCGACAGGGACGGTCACGGTGACCGGCTGGCTGCGCCGGTCGGAGCCCTCACTGGGCAAGAGCCTGCCAGCGGGCCAGGTCGCGAGCATCAACCTGGCCGAGGCGAGCCGGCAGGTGGGAGCGCAGCTGCTCGGCGCGTACGTCGTGCTCGAAGTCGAGCGGATGCCCGACGGCACCGCACCGAGGCGGCCCACCGCACTGGAACCACCGGACACGGACCTGGGACCGCACCAGGCCTATGCGTTCCAGTGGTGGTTCGCGATGGTGGCAGGGTTCGTGCTGGTCTGGTTCGGTGCCCGCCGCGAGTACCTCGAGGGAGACGACGCGCCTGAGCAAGCGTCCCGCACACGGCCCAAAAAGGTCCGCATCTGGGACGAGGAGGACGCCTGAGCGCTCCCGCCCTCAGGCGGGGACGTCGCTGCTGCGGATGTTGCGGGTTTCCTGGTCGGCGAACTGCGTGGTGTAGAGGTCGTTGTAGAGGCCACCGCGCGCGATGAGCTCGCGGTGGGTGCCGCGCTCGACGATGCGCCCCTCGTCGACGACGAGGATCTGGTCCGCGCCCCGAACCGTGGACAGCCGGTGTGCGATCACGATGGCCGTGCGGCCCTCCAGGGCGGTGTCGAGGGCCCGCTGGACGGCCGCCTCGGACTCGCTGTCGAGGTGGGCGGTGGCCTCGTCGAGGACGATCAACCCAGGCCCCTTGAGCAGCAGGCGCGCCAGGGCCAGGCGTTGCTTCTCGCCGCCGGACAACCGGTGGCCCCGGTCGCCCACGACCGTGTCCAGCCCCTCCGGGAGGGAGCCCACCAGCGACCACACCTGGGCTGCCTTGAGAGCCGCCACGAGCTCGTCGTCGGTGGCGTTCGGCGCGGCGTACGTCAGGTTGGCACGGATGGTGTCGTGGAACAGGTGGGCTTCCTGGGTGACCATCCCCACCGTCTGCGCGACCGACTCCAGGGTGGCCCCGCGCAGGTCGACGCCGTTGATCCGCACGGCTCCGGTGGAGGGGTCGTAGAGGCGGGCGATGAGGGACGTGATCGTCGACTTGCCTGCCCCACTGGGACCCACCAGGGCAACCAGCTGCCCCGGCTGCGCCTCGAAGGTGATGTCGCGAAGGACGACCCCGCCACCCTTGCGGTCACCGGCGGCAACGCTCTCCAGCGAGGCGAGTGACACCTCGTCCGCCGAGGGGTAGCGGAACGCCACGCCGTCGACCTCGACCCGGACGGGCCCGGCGGGCAGCGGTCGGGCATCCGCACGCTCGGTCACCAAGGGCTGCAGGTCGAGCACCTCGAAGACGCGCTCGAACGACACGAGCGCCGTCATCACGTCGACGCGCACGTTGGACAGCGAGGTGAGCGGTCCGTAGAGCCGAGCCAGCAGGGCGGTGAGGGCGAGCAGCGTGCCCACGGTGAGGCTGCCGCTGACGGCCATCAGGCCGCCGAAGCCGTAGACCATGGCCGTCGCCAAGGAGGCCACGAGCGTCAGCGCGACGAAGAAGATGCTGCGGTTCATCGAGATCCGCACGCCCATGTCGCGGACGCCAGCCGCCTGCGCGGCGTACTCGCGGTCCTCGCGGCGGGGTTCTCCGAACAGCTTGACCAACAAGGCGCCTGCCACGTTGAACCGCTCGGTCATCCGCGAACCGAGGTCGGCGTTGAGGCCCATCTGCGCGTGGGCGAGCCCGGCGAGGCGCCTGCCCATCAGCCGCGCGGGCAGGAGGAAGAACGGCACCAGGGCAAGCGACGCCAGGGTCAGCTGCCAGGACAGCGTGGCCATGGTCACGATGATCAGGACGAGTGACACGACGTTGCTCACCACGCTGGAAAGAACCGAGGTGAAGGCCTGCTGGGCGCCGATGACGTCGCTGTTGAGGCGACTCACCAGGGCTCCCGTCTGGGCCCGGGTGAAGAAGGCGATGGGTTGCCTCAGCACGTGCGAGAAGACCTGGACGCGCAGGGAGTAGATCAGGCCCTCGCCGATCCGGCTGGAGTACCAGCGCTCCAGGAGGGCCAGCCCGCCACTGACCACGGCGAGAGCGGCCACGACGAGGGCGAGCTCGATGACGACGCCTCGGTCACGCGGGGTGATGCCCTTGTCGATCAGCTCCTTGAGCAGGAGCGGCGTGGCGACGACGAGCGCCGAGTCGATGATCACCAGGACGAGGAAGAGACCGATCTCGCGCCTGAACGGCTGCGCGTAGGACCCGACCCGTTTGGCAGTGCCGGGTGCCAGCTTGCGGTCCTTGACGGAGTCGTCGCGGGTCAGCGAACGCATGGCCATCCAGCCCGAGTGGCTCAAGAGACGTCTCCTCTGCTCATGGCGGTGGAACACCGTGCTCGCGACGGCGCATTCCCCATCATGGCGTCAGCCACCGACATTGCGCCGAGCGCGGAACGCCGTAGACGTCGGCGTCGCACACGGCAATGCAGGTGGACGTCGGCGTGGTTCAGCGCGACAGCAGCCCGGCCAGGCCGTGCAACAACCGTCCCTGGGCCTCGCGTTCGCGACGCAGCTGGGTGTCGCGATCGGCCGACGCCGCGCTGTGCAGCAACGGTTTCAGCTCACGCAGCGCGGCTTCAGGAGCGGCCAGGAGGGCGGCCACCAGGTCGGCCGTGGTGGCCTGGAGGGCTTCTACCGGGACGGCGACGTTGGCCAGCCCGATCGCGACGGCCTCGGGCGCGCCCACGAAGCGGCCCGTGGCGCAGATCTCGAGCGCCCGCGCCACACCCACGAGCGACACCAGGGTCGTCGTGCCGGCCAGGTCCGGCACCAGGCCGAGCGAGGTCTCCCTCATGGCGAACTGCACGTCGTCGGCCACGACCCGCAGGTCCGCCGCCAGGGCCAGCTGGAACCCGGCACCGATCGCGTGCCCCTGGACGGCGGCCACGACGACCGCCGGCACCGTTGCCCAGACCGAGAACCCGCGCTGGAAGTCCTCGATGACCTCAGCGGCGGCCTCGGCACTGCCGGCCGCCATCGCGACCATGTCGACCTCGCCGGGGACTCCCCCGGGCGCGAGCATGCCCCGATCGAGTCCTGCGGAGAAGGAGGGCCCCTCGCCGCGCAGCACGACCACTCGGACGGAAGGGTCGAGGTCAGCCGCCACGGCGGCCAGGGCCGCCCACAGGCTGGGCGTCTGGGCATTGCGCCGGACCGCGTTGTCGAGGCTCACCGTGAGGACGGCGCCGTCGCGCGTGACGGTCAGGTGCGGGTGGGGCTTGGCTGCATCGCTCACGCGGGCAGGCTATCCGCCCTCTCCAGGACGCTGTCCGCCCGTTCCAGGACGAGGTGCGCCACCGCCGACGTCTGGGCCAGCGCCCCGGCCACCATCGACACCCCGGCCCGGCCGCAGTGCTGTGCCATCCGGTCACGCAGGATCCCCTCGGCGACCATGAACGACACCACCACTGTCCGGTCAACCTCGTCGGGGAGCCGTCGCAACACCTGGTCGATGCTCGACCCGCCCTCGAGCGCGGCGACGCTCCACGGACCCCACCCCTCGCGCGGGTGTTCGGCGAGGGTGCGTCCAACGGTGGCGACGGCATCGCTGTCACTGGAACCCGCGGCATACAGGAGCACGGCGGTGGTGGGGTCGGGCGAAATCCCTTGTGCCGCAAGCAGTTCTTCGGCTGCATCGAGGAGCAGCTCGTGCGGGCCGAGGGGGGAGGCGAGGGACACCCGTGAGCCGGACGCCTGCGTCAGGTCGTCGACGGCGGTGGGCACGTCGACCTTGGCATGGAACGCGGGAGTGAGCAGCACCGGCACCACGACTGCGTGCGTGCCGAGGGCGACTCCCGCCTCCTTGGGGCTGGGCGGGTGGTGGTCGAGGTATGCCGTGTGGACCGGCCGGTGCGGAACCAGCGCGCGGACGTGCGTGGCGAGGGCTTCGACGCCCTGGGCGTGCCGCGGGTCCGGCGACCCGTGCGCGAGCAGGACGATGTCGGGTTCGGTGGTCACCCGCGTGACGCTACTCCCCCGACAGGTCGCCGAGCCGGTCCCGCAGGCTGACGACCTGGCCCACCACCACGACCGCGGGGGCCTGCACCCCGGCCGCGACCGCGTCGCGGGCGGCATCGGCCAAGGTGGTCGTGGTCGTGCGCTGTTCGGGGGTCCAGCCGCGTTCCACCAGCGCCACCGGAGTGTCGGAGGGGCGGCCGGCCGCGATCAGGGCCGCGGCGGTCTCGGCAAGCCGGGTGACGCCCATGAGCAGCACGAGAGTGGCGTCGGGAGCGGCGTCGGCCGCTGCGGCCAACACGTGCTCGGCTCCTTCGTGGGCAGAGGCCACGACGAACGACGCGGCGATCCCCCGGTGCGTCACCGGGATGCCTGCGGCCGCGGGCACCGACACCGCGGAGGTCACTCCCGGCACGACTTCGACCGGGACGCCGTGCTCGATGCAGTGGAGGGCCTCCTCGCCGCCACGGCCGAGCACGAACGGGTCGCCGCCCTTGAGGCGCACCACCCGCTTGCCCAGCTGGGCGTGGTGGACCAGGAGCTCGTTGATGCGGGACTGGCTGACGGGGTGGTGGCCCGGGGTCTTGCCGACGTCGATGACCTCGACGTCTGCCCCCACGGTGCCGAGCAGCCCGCGCGGTCCCAGCCGGTCGGTCACGATCACGTCGGCAGCCGCCAGCAGGGCGCGACCACGAACCGTGATGAGGTCATCGGCCCCGGGCCCACCACCGACGAGGGCCACCCGGCCGACTGCAGCGGGCGCGCCAGCCTCCGGGCTGTCGCGCCGGACCCGGCGCACCGGGAGGGTGCCGCTGTCGAGAGCGGCCATGACGGCGTCGCGGACCGCGGTGGCGCGACGCGGGTCGCCACCGGCGCTGACCGCCACGACGAGCCCGTCACTGGCCTTGCCCGCGCCGCCCCTCGCCACAGCGGGGGTCCACGCCGAGGAGGCCTCCGCGGCGTCGGCGCGCACGCACCAGATGCGTGCCGCGTCGGCCTCACGCGCGACCTGGGCGTCGACGAGCGGGTCGCCGGTCGCGGTGTGCACGAGCCACGCGGGCTCGGGCTCGAGGAGGTCGCCGGCGACGTAGTCGCGCTGCTGCCAGGCGATCCGGCCAGCAGCGACCGAGGCCGCCAGGTCCTCGCAGACGAACGGCGCGATGAGGTCCACCGCTGCGCCGGCCTCGAGAAGTCCGGCAGCGCGGCGGGCCGCCACCGGCCCACCCCCGACGACGACCACCCGACGCCCCGTCAGATCGAGCGTGAGGGGGTAGGTGGGCGACGTCATCAGATGCCCTCTCCGACGTTCCGGTCAGGGGCGTCGGCCATGCCCGCAGCCAGCGTCGAGCCATCGGCCTCGTCGATCAGCAGGAAGGAACCGGTGCGGCGCAATGCGCGGTAGTCGTCGACGGCGATGTCGTCGGCGAGGCGGATGCGCACCCGACCGATGGCGTTGAGCGCCAGGCCGTCAGGCGCAGCCCGGTGCTCCATCGTCGCGATGTCGAGCTGGTCCACGATGTCATCGACCATGGCACGCACCGTGCGGGTGCCGACCCGCAGCAGCACGCGGTCACGCTGCCGCAGCGGGCGTTCGGACAGGACCGCGACGGTGCCTGCGAGGTTGCGAGTCGTCAAGCTGGGTTCGTCGGCAGTGGCCAGCAGGTCGCCGCGGGAGACGTCGATGTCGTCGGTGAGCCGCAGCACGACCGACTGGGGGGCGAAGGCCACCTCGAGCGACTCGAGGGATCCGTCCCCGCGGGCCCGGTCGATGCCGGCCACGGTGGTGCGGCCTCCGCCGGGCAGGACGATGATCTCGTCGCCCGGGCGGACCACACCGGAAGCCAGCCGACCGGCATACCCGCGGTAGTCGTGGTGCTCGGCGCTCTGGGGGCGGATGACGTACTGGACCGGCATGCGCAGGGGCTGCGCCGAGGGGTCGGTGCCGACCGGCACCGACTCGAGGTGCTCGAGCAGCGTAGGGCCGGTGTACCAGGCGGCGCGGTCCGAGCGGTCCACGACGTTGTCGCCGAACAGGGCGGAGACCGGCACGGCCGCGACGTCCTCGATCCCGAAACGCGTTGCATGGCGGCCGAACTCGGCGACGATGTCGTCGAACCGCTGCTGCGACCAGTCGACCAGGTCCATCTTGTTGACGGCAACCGCGACGTGACGCACACCCAGCAGTCCCGTGACCGCGAGATGACGCCGCGTCTGCTCGACGACGCCGTGCCGCGCGTCGATGAGGATGAGGGCCAGCTCGGCGGTCGAGGCTCCCGTGACCATGTTGCGGGTGTACTGAACGTGGCCGGGGGTGTCGGCGAGGACGTAGGACCGGGTCGCCGTCGAGAAGTAGCGGTAGGCCACGTCGATGGTGATGCCCTGCTCGCGCTCGGCCCGCAGGCCGTCGGTGAGCAGCGCGAGGTCTGCGGCGTCCAGGCCCCGCTCCCGACTGACCCGCTCGACCGCGTCGAGCTGGTCGGCCAGCACCGACTTGGTGTCGTAGAGCAGTCGCCCGACGAGGGTCGACTTGCCGTCGTCCACCGAGCCGGCCGTCGCCAGCCTCAGCAGGTCGTGGCGGCGCGCGGGGGCGGACGGGTCCTCGATGGTGGTCACTGGTGTCTGTGCTTGGGTCGTCGCCATCAGAAGTACCCCTGCTTCTTGCGGTCCTCCATGGCGGCCTCGGACATCCGGTCGTCGGCGCGCGTGGCACCCCGCTCGGTGAGCCGGGAGGCCGCCAGCTCGAGGATCACGCCCGCCACGTCGGCGGCGTCGGAGTCGACCGCACCGGTGCAGCTCATGTCGCCGACCGTGCGGTAGCGAACCGTCCGATTCTCGACCCGCTCGGAGCTCTTCGGTCCACCCCACTCTCCGGGGGCCAGCCACATCCCGTCGCGGGCGAAGACCTCACGCTCGTGGGCGTAGTAGAGGTCGGGCAGCGCGATGCCCTCACGCTCGATGTAGCGCCAGACGTCCAGCTCGGTCCAGTTCGACAGCGGGAAGACGCGCACGTGCTCACCCACCGCGTGCTTGCCGTTGTAGAGGTCCCACAGCTCCGGGCGCTGGCGGCGCGGGTCCCAGGCCCCGAAGGAGTCACGCAGGCTGAACACGCGCTCCTTGGCGCGGGCCTTCTCCTCGTCGCGTCGCCCGCCTCCGAAGACGGCGTCGAACTTGCCCGCCTCGATGGCGTCGAGCAGCGGGACCGTCTGCAGCGGGTTGCGGGTGCCGTCGGCGCGCTCGCGCAGCCGGCCGTCGTCGATGTAGTCCTGGACGTGGGCCACCACGAGCCGCACACCGAGCCGCTCGACCGTGCTGTCTCGGTAGTCGAGCACCTCGGGGAAGTTGTGCCCGGTGTCGACGTGCAGCAGCGCAAAGGGCAGCGCCGCCGGAGCGAAGGCCTTGAGCGCGAGGTGCACCATCACGACCGAGTCCTTGCCACCGGAGAAGAGGATCACCGGGCGCTCGAACTCCCCCGCGACCTCGCGGAAGATGTGGATCGCCTCGGACTCGAGGTGGTCGAGGTGGTCGAGGGTGAACTCAGCGGGCAGCGCCCGCGCGGCGGTCGTCGTCGTCATGTGTGCAGCCCGCATTCGGTCTTGTCCTTGCCGGCCCAGCGGCCGGCCCTGGCATCCTCGCCCTCGGCGACGGGGCGGGTGCAGGGGGCGCAGCCGATCGACGCGTAGCCCTCCTGCCGCAGCGGGTTGAGGAACACCCCGTGCTCGTCGACGTAGCGGTCGACGTCGTCGTCGCTCCACCCCGCGATCGGGTTGAGCTTGACCATCCCGCGCTTGTCGTCCCAGCCGACGATGCCGATGTCGGTGCGCGTCGGCGCGTCCACCCGACGCATGCCGGTCACCCAGGCCTGGTGCGTCGAGAGCGCCCGGTTGAGCGGCTCGACCTTGCGCATGGCGCAGCACTGGTCGGGAGCGCGGTCGTGCAGCTTCTCGCCGTACTTCGCGTCCTGCTGGGCCACGGTGAGCAGCGGGAGGATGGTGCGGATGGTGATGGGCAGCATGGCTTCGTAGGCGTCGCGCGTGCCCAGCGTCTCGGCGAAGTGGTAGCCGGTGTCGAGGAAGAACACGTCGGCGCCGGGGATCGTGGTGCCGACCAGGTGCACGAGCACCTCGTCTCCCATCGACGACGCGACCGTGAGGTGCTCACCGAACGTCTCCTGCGCCCAGCGCAGGGACTCACGGGCCAGCTCCACGCGATGCTCGTATGCCGCGTCGGCAGACCCCTCGTCGCTGCTCGCCTCGAGCGCAGCGAACCGTGCACCGCCTTCGTCGGCCAGTGCGCGCAGCGCGTCGGCCGGCCGGGTGTCTTCGGTGACGGCGGTCATGGCTTTCCTCCCTGGAGCTCGGCTTCCTCCCGGAGGCGGCCCGGGATGCGGGTGGTGTCGAGGGCGGCCAGCTGGACGGTGAACACCCGCGCGCAGGCGTTGCAACGCCAGCCGCCCCGGGGCTCTTCCACCGGACGCAGGTCCTCTTCGGCGCAGAACGGGCAGTAGTAGATGACGCTGGCGCGCGGCTCGTCACTCATCGGAGGTCGTCCTCCTCGGCGCGATGGGCCCAGTGCGCGAACGACTCGTCGCCCGCTCGCTGCGAGACGAACCGTCCTGCGAGCCGCTCGACGTACTCGGGCAGGTCCTCGGCGCGCACCTTGAGGGCACGGGTCTTCCGGGCCAGCTGCGGCTCGGTGCCGAGCCCGCCGCCCAGGTGGACCTGGAAGATCTCGACGAGGTTGCCGTCGTCGTCGGTCTGGACCATGCCCTTGAGGCCGACATCGGCGACCTGGGTGCGGGCGCAGGAGTTGGGGCAGCCGTTGATGTGGATCGAGAACGGCACGTCGAAGTCGGGCAGCCGTCGCTCCATCTCGGCGATGACCGTGTGGGCGCGGGCCTTGGTCTCCACCAGGGCCAGCTTGCAGAACTCGATGCCGGTGCAGGCCATCAGGCCACGTCGCCACTCGCTGGGGGCGGTGGGGAGGCCGAGGTCGTCCAGGCCGGCGGTCAGCGCCGCGACCTCACCCTCGGGGACGTCGAGCACGAGCAGCTTCTGGTGGGCGGTGAGCCGCACGCGACCGGAGCCGTGCCGCGAAGCCAGCTCCGCCACGGCATACAAGGTGGTGCCGCTCACGCGGCCGGCGATGGGGGCGACCCCGACCCAGAAGCTGCCGTCCTGCTGGGCGTGCACGCCGACGTGGTCGCGACGGTGCACGGAAGGCGGGGGCGGGGCAGGGCCGTCGGCGAGGGTGCGGTCGAGGTACTCGGTCTCGAGGACCTCGCGGAACTTCTCCGGTCCCCAGTCCGCCATCAGGAACTTCAGCCGGGCCCGGTTGCGCAGCCGGCGGTAGCCATGGTCGCGGAAGATCGAGACGACGCCCTTCCAGACCTCGGGCACCTCGTCGAGCGAGACCCACACGCCGAGGCGCTGGGCGAACATCGGGTTGGTGGACAGTCCCCCGCCGACCCACACGTCGAACCCGGGACCGTGCTCGGGGTGCTGGACACCGACGAACGAGATGTCGTTGACCTCGTGGGCGACGTCCAGGCTCGGGCTGCCGGAGATGGCGGTCTTGAACTTGCGCGGCAGGTTGGAGAACTCGGGGCTGCCGATGTAGCGCTCGAGGATCTCGCGCACGGCCGGGGTCCCGTCGAGCACCTCGTCGGCGGCGATGCCGGCCACCGGGGAGCCCAGGATGACGCGAGGGGTGTCGCCGCAGGCCTCGGCGGTGGTCAGGCCGACTGCCTCAAGGCGCTTCCAGATCTCGGGGACGTCCTCGACCCGTATCCAGTGCAGCTGGATGTTCTGCCGGTCGGTGATGTCGGCCGTGTCACGGGCGAACTCGGTGCTGATCTGGGCGATCGTGCGGAGCTGGTCGCCGTCGAGAGCACCGCCGTCGCTGCGGACCCGGAGCATGAAGAACTCGGCGTCGAGCTCGCTGGGGTCCAGGGTGGCGGTCTTGCCGCCGTCGATCCCGGGCCGCCGCTGGGTGTAGAGCCCCCACCAGCGCATCCGCCCCCGCAGGTCCTCTCCCGAGATGGAGGCGAATCCCTCCTTGGAGTAGACGTCCTCGATCCGGGCTCGCACGTTGAGGCCGTCATCGGCCTGCTTGAACTCCTCGTTGGCGTTCAGCGGCGTGCGGTCGCCGTCGGCCCAGGCGCCAGTGGCCTTGCCTGCCTGCCGCTGGGGGCGCGTGGGGGTCTGCGTCACCCAACCATTGTGCCAATCCTGTTATGGATTGCATAACCGTCCATTATTCGACCGCAATCCCCACCAAACCTGTGGGTATGCCGTGCGGTCACCATCCGCCCCGAAAGCTGGGATCTCGGGGCTCGGCGGACTGTTTTCGCCCGAGAGCTGGGATCTCGGGTCGGACCCGCAGGCCGTCAGGCAAGCGAGATGAGGTCGAGGTAGTCCTGGCCCCAGTGGTCCTCGACGCCGTCGGGCAGCAGCAGGATGCGCTCGGGCTCGAGCGCCTCCACCGCCCCCTCGTCGTGGGTGACGAGGACGACCGCGCCCTTGTAGGTGCGCAGCGCGCCGAGGATCTCCTCGCGCGACGCCGGGTCGAGGTTGTTGGTGGGCTCGTCGAGCAGCAGCACGTTGGCGCTCGACACGACCAGCATGGCCAGCGAGAGCCGGGTCTTCTCGCCCCCGGACAGCACGCTGGCCCGCTTGTCGACGTCGTCGCCGCTGAACAGGAACGAGCCCAGGACCTTGCGGACCTCGGTCTCGCCGAACGAGTCGGGCGCGGCCGACTTCATGTTGGAGAGCACGGTGCGGGACACGTCGAGGTTCTCGTGCTCCTGAGCGTAGTAGCCGAGCTTGAGGCCGTGACCGGGCTCGACCTGACCCGTGTCGGGGGTGTCGACGCCCGCGAGCATGCGCAGCAGGGTCGTCTTGCCGGCACCGTTGAGGCCCAGCACCACGACGCGGGACCCGCGGTCGATGGCGAGGTCGACGTCGGTGAAGACCTCCTGGCTGCCGTAGGACCGCGACAGGCCCGAGGCGCGCAGGGGCGTGCGACCGCACGGCGCAGGATCCGGGAAGCGCAGCTTGGCGACCTTGTCGCTGGTCCGCTCCCCCTCGACGCTGGCCATCAGCCGCTCGGCGCGCTTGATCATGTTCTGGGCGGCGACCGCCTTGGTGGCCTTGGCCCGCATCTTCTCGGCCTGCTCCATGAGGGCGGCAGCCTTCTTCGTGGCGTTGGCGTACTCGCGCTTGCGGGCCCGCTCGTCGGTCTCACGCTGCTGGAGATAGGGCTTCCAGCCGACGTTGTAGAGGTCGAGCTCGCCACGGTTGGCATCGAGGTGGAAGACCCGGTTGACGACGTCGTTCAACAGGTCGACGTCGTGGCTGATCACCACCAACCCGCCCTGGTAGCCCTTGAGGTAGTCGCGCAGCCAACCGATGGAGTCGGCGTCGAGGTGGTTGGTCGGTTCGTCGAGCAGCAGGGTGGCGGCGCCGGAGAACAGGATGCGCGACAGCTCCACCCGGCGGCGCTGTCCACCGGACAGGGTGGCCAGCGGCTGGCCCAGCACCCGCTCCTCGAGCGACAGCGCGCTCGCGATGGTCGCGGCCTCGGACTCCGCGGCATACCCGCCCTGGGCGGTGAACTCACCCTCGAGCCGCGAGTAGCGACGCATGGCCTTGTCGCGGGTCTCGTCGTCGGCGCTGGCCATCGCGCCCTCGGCCTCGCGCATCTGGGTGATGATCCGGTCGAGTCCGCGGGCGCTGAGGATGCGGTCGCGGGCCAGGACGTGCAGGTCACCAGTGCGCGGGTCCTGCGGGAGGTAGCCCACCTCGCCGGTCGAGGTCACCGAGCCGGCCGCAGGCTGACCCTGACCCGCCAGCACCTTGGTGAGCGTCGTCTTGCCGGCACCGTTGCGGCCCACGAGCCCGACCCGGTCACCGGCCGCGATCCGGAACGTCGCGCCGTCGAGCAGGAGCCTGGACCCAGCGCGCAGCTCGATCCCACTGGCGGCAATCACGACGGAACTCCAGACATCACAGGTGGGGTGGGCGCTCCGACGAGTTGCGGTTGCGCCGCTCAGGGGCTGAGATCACTAGTCTAACCGGCAGAGTTGTCCGACCAGTACAGCTCCACGGGGGCGGCCCTGCCCTCACGACCGCGGAGGCCCGATGAGCTTCAACGACGACGTCAAGATCGACACTTCCCAGGTCGGTTCCGGAGGCAGCGGAGGCGCTCCGGGTGGCGCCGTCGTCGGCGGCGGTATCGGCGGCATCATCCTGCTCATCATCGCTCTCATCTTCGGCATCAACCCCAGCGACCTGCCCACCAACCCCGGCGGGGGCACGTCGGACCAGGGCCAGGTCCAGCCCGGCGGCACAGAGGACGGTTCCGCGTTCGCCCAGTGCAAGACCGGCGCCGATGCCAACAAGAACGACACCTGCCGTGTCATCGCCACGGTCAACTCGGTGAATGCCTTCTGGGCGCAGGAGCTGCCCAAGTACAAGCGGGAGTACACCCCGGCCAAGACCATCCTCTACAACGGCTCGACCCAATCGGCCTGTGGCACGGCCAGCAACCAGGTCGGCCCGTTCTACTGCCCGTTGGACAAGCAGGTCTACATCGACGTCAGCTTCTTCGAGATCCTGTCGACCCAGTTCGGCTCGAGCAGCGGCGCCCTCGCCCAGGAATACGTCGTGGCCCACGAGTACGGCCACCACATCCAGGACATCCTGGGCCTGCTCGACGAGGCCCAGCAGAACCCCAAGGGCAAGAACAGCGGCAGCGTGCGCATCGAACTGATGGCTGACTGCCTCGGCGGCGTGTGGGCCAACCACGCGACCCAGACCAAGGGTGAGAGCACCAGCGGCGGCGAGGTGGCGTTCCTCAAGCCCCTCACGGACAAGGACATCAAGGACGCCCTCTCCGCGGCGTCATCGGTCGGGGACGACCGGATCCAGGAGAAGACCCAGGGCCGGGTGAACCCGGAGTCGTGGACGCACGGGTCGGCTGCGGCACGCCAACAGTGGTTCACCACCGGCTACAAGTCCGGCGACCTCAACCAGTGCGACACCCTCAGCCCGGCCACGGTCGAGTGACCTAGGCGGACACGTCGTCCAGCCGCTGGAGCAGGTCGTGGGCGGCCAGCTCGACGTCCTTGTGGCGCCATTCCGACGCTCGGTACACGCACGCGATGAGCGCGGTCCGGTGGACCCGGCGGAAGTCGCCTGCCACGAACGCATAGCGCGCCTTGGTCTCGTCATTGGCGCCCTCGGTGAGCCCGAGGTGCCAGGCGGCGTAGTCGTCCCACGAGTGCTGCTCGAGGTAGGCGTTCTGCGCCTCGGCGTCGGGCTGCACGTCACCCCAGTCGCTGTCGAGGACATACTGCTTCTTCTCGATCAGGGCACGAAGGTGGGCGACGGCATCGGGGTTCACGGCGTACGTGGCCATGCCCCCATGGTGGTTGAGCCCGGGCGGTGTCGCCACCGGGTCACGCCTCGGGGTCGTCCTGGATCGTGATGCGCACCGCACGGCCTCGGTAGAGCGCGTCCTCGAGGACGGCCCGACGAGGGTCGGGCAGGTCGTACAGCTCGCGGCGTGGCAGGGCGTCGAGATGGGCGAGCCGCGCGTCGTCCAGGACCGCGCGCACCAGCGCCTTGTCGCCGCCGACCACGAGACCAGCCGGTAGGCCGCGTGGCAGGATCCGCAGCGTGTGCTCAGCGACCGCACGGACCAGCTCGTCGGCCTGGTTGCCACGTCGCCGCGCGAAGCGCTGCTGGGACCAGCCACCCGCGGCCGTGCGTGACTGCACGTGTCTCGTGCCCACCTTGGACTCGGTGAACCCGGCCCCGTGCGCCAGCCCCACGGCATACCCGCCGCGTCGGATGAGCAGCACGCCCAACGGGTCGTGCGGGAACTCGTCGCGTCCCGTGATGCGCTGGGGTGAGGCGGCGTCCGCGTTGTTGGCGGCAAACCGCTCGAGCCAGCCGTCAAGCCGTTCGGGGGCGACGTCGACGACTCTCGGCCTGGGACCGGTCAGAGGTTGAACCCCAGCGCGCGCAGCTGCTCGCGACCGTCGTCGGTGATCTTGTCGGGGCCCCACGGCGGCATCCAGACCCAGTTGACGCGGTAGGACGCGACGAGTCCCTCGAGGGCCTGCTGCGTCTGGTCCTCGATGACGTCGGTCAGCGGGCAGGCCGCCGAGGTGAGCGTCATGTCGAGGACGGCGTGCTTCTGCGCGTCCACCGTGATGCCGTAGACCAGACCGAGGTCGACGACGTTGATCCCGAGCTCGGGGTCGACGACGTCTCGCATGGCCTCTTCGACGTCTGCGACGTTGGGGGATGCTGTGGTCGTCTCACTCATGACTTGTCCTTGCTGGTTGCCGTGTCGGTGCTGGTGTCGCTGTTCGTGGTGTCGCTCGTGTCACTGCCGTTGGTGCTGTGGCCTGCTTGGTGCAACGCGTCGGTGAAGGCCATCCATCCCAGCAGAGCACACTTCACCCGCGCTGGGTACCTGCTGACCCCCGCGAAGGCGACTCCGTCACCGATGACCTCTTCGTCGCCCGGGTCCGCACCCTTGGAGGTGAGCATCGCGCGCATCGCCTCGTGCGTGGTCATCGCCTCGGCGAGGGTGTGCCCGATGACCTCGTCGGCCAACACACTCGTGGATGCGGTGGAGATGGAGCAACCCAGCGCGTCGTAGGAGATGTCCTTGACGACGGCGTCGGCGCCGCTGCCCTCGACGTGGACGCGGAGCGTCACCTCGTCACCGCAGGTCGGGTTGACGTGGTGGACCTCGGCCTCGAAGGGCTCACGAAGCCCTGCGTGCAGAGGGCGCTTGGAGTGCTCGAGGATGAGCTCCTGGTAGAGGTCCATCAGCTGGCCACCCCGAAGATCGAGGGGACGCGGTCGAGGGCGTCGAGCATCGTGTCGACCTCGGCCGGGGTGTTGTAGGCCGCGAGGGTGGCCCGCGTCGTCGCGGTCACGCCCATCCGGCGGTGCAGCGGCCATGCGCAGTGGTGTCCGACCCGGACCGCGACGCCCTGGTCGTCGAGCACCTGCCCCACGTCGTGGGCGTGCACACCCTGCACGTCGAACGCGACGGCGCCGACCCGGTCGACCGCCTCGGCGGGACCGACGATGCGCACCCACGGCCGCTGCGCCAGACCGGCCAGGAGACGCTCGGTCAGCGCGTGCTCGTGGGCCGCGATGCGATCCAGGCCCAGCTCGTCGAGGTAGTCGATGGCGGCACCGAGCCCGACGGCCTGCGCCGAGTTGGGCGAACCCGCCTCGAACCGCTGGGGCGGCGGGGCGTAGGTGGTCGCCTCCATCCGCACGGTCTCGATCATCGAGCCGCCGGTGATGAACGGTGGCATGGCGTGCAGCAGCTCGCCGCGGCCCCACAGCACGCCGACCCCGGTGGGACCGAACATCTTGTGGCCGGAGAAGGCCGCGAAGTCGACACCGAGGTCGGCCACGTCGAGCGCGAGGTGCGGCGCCGACTGGCAGGCGTCGAGGACCGTCAGGGCCCCGACGGCCCGAGCGGCGGCAGCGAGCTCGCGCACCGGGTTGATGGTGCCGAGCACGTTGGAGACATGGGTGAACGCGAGGACCTTGGTGCGCTCGGTGAGCAGCTCGCCGAGCGCCGGACCGTGCACGCCGTCGAGGTCGAGTCGCCCCTCGTCGGTGACCCCGATCCAGCGCAGCGTCGCGCCGGTGCGGCGGGCGAGCTCCTGCCAGGGCACGAGGTTGGCGTGGTGCTCCATCTCGGTGACGAGGATCTCGTCGCCCTCGCCGAGGGCGAGCCGCGAGTCCTTGGCCTGTCCCGCAACGGAGTTCGAGAAGGCATAGGCCACCAGGTTGAGCGACTCGGTGGCGTTCTTGGTGAACACCACCTCGTCGTCCGCTCCCCCGACGAACCGCGCAGCCTTCGCGCGGGCCCCTTCGTAGGCGTCGGTGGCTTCCTCGCTGAGCTGGTGCGCACCGCGGTGCACCGCACTGTTGACCTGCTCGCTGAACGCGCGCKCGACGTCGAGCGCACCGGCATACCTCTGCGACGTGGCACCGGAGTCGAGGTAGACCAGCGCCTTCCCGTCGCGGACCGTGCGCGACAGGATCGGGAAACCGGCCCGGATGCGGGCCAGCTCCCCGTCGCTGAAGGTCGTTGCACTCATGGCGTATGCCGCGTGGCTGGGTGCGGCGCTCAGGCCTGGGGGACGAGGTAGCGGTCGTAGCCCTCGGCCTCGAGGCGGTCGGCCAGCTCGGGGCCACCCTCCTCGACGATCCGGCCGTCGACGAAGACGTGCACGAAGTCGGGCTTGATGTAGCGCAGGATCCGCGTGTAGTGCGTGATGAGCAGGACGCCGACCTCGCTGTTCTCCTTGGCCCGGTTGACCCCCTCGGAGACGACGCGCAGGGCGTCGACGTCCAGGCCGGAGTCGGTCTCGTCGAGGATCGCGATGGACGGCTTGAGCAGCTCCATCTGGAGGATCTCGTGGCGCTTCTTCTCGCCACCGGAGAAGCCTTCGTTGACGTTGCGCTCGGCGAAGGTCGGGTCCATCCGCAGCGCCTCCATGGCGCCCTTCATGTCCTTGACCCAGGTACGCAGCTTGGGAGCCTCGCCGTCGATGGCGGTCTTGGCGGTGCGCAGGAAGTTGCTCACTGTCACGCCTGGGACCTCGACGGGGTACTGCATGGCGAGGAAGAGCCCAGCGCGGGCGCGCTCGTCGACCTTCATGGCCAGCACGTCCTCACCGTCGAGGGTGACGGTGCCGCCGGTGATCGTGTACTTGGGGTGGCCGGCGATCGAGTAGGCGAGCGTGGACTTGCCCGACCCGTTGGGGCCCATGATCGCGTGCGTCTCACCGGACTTCACGGTGAGGTCGACCCCGCGCAGGATCTCCTTGGTGCCGTCCTCGACGGCGACGGTGACGGTCAGGCCACGAATCTCAAGTGTTGCCATGGTTACTCGTTCCTCAATGTCTGTTCGGAAGTTCAGCTGTTCACAATGCTCAGATGTTCGAGTGCTCAGTGGTGCGAAGCGCTGGCTCTGGTGGGAAGTCAGGCATTCAGCGGGGTGGTGCTGACAAAGACCTCGTCGTTCTCGACGCGCACGGGGTAGACGTTGATCGGCACGATCGCGGGCGGCCCGGAGGGCTCGCCGGTGCGGATGTCGAACCGGGAGCCGTGCAGCCAGCACTCGAGCGTGCAGCCGTCCAGCTCTCCCTCGGAGAGCGAGACGTTGGCGTGGCTGCAGGTGTCGTCCACGGCGTGGATCTCGCCGCTCTCGGTGCGGATGATCGCCATGACCGTGCCGTTGATGTCGGCGGCGGCTGCACCCTTTTCGGGGAGCTCGTCGACGCGGCAGACCCGCACGAACTCGGCCTCGTCGGGCACGATCTCGGAGACGGCGCTCACGCGACGGCCTCGATCGCCCCGATGCCGGGCACCGCGCCGAGCTCGGCGTCGATGACCTCCATGAGGTGGTCCGAGATCTCGGGAACCCCGATCCGGGCGACGATGCTCGCGAAGAACCCGCGCACCACCAGCCTGCGGGCGACATCCTCGGGGATGCCGCGAGCCATGAGGTAGAACAGCTGCTCGTCGTCGAAGCGGCCGGTCGCCGAGGCGTGTCCGGCCCCGACGATCTCGCCGGTCTCGATCTCGAGGTTTGGGATGGAGTCGGCGCGACCACCCTCGGTCAGCACGAGGTTGCGGTTGAGCTCGTAGGTGTCGGTGCCCTCGGCGCTCGCGCGGATGAGGACGTCACCCACCCACACGGTGTGGGCGGTGTCGCCCTGAAGGGCGCCCTTGTACTCGACGTTGGAGTGGCAGTGCGGCGCCTCGTGGTCGACGAAGAGGCGGTGCTCCTGGTGCTGCCCGGCGTCGGCGAAGTAGACGCCGAGCCCCTCGAAGGAGCCACCGGGGCCCGAGTAGCGGGCGTTCGTCGAGACCCGGACGACCTTGCCGCCGAGGGTCACGGCGATGTGGCGCAGGCGGGCGTCGCGACCGATCAGGGCGTCGTTCTGGGTGACGTGGTGGGCGTCGTCGTCCCACTCCTGCACCGTGACGAAGGTCAGGTCGGCGCCGTCGCCGACCTTGATCTCGACGTTGGCGCCGCACTCGGCCGACCCGCGGTGCGTGAGCACGACGGTGGCCTTGCTGTGGTGCCCGGCGTCGATGACCAGGTGACCGTTGACGCGGGCGAGGTCGGTTGCCGTGACGGTGATCCGCACCGGCTCGCCGAGCTCGGCCTCGGCCGGGATGCTCACCTGGGTGGCCTGCGCCTCACCGGCCCACGCGACCGCGGCGACGCGGTCAGCGGGGACCAGCACACCGGCGGACCTCGGGTCCACCAGCGAGGTGGTCACCTCGGCCGGCGCCTGGATGTCGACGCTGACCTTGTCGGCCTGGGTGGGCGCGACATGGAAGAGCGCGGACAGCCGGTCCACCGGAGTGAACCGCCACGCCTCCTCTCGGCCACCGGGGACGGCGAAGTCGTCCACGGCATACGAGGTCTTGCGCTCGGCGCGCGACTGGTCGGGGACGAAGGCGGCGGCGGAGTCCTCGTGGGACCCCGCCGGCGCTTCGGGGTTCTTCTGGGCCAGCAGGCTCAACCTACGGCTCCTTCCATCTGAAGCTCGATCAGGCGGTTGAGCTCGAGGGCGTACTCCATGGGCAGCTCACGCGCGATGGGCTCGACGAACCCGCGCACGATCATGGCCATGGCCTCTTCCTCGGTCATCCCGCGGGACATGAGGTAGAACATCTGGTCCTCGGACACCTTGGAGACGGTCGCCTCGTGGCCCATCGTCACGTCGTCCTCGCGGATGTCGACGTAGGGGTAGGTGTCGGAGCGGCTGATCGTGTCGACCAGCAAGGCGTCGCAGACCACGCTCGACCGGGAGCCGTGGGCGCCCTCGAGGATCTGCACGAGTCCGCGGTACGACGTGCGCCCGCCGCCACGAGCCACCGACTTGGAGACGATGGTGGAGGAGGTGTTGGGAGCCGCGTGCACCATCTTGGCGCCGGCGTCCTGGTGCTGGCCCTCGCCCGCGAAGGCGATGGACAGCGTCTCGCCCTTGGCGTGCTCGCCGAGGAGGAAGACGGCCGGGTACTTCATGGTGACCTTGGAGCCGATGTTGCCGTCGATCCACTCCATCGTCGCGCCCTCGGCGGCGGTCGCACGCTTGGTGACGAGGTTGTAGACGTTGTTGGACCAGTTCTGGATGGTCGTGTAGCGAACGCGGGCGTTCTTCTTCACGATGATCTCGACGACCGCGGAGTGCAGCGAGTCCGACTTGTAGATCGGCGCCGTGCAGCCCTCGACGTAGTGCACGTAGGAGCCCTCGTCGGCGATGATCAGGGTGCGCTCGAACTGGCCCATGTTCTCGGTGTTGATCCGGAAGTAGGCCTGCAGCGGGATGTCGACGTGGACGCCCGGCGGGATGTAGATGAACGAGCCACCCGACCAGACAGCCGTGTTGAGGGCGGCGAACTTGTTGTCGCCGGCGGGGATGACCGACGCGAAGTACTCGCGGAACAGGTCCTCGTGCTCGCGCAGGCCGGTGTCGGTGTCGACGAAGATGACCCCCTTCTCCTCCAGGTCCTCACGGATCTGGTGGTAGACGACCTCGGACTCGTACTGGGCCGCGACACCGGAGACGAGGCGCTGCTTCTCGGCCTCCGGGATGCCGAGCCGGTCATAGGTGTTCTTGATGTCCTCGGGGAGCTCGTCCCACGTGGTGGCCTGCTTCTCGGTGGACTTCACGAAGTACTTGATGTTCTGGAAGTCGATGCCGGTGAGGTCGGAGCCCCAGTTGGGCATCGGCTTCTTGCCGAACAGGCGCAGCGACTTCAGGCGCAGGTCGAGCATCCACTGCGGCTCGTTCTTGCGCGTGGAGATGTCGCGCACGACGTCCTCGTTGAGGCCACGCTTGGCGGTCGCGCCAGCGGAGTCGCTGTCGGACCAGCCGTACTCGTAGCGGCCCAGGTCCTTCAGACCGGGGTTGCGCTCCTCGATGTTGGTGCTCATCGCGTGGACCCTTCTGTGGTGGTGACAGGGGTGGTGACAGGGGTGGTGACAGTTGTGGTGTGGGCGGGCTTGGCGTGGTCAGCGGGGGCGTTGATCGTCGCGACATTGCTGGTGGGGATGGCAGTGCTGGTCGGAACAAAGGTCGTGCACACGTGGTCGCCGTGGGCGAGGGTCGCCAGGCGCTGCACGTGCACGCCCAGCAGACGCGAGAACGCATCTGTTTCAGCGTCACAGAACTGCGGAAATTCCCGCGCCGCGTGCTGGACGGGGCAGTGCCCCTGACACAGCTGGATGCCGGTGAACGGGCTCGCGGATCCCTGCTCCCCCACGGGGCGGGCCGAGGCAGCGAAGCCGTCGCGCGTGAGGGCGCCGACCAGGGCGTCAACGCGAGCGGCGGTGCCGGGGCCGGCGGCAGCCAGCTCCGCGGCATACCGGCCCTCGAGCTCGGCGACGCGGGACTCGGCGAACCGGCGCACCGCGCCCTCGCCGGACTCCTGCGAGATGAACCGCAGCGCCTCGGTGGCGAGGTGGTCGTAGTCGGACTCGAGTCCTTGGTGACCGGCGTCGCTCAGCACGAAAGAGCGGGCGGGGCGGCCGCGACCCCGAACACCGGGGGCCACCTCGTGCGCGGCGATGAGGCCGGCGTCCTCGAGGTTCTCGAGGTGACGACGAACCGCCGGGGCGGTGAGCCCGAGGTCGAGGGCGAGCGTCGCGGCCGTGATCGGGCCGCGTTCGCTGATCACCTGGAGGATGCGGTCGCGCGTGCGTGACTCCAGGGCCGCAGGGGCCACCTGGGTCGTCGCAACGGAGACCGGGATATTCACAACGCCGATGTTACGTAAATACCCCGCACCATGGAAAGCAAGGTGACCCTAACCTCGCCGCCCTCGACTTCTGGCCACCCGTGGCGGGTGCAACCGCCCCGAACGCGACGGCGTGCCGCACGGGTAGCCAGGAGTGCGGTGGTGGCGAGGGTCAGTCGAGCAGGCCGCGGTCGCGGGCCACCGCGACGGCCTCGCCACGGCCGGTCACCCCGAGCTTGGCGATGATGTTGGACACGTGCACGCTGGCCGTCTTGGCGCTGATGAACAGCTGCGTGCCGATCTGCCGGTTGCTGCGGCCGAGGGCGACCAGCCCGAGGATCTCGGCCTCACGGGTGGTGAGCGCCTCGCCCTGCCGCGAGGCCGGCTTCGGTGTGGACCGCACTCCCCCGCCGAGCCGGATCTCGGCCCGCAGCGGTTCGGCCCCGAGCCGCTGGGCGACCTCGAGCGCGGCCCTGAGCTCGTCCGAGCCCCGCGGGTCGCCGGTCGACTTCAGGATGGTGCCCAGGCGCGCCCGCGACCGGGCCGCCTCGTAGGGGTGTCCGTAGGTGTCGAAGGCGTCGACCGCCCCCTGCCAGGCCTCGACGAGCGGCACCGGATCGACGTCCGCGCCGCCGAGCCACTGCAGCCGCAGTGCCTCCGCCCGGGCGCGGGCCCGCCAGGCGGTGGACTCAGGCCCGTCGTTGCCCGGACGCGTCGTGGCGTGGTCCCAGACCTGCGACGCGGACCCGGCCAGCTCCGCGCCACGTGACAGCAGCGCGGCCCGATCCGAGGTCGGCACCCGCTGGATGTGGCTGCCGAGCTGGCCGAGCAGCAGGGCATCCAGACGCAGCTGACCCTGGAACAGGGGGTACCAGACGCGGGTCAGCACCTCGACCACCTCGTCGTGCACCCTGATGGCGGACGCGAGGTCGTCGGCGTGACCGTGGAGGTCGATGGCGGCACTGCCCGTCAGCAGCGGGACCAGGCCCTCCTGCTCCCACCACGGCCGGGACACCTCGTATCCCGCCACGGCCGAGAAGTCACCCCGGGCCGCCGCGACGTACATGCGTGCGCCCATGAGCATGGAACGGGCCGGCTCGGGCGGGACCTCGCTCGAGACGTCGAGGATGTCGAGGGCCTCGGACCACCGTCCCCGCTCGTAGGCAGCGATCCCGGCCAGCAACCGGCCGTCGAACGCGTAGGGGGCCCAGGGCCGCCCCGCGCCGCGGGCGCGCTCGACCCCTCGGCGGTAGACGTCGACGGCCTCGTCGAGCCGTCCGGCGCGGTGGTGCAGCCAGCCGAGGTGGTGGTAGGCCCGGACCTCGGCCGGGTCGCCGGGGGTCCTGGAGGTCGCGATGATCCGCTCGAGGGTTGTCCGTGAGGTCTCGGGATCGCCGGCGCGTTCGAGGATGCGCGCCTCGACGACGCGCACCTCGTCGGCCACGTCGTGCAACCCGGACGACTCGGCGGCAGCGACCGCCTCGTCGACGGCGGCGATCGCCTCACCGTCACGACCACGGTCGGCGAGGGCCTGCACCTTGGCAGCGAGCAGCCGGGCCCGAATCTGGGGGTGGTCCTCGTCGACACCGTCGAGCAGGCCGAGGCCCTCCTTGGTCGCCGCCAGCGTGTCGAGCGTGCTCTCGGTGATCCGCGCCGTCGTCGCCAGGGCGGCCAGCAGCTCGGCACGTCCGGCCGGGGCGGCTCGTGGGCCACGGCGGGCCAGTCGCTCCTCGAGCAGCTCGAGCGCCTTGAGGACGCGCCCGACCGCGGTGGCGGCCGCGGCCGCTCGCAAGGTGACCGCGTCACAGTCGGGGTCGTTCTCGGGCATCAGGGCCAAGGCGTTCTTGAAGTGCCGGAAGGCCTCCTCGGGCCCCGCCATGCGCAGGGCGGAGTCCCCGGCCTGGACGCTGGCCTCGCGCGCCTGCTCGCGCTGGCCAGCGGCGGTGGCGTGCCTTGCCAGCTCTGCCCACGTGCCGAGCGCGCGGTCGTGCGCCAGCGCCGCGGCATACCTCTCGTGGGCGCGCACCCGCTCGCCGGGCAACAGGTCGTCGTAGACCGTCTCGCCGAGCAGTGCGTGGCGGAAGGCGTAGCCCCCGCTGTCGGTCGGGACGAGCACGTGGTGCTCGACCGCGTCACGCAGGCCCGCGTCCAGCTCTGCCTCACCGATGCCGGCCACCGCTGCGAGCAGCCGGTGCGACACGTGCCGACCGGCCGCCGAGGCCACCCGGACCACGTGCTGACCGGCGGTGTCGAGCTGGTCGAAGCGCACCAGCAGCAACCGGGACAGGTCCTCGGCAAGCCGGGATCCCCCGAGCGCCGTCGCGGCCACGAGCTCCTCGGCGAAGAACGCGTTGCCCTCGGCCCGCTCGACCACCTGACGCACCTGGTCCTCGGGGAGCGGTTGGGTCTGCAGCCCCTGGACCAGCTCACGCACGGCGTCGTCAGCCAGAGGGGCGAGGTCGAGCCGCTCGACCTCGGCCAGCCGCGACCAGTGCGCGAGGGTGGTGCGCAACGGGTGACGTCGGTGCAGGTCGTCGCTGCGGTAGGACGCCACGATGCTCACCCGTCGAGCGAACCCTCGCGTGAACAACAGGGTCAACAGGTCGCGGGAGGACTGATCGGCCCAGTGGACGTCCTCGACCACGAGCAGGACCGGCGCGTCGGAGGCCAGGTCGTCGAGCGCCGCGTGGACCGCCTCGACGAGGTCGCCCCGGTCGATCATCGCGTCCGCGGGGTCGTCGGGGTTGACCTCGGTGCGGCGGGACGGGACCAACCGGGAGAGTCCTGGGTGGGCCTTCACGACTCGGTCCAGGAGGTCTGGGGAGGTGCTCTCGAGTCGGCCGAGGACCTCGATGAAGGGCAGGTAGGGCAGGGACTGGCCGGCCTCACCCAGGCAGTGCCCGACCAGCACGGTCCAGTCCTGGGTCCTCGCGCGAGCCGCGACCTCGGCGAGGATGCGGGTCTTGCCGATCCCGGCGTCACCGGACAACAGCACGAGGCCGGTGCCGCTCGGGCCGTCGAGGCCCAGGAGGGCGGCGAGCCTGGTCGCCTCGTCGTCACGTCCGACGAACAACCCGGCTGCCGAACGCTCGAAACCCACGACACCGATTATGTCGGAGGGGTCCGACACGGTGTCGTGGGTTTCGAGGTTGAGGGTCGTCGCTGCGTGGCTGTCGCCTCGGCCGGTGTCTCGGCTCGTGTCGACGTCGAGCGTGGTCGCCATGGGGGCGGCCGCGCTCAGGCGACGCGGGCCGAGCCGGTGCGGGCGGTGCCCTGACCGTGGCGGTGCGAGTGGACGACGCGGCCGAGGGCGGTGCGGATGGCGTGGCCGTGGTGGCGTGCCGGGACCGCGGTGGCCAGCCCGGTCGACAGCCTCTCGGTGCGCCAGGCGACCTCGGCGGCGACGAACAGCGGGTCTGCGTTGATGCTCATGCTGTGCTCCTTCTGGTGGTGGTGTTGTAAACCTGCCTGCCTAAGGCAGGCGACCACATGGGGCGAGTGCCTTATCCGTGGCCATCCGGCCCTCAGGGGGCCTCAGGGGGCCTCAGACCGGTCGTGGGGTGTGGCGAACCGTCTGGCCGAGCGGCCGGGGCAGGTGCCAGTCGCGGCGCCTGCGCGGGTGCCGCGGCTGGCGGCGGGCGAGGTTGGCGCCGGACAGGCTCTCCTGCTTCCACTGCTGCTCGGCGAGGACGATGTACGGGTGGGCGGTGAGACTCATGGCCGTTCTCCTTCGTGCCTTGGGTGTTCCTCTGGTTGATGCCTCCACAGTTCGCCTCTGAGGCCCCCTGCCACATGGGGAAGTCGCCCATCCCCGCACCGACACCGGCCCGTTCTGAGGTGCCCGGCCCGCCTCAGGGACTGGCGCGTCCCGGACCTAGACTCAGGGCGTGCCACCCGCTGTCCTCGTCTCCGGTCTCGTCAAGCGCTACGGCAGCGTGGTCGCCCTCGACGGCGCCACCTGGCAGGCCGAGCGGGGAGCGGTGACGGCAGTCCTCGGCCCCAACGGCGCGGGCAAGACGACGATGGTCGAGTGCTGCGAGGGACTGCGTCGCCCCGACGGGGGTCAGGTCCGTGTGCTGGGCACCGACCCGTGGGATGCCGGTCCGGCCCACCGGGCTCGGGTCGGCGTGATGCTCCAGGACGGCGGGCTGCCCGCATCCGCCCGTCCCCTGCGCCTCCTGCGCCACCTCTCGTCGATGTATGCCGCGCCCGCACCTCTCGACCCCCTCGTCCAACGTCTGGGGATCGACGAGTTCGCCGGCACCTCGGTGCGCCGGCTGTCGGGCGGCCAACGCCAACGCGTGGCGTTGGCGGCAGCCCTCATCGGTCGTCCCGAGGTCGCCTTCCTCGACGAGCCGAGTGCCGGCCTCGACCCGCACGCGCGCCTCGACGTGTGGGAGCTCGTGCGCTCGCTCGCCGACGAGGGCGCGGCCGTCGTGCTCACCACCCACTCCTTCGAGGAGGCGGAGCGGCTGGCCGACCACATCGTCGTCGTCGCGGCCGGAGCCGTGGTCGCCCAGGGGTCGCTCGACGCCGTCACCGGTGGGGACCGGCTCGAGGACCGCTACTTCGCCCTGACCCGGAGGTCGGTCGCATGACCGCGGTCTCCGCCCCCGCCTCGCCCGCCGCCCGGGTGCTGGCCCAGGCCCGGTTCGAGGCGGTGACCCTCCTGCGCAACGGCGAGCAGCTCCTCGTCGCGGTGCTGCTCCCCGCCGCCGTGCTCGTCGCCCTCGTCCATGCGGAGTCCCTCTCGCTCGGTGACGGTCGCCGGGTCGACCTCGCCGTCCCGGGTGTCCTCGCGCTGTGCGTGATCTCCTCGGCCTTCACCGGCCAGGCCATCTCGACCGGCTTCGACCGTCGCTACGGCGTGCTGCGACTGCTCGGTGTCACACCGCTCGGTCGCACGGGGCTCGTGCTGGCCAAGGCAGTCGCCGTGCTCTGCGTCATCGCTGTCCAGGTGGTCGTCATCGGAGGGCTCGGGCTGGCGCTCGGCTGGGAGCCGACCCTGCGCGGCATACCTGCGGCTGTGCTCTCCCTCGTCCTGGGCACCTGGGCCTTCGTGGCACTGGCCCTGCTGCTGGGAGGCACGCTGCGCGCCGAAGGCGTGCTGGCCATCGCCAACCTGCTGTGGGTCGCCCTGCTCGCCCTCGGCGGCGTCGTCATCGCCGGCACCGAGCTCCCGGACCGGTTCGCCGGCGTGGTTGCCCTCCTGCCGTCGGCCGCCCTCGGCGACAGCCTGCGCGCCGCGCTGGTCGAGGGTCGGGTGCTGCCCGGCGCCTGGCTCGTCATGACGCTCTGGGCGCTCGTGGCGACCGCACTGGCGCGCAGGTTCTTCCACTGGAGCGACTGACCGGCGGCGCCGGCCCTGGTCCAGCACACCACGGTCACCAGGGCCAGCAGACCCACGAGCCACCACGGTCGTGCGGTCGCCATCGCCACCACCAGGAGCGTCGCGTACCCCGCAGCGACCCCCGCTCGCCACGTGTTGGTCTCCATGGGTCCAGTCAGCCAGTGCGCGAGCCCGCGCACCATGAGGGGACTCCCCCAACCGCGTCAGGGTCCACCCTGAGCCGTACCCTCGTGGCGTGACCGCAGCACCAGCCTCGACCTCCGCCGTCGCCGCACCGGTGGCCTCCGCCGGACGGGTGTGGCTGCCCCGGATCCTGCTCGCCAACCTGGTCGTCGAGGTGCTCATCGTCGTCACCGGCGGACTGGTCCGGCTGACGGGCAGCGGGCTCGGCTGCCCGACCTGGCCGCAGTGCGTGCCCGGGTCGTACACCCCGGTCCCCCACCAGGCCGAGGGCTGGCACCGCTACATCGAGTTCGGCAACCGCACCCTGACCAGCGTGGTGAGCATCGCCGCGATCGCGACGGTGTATGCCGTGTGGCGCTGGGCAGCCCGGCGTCGCGACCTGCTCGTGCCGGCCTTCGCGCTCCTGGCGGGCGTGGGCGTGCAGGCGGTGCTCGGCGGGATCACGGTCCGGACGGGACTGAACCCCTTCACCGTCTCCGCCCACTTCCTGGTCTCGATGTGTCTGGTGGCCGCCGCGGCATACCTCCTGTTCCGCGCCCCGGAGAGCCCTCCTGCACGGGCCCTGACGGTCCACCCGCTCGTCGAGCGACTCGGGTGGGTCACGTGCGCGGCTGCGGCGGCCGTGCTGGTCCTCGGCACCGTGGTGACCGGCTCCGGGCCCCACTCGGGCGACGCCGACGAGCCCGCGCGGTTCGGGTTCGACCCGAGGACCATCTCGTGGCTGCACGCCGACGCCGTGATGCTCTTCGTGGGACTGGTCGTCGCCGTCTGGGTCGCCAGCCGGCTGACGTCCGACTCCCCCACCCCGGGGCGGGCCTGGGCGGTGGTCTTCACCGTGACCTTGGCTCAGGGGCTCGTGGGCTACACCCAGTACTTCACCGGGCTGCCGTGGGTCGTGGTGCTCGTGCACATGCTGCTGGCGACGTTGCTGGTCGTCGCGCTCACCCGTGCCATGGTCAGGTTGCGCGCTGCGGCGCGCTGACCCACGGACGGCTGGTCCTCGCCTTCCGGCAGGAACGCGGGCACACTCCTGCCATGGAGACCCCCCGCATCCACCTCGTGCGCCAGCTTTTCGTGCTGGCCCTGATCGTTGCGGGCGCGGCGCTGTTGTTCTGGCCGCGCTCGGTGCCGGACTGCTCGAAGAGCACCGGGAGTGGGGACGTGCACATCAGCATGCCCCGGTCCATCGACCACCTGGGCGTCGTCCTCACCTGCGCGAAGACGTAGCCCTCGCGTCCCGACCGCTAGGTCTGCGCGGCAGGAACCGGGAACGGTTACACAACCAGTATTGTGCAATTGTAGTTGTGCAATGGCGCTTGTGCATCTAGCCTGGTGCCCATGCCAGTCACACCGCGGCCGGGCGTCCGGACCGTCACCGAGGCCAAGGCCCTCTCCGCGATGGCCAACCCGTTCCGCTCACGGATGATGGACGCCCTCAAGGTCGACGGCCCGTCCACCGCCTCCGCCCTCGCCGCGCGCACCGGGCAGGCAGTCGGGAGCGCCAGCCACCACCTCAAGGTGCTGCATGAGGCCGGCCTCGTGGAGGAGGCGCCCGAGCTCGCCAAGGACCGCCGCGAACGCTGGTGGCGGCTGGTCGACCCCGGCACCCGCTGGTCGCGAGCAGACTTCGCCGACGACACCGCCGCCGTGACGGCCGCCTACGCCGCGGAGGCGCTGGCCCTGCAGCGACAGTTCGAGCGCACCCGCGACTGGAACGCCAACGCCGCCTCGGCCCCCGAGTGGGACGCGGTCTCGTTCGCGACGCAGAACTGGATGCGCCTCTCCCCCGACGAGCTGCAGCAGGTCGCCGACGAGGTGGTCGACGTGCTGATGCGCTGGTCCGGGCGCGAGGTGCCCGATGACGGCGTCGAGCGCGAGCCCGTGTTCGTCTTCGCCCGAGGGTTCCCGGCCCAGCCATGACGACCCCTACCGCACCGGTTGGCCCGCCACCCCCACTGGCCCGCAACCGGAACTTCGGCCTGCTCTGGTTCGGCGAGGGCGTCAGCGTCCTCGGCAACGCCACCACCTCGGTCCTGCTCCCCCTCCTCGCAGTCGTCGGCTTCGACGCCGGCCCGGGCTGGATGGGCGCGCTCACGGCAGCGGCGTGGGTGCCGTGGCTGGTCATCGGCCTCCCCGCGGGAGCCTGGGTCGACCGGCTTCCGGCCCGGCGCGTCATGGTGACCAGTGACCTCGCCGCTGCGGCCACCCTGGCCAGCGTCCCCCTCGCCTGGGCGCTCGACGCCCTCACGTTGCCGCACCTGGCCGCAGCGGCCTTCTGCAACGGGGTGTGCACGGTCTTCTTCCGGGCGGCCTACCCGGGGCTGGTGCGCCAGGTGGCCCCGCGCGAGCAGCAGGAGTCCGCCTTCGCCCGCCTCTTCGGCACCGAGTCCGCGATGCAGGTCGCGGGGCCCGGCGTCGGCGGCCTCGTGGCGCAGGTCGCCTCGGCCGCAGGGGGTCTGCTGGTGGACGCCCTCAGCTTCGTCGTCTCCGCCGCCTGCCTCTGGCGCCTGCGGCTGCCCGCGCCCGGTCCGTCGAGGCCGGACAAGTCGACGGCGGCACCGTTGGGCCGACGCATCCGCGAGGGCATCGACTACCTCCGACACGACAGCCTGCTGCGCTTCTTCACCGTCATGGGTGGGGTGAGCAACTTCGGGCTCACCGGCTACAGCACGCTGCTCGTGCTGTTCCTGGTGCGGGAGGTGCACCTCTCCTCAGGGGCAGTCGGACTCGTGCTGGCGGTCGGGTCGGTCGGTGGTGCCGTCGGCGCCACCATCGCCGCCTGGCTGTCGTGGCGGCTGGGGTCCGCGCGGGCCCTGCTCGCCCTGCAGGTCGTCGCCGGGCCACCCGCCCTGTTGGTGCCGCTCGGCGCGCCTGGCACAGGCCTCATCGCCATGGTGACCGGGATGCTGCTGGTCGGGATTGGCGTCGTCGCCGGCAACGTCGTGCGTGGCGCGTGGCGCAACCGCTATGTCCCCGAGCACCTGCTCGCCCGACAGGTCACCACGGCCCAGGTGGTCAACCTCGGGACGATGCCCCTGGCCGGGGTCGCCGCGGGTGTCATGGGCACGCAGCTCGGCCTTCGACCGACGATCGCGGTGATGGCGGCCATCCACGTGCTGGCCTGCCTGTCGATGTGGTGGAGTCCCCTGCGCGGACTCCGCGAGATGCCGGGGCCGGTGGCCGAGGACATCGACTCGAGCGTCAGCGCGAGATGATCGGCAGGTAGAGCAGCGGGTCGACGGCCACACCCAGGAACAGGATGCCCACGTAGGTGATCGAGAAGTGGAACAGGCGCATCGGCTTGAGCGCCTGGGGATCGGCACCCGTCTTGGCGACTCGCAGCAGGCGGTGTGCCTCGAGCAGGAACAGCACCCCCGTGACCAGCGCCGTGCCGAGGTAGATCCAGCCCATCGGGTTGACCCACACCAAGGCGAGCGAGACCGCCACCATCGCCCAGGAGTAGGCCACGATCTGGCGGGCGACGACGACGAACTTCTCGACGACCGGCAGCATCGGCACGTGGGCCGCGGCGTAGTCGTCCTTGAACTTCATCGACAGCGGCCAGTAGTGCGGAGGCGTCCAGAAGAAGATGACGAGGAACAGCATCACGGCCGACCACGACACCGAGTTCGCCACTGCCGACCAGCCGATGAGGACGGGCATGCAGCCGGCCGCCCCACCCCAGACGATGTTCTGCGCGGTGCGGCGCTTGAGGATCATCGTGTAGCCCACGGCATACATGACGATGGCGCCGAGCGAGAGGGCCGCCGAGAGCAAGTTGACGACCAGGGCGAACCACACGGTCGAGACGACGGTGAGGACCACCCCGAAGACCAGGCCCTCACGGGGGCTGATCTCGCCCGTCACCATGGGTCGGTTGCTGGTGCGGTGCATCTCCGCGTCGATGTCACGGTCGTAGACGCAGTTGAACGTGTTGGCTGCGCCGGCACTGAGAGCCCCGCCTACGAGGGTGGCGACGATGAGCCACAGCGACGGAATTCCCTTGTGCGCCAAGAACATCACCGGCACCGTCGTCACGAGCAGCAGCTCGATGATGCGGGGCTTGGTGAGCGCGAGGTATGCCGCTGCCTTGCGTCTGCGCCCCGGGGCCGGAGACGCGGAGATCCGGGCTGACGGATCGAGTGCGGTCACGGCGTCCTTCGTGGGTGGTGCAGGGGTGGCTGGCCGGGTCAGTCTATCCCCGGCCACGCGGTGTCCTGTGGACGGGACTGGATGCGACGCGGATCACCTCCGGGACTAGTCTCGGATCGTCGTCGTGCGCCGCCTGTGCAGCTCAGTGTGAGGAGAACCATTCGTGCCTACCACCACTCGTTCCGCCAAGTCCCAGCCCGCCCGGAAACGCAGCAGCTCGCTGCGTCCGCCCGTGGCGCGCAAGGCCGGCTGGACCGACCTGGACGTCCGCGCCGTCGACACCGTCAGGGTGCTTGCCGCGGACGCCGTCCAGAAGGTCGGCAACGGCCACCCGGGCACCGCAATGAGCCTCGCCCCAGCGGCATACCTGCTCTACCAGAACGTCATGCGCCACGACCCGTCCGACCCCCACTGGCTCGGCCGCGACCGGTTCGTGCTGTCGTGCGGCCACTCCAGCCTCACCCAGTACATCCAGCTCTACCTGTCCGGCTACGGTCTCGAGCTGAGCGACCTCAAGGCGCTGCGCACCTGGGGTTCGCTGACGCCCGGCCACCCGGAGGTGCACCACACCAAGGGTGTCGAGATCACCACAGGCCCCCTGGGTTCCGGCCTCGCCTCGGCCGTGGGCATGGCGATGGCGCAGCGTCGCCAGCGTGGGCTGTTCGACCCTGACGCCAAGCCGGGCACCAGCCCGTTCGACCACCACATCTGGGTGATGGCCTCCGACGGCGACATCATGGAGGGCGTCAGCCACGAGGCCTCGGCCCTGGCCGGCCACCAGGAGCTCGGCAACCTCACGGTCATCTACGACCAGAACACCATCTCCATCGAGGACAAGACCGAGATCTCCTTCTCCGAGGACGTGGGCAAGCGCTACGAGGCCTACGGCTGGAACGTCGTCACGATCGACTGGCGAGGCGACGGCACGAGCGGCGGGTACGTCGAGAACGTCGACCAGCTGCTGACCGCCCTGGAGAAGAGCCGCACGTCCAGGAAGCCCACCTTCGTGGTGCTCCGCACGATCATCGCCTGGCCCGCACCGACCAAGCAGGACACCGGCAAGTCCCACGGCTCGGCCCTCGGCGACCCTGAGATCGCGGCCACCAAGGAGCTCCTCGGTTTCGACCCCACCAAGACCTTCGAGGTCCCCCGCCCGCTCATCTCGCACACCCGCAAGGTCGGAGCCCGCGGCAAGGCCGCCCACAAGGCGTGGGACAAGGGGTATGCCGCGTGGCGCAAGGCCGAGCCGGAGCGTGCGGCCCTGCTCGACCGGCTCGTCGCCGGTGACCTGCCGGACGGGTTCGAGAAGGCCGTGCCGACGTTTGCGGCAGACCCCAAGGGCATCGCGACGCGAGCCGCCTCGGGCAAGGTCCTCGGCGCACTGGCCGACGCCGTCCCCGAGCTGTGGGGTGGGTCGGCAGACCTCGCCGAGTCCAACAACACCACCATGGAGGGAGAGCCCTCCTTCATCCCCAGGTCGAAGCAGACCCGTGAGTGGTCCGGCGGTCCCTACGGACGCACGCTGCACTTCGGCATCCGCGAGTTCGGGATGGGGCTGATCCTCAACGGCATCGCCCTCGAAGGCCTGACCCGCCCGTACGGCGGCACCTTCCTCGTCTTCTCCGACTACATGCGCCCCGCCGTGCGGCTCGCCGCGATCCAGCAGGCCCCGGTGACCTTCGTCTGGACGCACGACTCCATCGGCCTCGGCGAGGACGGTCCGACCCACCAGCCGGTCGAGCACCTCGCGGCCCTGCGTGCCATCCCCTCCTTCGACGTCGTGCGCCCGGCGGACGCCAACGAGACGGCCGCCGCCTGGGTCGCCGTGCTCAAGAACAAGCGGCCGGCCGGGTTGGCCCTCAGCCGCCAGAACCTGCCGATCGTCGACCGCACGGTGGCCGGCAAGGTCAGCGGCGTCGCCAAGGGCGCCTACATCCTGTTCGAGTCGAGCAAGGCCACCCCCGACGTCATCCTCGTGGCGACCGGCTCCGAGGTGCAGCTGGCTGTGGCCGCTCGAGAGACGCTGGAGCAGTCCGGTGTCGCGACTCGCGTCGTGTCGATGCCCTGCCGCGAGTGGTTCGACGAGCAGACCCCCGCCTACCGCGAGAAGGTCCTGCCCGCTGCGGTCAAGGCGCGCGTCTCCGTCGAGGCAGGCGTTCCGCAGGGCTGGCGCGACATCGTCGGTGACGCCGGCGAGATCATCGGGATCGACCACTTCGGCGCTTCCGCAGATGCGGCGACCCTCTTCCGCGAGTTCGGTTTCACCCCTGCCGCCGTCGTGGCGGCGGCCAAGAAGTCCCTCAAGACTGCCAAGGGAAAGTGACCAGCAATGACTGACAACGCAGCACTCAAGGCCCTCGCCGACAACGGCGTCTCCGTCTGGCTCGACGACCTCTCCCGCGAGCGGATCGAGACCGGCAACCTGCAGGAGCTGATCGACACCAAGGGGGTCGTGGGGGTCACCACGAACCCCTCGATCTTCCAGGCCGCCCTGGCCAAGGGTGAGCGTTACGACGCCGATCTGCGCAAGTACGCCGCCGAGGGCAAGACGGTCGACGAGACCGTGTTCGGGCTGACGACCGAGGACGTCCGCAACGCCTGCGACATCCTGCGCCCGCTGTACGACTCGACGAACGGCGTCGACGGACGCGTGTCGATCGAGGTCGACCCGCGCCTAGCGCACGAGACCGCCAAGACGGTCAGCCAGGCCAAGGAGCTGTATGCCGCGGTCGACCGCCCCAACGTCCTCATCAAGATCCCGGCCACCGTCGAGGGGCTGCCCGCCATCTCCCAGACGCTGGCCGAGGGCATCAGCGTCAACGTCACCCTGATCTTCTCCCTCGACCGCTACCGCGGGGTGATGAACGCCTTCCTTACCGGACTCGAGCAGGCGCGTGAAGGCGGCAAGGACCTGTCGCAGATCCACTCCGTCGCGTCCTTCTTCGTGTCGCGCGTGGACACCGAGGTGGACAAGCGGCTCGACGCCATCGGCACCGACGAGGCCAAGGGCCTCAAGGGCAAGGCCGCGGTCGCCAACGCCCGCCTCGCCTACCAGGCCTTCGAGGAGGTCTTCGGGACCCCGCGCTGGAAGAACCTCGCCGACGACGGCGCCAACGCGCAGCGTCCGCTGTGGGCCTCGACCGGGGTGAAGGACCCGGCCTACTCCGACACCCTCTACGTCACCGAGCTGGTGGCCCCCAACACCGTCAACACGATGCCCGAGAAGACCTTGGACGCGGTGGTCGACCATGGCGAGGTCACTGGTGACACGGTCACCGGCACCTACCAGGACGCCGGCGGGGTGCTGGACGCCCTGGAGGGCCTCGGCATCTCCTACGCCGACGTGACCGCCCAGCTCGAACGCGAGGGTGTCGACAAGTTCGAGGTGTCCTGGGGCGAGCTGCTCGACGAGGCCCAGTCCGACCTCGACCTTGCCCGGGCCGACGTGGAGCAGTCGGGCAAGGGCGACCAGTGAGCTCACTCGGCGTGGTGGCATCGGGCGCCGCGGCCGATGCCATCGCCACCAAGGTCGCCGACCTCGTCGAGGCCCAGTTCGCGAGCAAGCTCTTCGCCCAGGACGCCACGCTCTGGGGTCCGCAGGCGGAGTCGGAGTCGGCCATCCGCCTGTCCTGGGTCAACCTGCCCCGGTCCTCCCGGCCGTTGCTGGGTGAGATCGCCGCGCTGCGCGAGCAGCTCCGCGGCGAGGGCGTCGACCGGGTCGTCCTGTGCGGCATGGGTGGGTCGTCACTGGCCCCAGAGGTGATCTGCGCGACGGCGGGCGTCGACCTGGTCGTCCTCGACTCCTCCCAGCCGGACATGGTGAGGGACGCCATCACCGACCTGGAGCGGACGGTCGTGGTCGTCTCCAGCAAGTCCGGCTCGACGGTGGAGACGGACTCGCAACGTCGCGTCTTCCAGGCGGCGTTCGGGGAGCTGGGCATCGACCCCACGGCCCGCATCGTCATCGTCACCGACCCGGGCAGCCCGCTCGACGAGGAGTCTCGCGCGGGTGGCTACCGAGTCATCAACGCCGACCCCAACGTCGGTGGCCGCTACTCGGCACTGACCGCCTTCGGACTGGTCCCCTCGGGGCTCGCCGGTGCCGACATCGAGGCGCTGCTCGACGACGCGGAGGCCGTCGCCGACGTGCTCAGCGCGGACGACGACGCCAACCCGGGTCTGCGCCTGGCTGCTGCGATGGCGGGCACCGATCCCCTGCGCGACAAGTTCGTCATCGTCGACGACGGGTCGGGCATCGTGGGCTTCGCCGACTGGGCCGAGCAGCTGATCGCCGAGAGCACCGGCAAGCAGGGCACCGGCGTGCTGCCCGTCGTCGTGGCGGGCGACTCCGACCCCGAGGTGGCGTGGCCCGCCCCAGACGTCACCGTCGCCCGGCTCGTCGGCGACTCCGACGACGACCTCACCCTGGGCGCCGATCCCGAGGGCGAGGCCGACGCCAGCCGCTCCGAGGTCGCCGTCAGCGGACCGCTCGGAGCCCAGCTCCTCCTGTGGGAGGTCGCGACGGCTGCGGCCGGACGGTTGCTGGACATCAACCCGTTCGACCAGCCCGACGTGGAGAGCGCCAAGAAGGCAGCACGTGCGTTGCTGGACCAGGGCATCGGCAGCGCCGAGGCTCCTGCCGCCACCGACGGGGCGGTCGAGATCCGCTCCCTCGGCGGGGAGTGGCTCGGCGGCGCGAAGACCGTCACCGAGGCACTCACCGCGCTGTTCGACCAGCTCGACCCCGAGAGCGGTTACGTCGCCGTGATGGCCTACCTCGACCGGATCACCGACGCGGCCCTCGCGGACGTGCGACCGGGCCTGGCACGGCATACCGAACGTCCCACGACCTTCGGGTGGGGGCCCCGGTTCCTGCACTCCACCGGTCAGTTCCACAAGGGTGGGCCGGCCACGGGCGTGTACCTCCAGATCACGACCGCGCCGCACGAAGACCTGGCCATCCCCGGACGCGAGTTCACCCTGGGTGACTTCATCGCCTCCCAGGCCGCGGGCGACGCCCAGGTCCTCGCCGCGCACGGTCGTCCGGTGCTGCAGCTGCACCTGACCGACCACGACGCCGGTCTGGCCCAGGTCACCCGGGCGCTGACGGACCTGACCCCCTCGGAAGGCACCACCACATGAGCCCAACGCGGGTGACGCAGGACAGCAACCCACTGCGCGATCCTCGTGACAAGCGGCTCCCCCGTATCGCCGGCCCGTGCGGTCTGGTCCTCTTCGGTGTCACCGGGGACCTGGCCCGCAAGAAGCTCATGCCGGCGATCTACGACCTCGCCAACCGTGGGCTGCTTCCCCCGGGCTTCTCGCTGGTCGGGTTCGCCCGTCGCGACTGGGCGGACCAGGACTTCGGCAAGATCGTCTACGACGCGGTCAAGCAGCACGCGCGCACGCCGTTCAGGGAGAGTGTGTGGCGCAACCTGGCCGAGGGATTCCGTTTCGTGCCAGGCACTTTCGACGACCCCACGTCCTTCGACCTGCTCTCCGAGACGGTCAAGAACCTCGAGCACGAAAGGGGCACCGGCGGCAACATCGCCTTCTACCTGTCGATCCCGCCGTCGTCGTTCTCGGTCGTCTGCGAACAGCTCGAGCGATCCGGGCTGAGCAAGCCCGCGGCGGACGCGTGGCGCCGCGTGGTCATCGAGAAGCCGTTCGGCCACGACCTCACGAGCGCACGCGAGCTCAACGACATCGTCGAGGGCGTCTTCCCCCCTGACGCGGTATTCCGCATCGACCACTACCTCGGCAAGGAGACGGTCCAGAACCTGCTGGCGCTGCGTTTCGCCAACCAGATGTTCGAACCGGTCTGGAACGCCAACTACGTCGACCACGTGCAGATCACCATGGCCGAGGACATCGGCATCGGCGGTCGAGCCGGCTACTACGACGGCATCGGCGCGGCCCGCGACGTCATCCAGAACCACCTGCTCCAGCTCCTCGCCCTCACCGCGATGGAGGAGCCGGTCTCGTTCGCGGCAGAGCACCTCCGCTCCGAGAAGGAGAAGGTGCTCTCTGCGGTGCGACACCCCAAGGACCTCGGCAAGTCCACCGCCCGGGGCCAGTACGCCGCGGGGTGGCAGGGCGGCGAGCAGGTCATCGGCTACCTCGACGAAGACGGCGTCGCCAAGGGTTCGCACACCGAGACGTATGCCGCGATGAAGGTCGAGATCGACTCCCGCCGTTGGGCCGGGGTCCCGTTCTACCTGCGCACCGGCAAGCGGCTCGGCAAGCGGGTCACCGAGATCGCCGTCGTCTTCAAGAAGGCGCCGCACCTTCCCTTCAACGACACCGCGACCGAGGAGCTCGGGCAGAACGCCATCGTCATCCGCGTCCAGCCCGACGAGGGCATCACCATGCGGTTCGGCGCCAAGGTGCCGGGCGCGCAGATGGAGGTACGCGACGTGACCATGGACTTCGGCTACGGGCGCGCCTTCACCGAGTCCAGCCCGGAGGCCTATGAGCGCCTCATCCTCGACGTCCTGCTCGGGGACCCACCTCTGTTCCCGCGGCACGAGGAGGTCGAGCTGTCCTGGGAGATTCTCGACCCGGTGGAGGCCTACTGGGCCAAGCAGCGGGCCAAGGTCGAGCCCTATGTCGCTGGCGGCTGGGGTCCGGCCACCGCCGACGAGATGATGCACCGTGACGGCCGCGTGTGGAGGATGCCGTGATCGTCGACCTGCCCAGCACCAGCACCGTGGCGATCAGCAAGAAGCTGGTCGCGTTGCGCCAGGACACCGGGGCGATGGCCCTGGGTCGCGTCCTCACGCTGCTGATCGTCGTCGACGAGCAGGATGCCGAGGAGGCCATCCAGGCGGCCAACGACGCCAGCCGTCAGCACCCGTGTCGGATCATCGCCGTGGTCATCGGCAACAAGCGCGGCCAGTCGCGCATCGACGCCCAGATCCGCGTGGGCGGCGACGCGGGAGCCAGCGAGGTCGTGGTGCTCCGGCTCTACGGTGCCCTGACCGACCACGGGCGCAGCGTCGTCATCCCCCTGCTGCTGCCCGACTCCCCCGTCGTGGCCTGGTGGCCGACCGATGCTCCCACGCACCTCGCGCAGGACCCGATCGGTTCGATGGCCCAGCGTCGCATCACCGATGCCGCCGAGGCGAAGCACCCGCGCTCTGCGCTGCAGGCACGGGCCGGCACCTACACCAGGGGCGACACCGACCTCGCTTGGACGCGCGTCACCCTGTGGCGAGGGCTGCTCGCCGCTGCCATGGACCAGCCGCCGTTCGAGCCCGTGACCGAGGCAACCGTCACGGGGGGCACGGACTCGCCGTCGACCGACCTGCTCGCCGCCTGGCTCGCCCAGACGCTGCGCTGCCCGGTCCGCCGAGCTCGCTCGCGTTCGGGCACCGGCATGGTCAGTGTCCGGCTCGAGCGGCGCAGCGGCGCGATCGACCTGGTTCGCCCCGACGGCGCCATCGCCACGCTGAGCCAGCCCGGGCAACCCGTCCGTCGGATCTCGCTGGCCCGCCGGGCCACCGCCGAGTGCCTCGCCGACGAGCTGCGCCGGCTCGACCCCGACGAGATCTACGAGGAGGCGATCCGCAGCGGGCTCGCGCGGATCGGCACCAAGACGGTGACGGCCAGCGAGGCGGTCCGTGAGGGTGAGGCGCCCTCGGTCAAGGAGGCCGAGCGCGAGTCACGCAGGATCGCCAGGGCCAGCGCCAAGACGGCCAGCTCGGAGATGGTCCAGGCCCCGGCTCCCCCGGTCGCAGCCGACACCGGCCTCGTCAAGAGGGCAGCGGCCCGCAAGCTCGCCAAGGCCAAGGACGCCAAGACACCGAGCGGGGCCAAGGCCGCAGCGAAGACCAAGCCGGTCACCCCCAAGGCGCCAGCGAAGTCCCGGAAGTCGGGCACGTCGTGAGCGCCCGGCCCCCGGTCGTCGTCCACCCCGACAAGCAGGCGGTCGCCGACGCTGGCGCCGCCCGACTGGTCACCGCCCTGCTCGACGCGCAGGCCGAGGGACGGCAACCGCACGTGGTTCTCACCGGTGGCTCGCTCGGCTCGGCGATCATCGCCTCTCTGCTGGAGCTCCCCGCCCACACGGCGGTCGACTGGTCGGCCGTGTCGATCTGGTGGGGCGACGAGCGCTACCTGCCCGCAGGTGACCCCGACCGCAACGACACGCAGAACGACGAGGCAGGGCTGACCCGCCTCGGACTCGATCCGTCGCGCGTCCACCGCGTCGCAGGGCCCGACACGAGCGAGTCCGCCGAGGCGAGTGCCGAGGCGTATGCCGCTGCCGTGCGCGAGCAGGGCCAAGGCGCCTTCGACGTCGTGCTCCTCGGTGTGGGGCCTGATGCGCATGTGGCGTCGTTGTTCCCCGGCCACCCGGCCCAGCGCAGCACCGGCGTCGCGGTGGCGGTCCACGACTCCCCCAAGCCCCCGCCCGACCGGGTGTCGCTGACCTTCGAGTGCCTGAGCCGGGCCGAGCGGGTCTGGTTCCTCGTCGCGGGTGCCGACAAGGCCCACGCCGTGGCCGTCTCGGTGGCCGGCGCCGACCCGGCACAGTCCTCGGCAGCCCAGGTGCACGGCATACGCGAGACGCTGTGGCTCGTGGACGCGGACTCCGCGTCCGACCTCCCCACCTGACCCCTGGCCGCCACGTCCCCACCCAAGCCCGCACTTGTTGCCGGGAGATCGTCACCACAGCCAGCTCCGCGCGCCGCATGACGATCTCCCGGCAACAAGTCGCTGCACACGGACGAAGCGCCTCGAGGATGGCCTTGCCGTCGGCGTCGGAGCGACGCTCCTTCACGTAGGCCAGGTGGGTCTTGTAGGGCTCGACCTTCGGCGGGGCCGGCGGGTTGGCCTCGTCCTGGCCCGCGGGGAACCCGCAGCGCGGGCAGTCCCAGGTCTCGGGGACAGCCAGGCCGGGCTCCTCGGCGAACGAAGGGCGCGTCTGGTGGCCGTTGGCGCACCAGTAGGAGATGAACACCCGGGGGGCGGCCTCACCCCGCTCGGCCTCGCCCATCGGGCCGGCGCCGACTCGGCTGCCTCGGATTGCGTTGCCACCTGCCATGTGCGAAGGGTCCTATCTGGTCAGGGAAGTGAGGGTCGGGGTTTCGGTCGCCGTGCTGGCCGCGTCAGGCGGAGAACCGGTCGATGAGACCGATCCCCACGATGCACGCGAACCAGATGACTCCGACGGCCACGGTGAACCGGTCGAGGTTGCGCTCTGCCACCGAGGAGGACCCCAGCGAGGTGGACATGCCGCCACCGAACATGTCGGACAGACCGCCGCCCTTGCCCTTGTGGAGCAGGACCAGCAGCGTCAGGAACAGACCACCGATGACCAGCAGGACCTGCAGGCCAATGCGTACGGCTTCCACGGAGCACCCATCTCGAGTCGACGTCAGTTGCAGCTGCCGAAAAGGCAGCAAGGTTCAGGATACCTGCTGGCCGCTCAGGCGGTGGCCAGGTGGTCGCGGTAGCGGCAGATCGAGGCGAACTCGGCGGGGTCGATCGACGCGCCACCCACGAGCGCCCCGTCGACGTCCTCCTGGGACATGATCGCCGCGACGTTGTTCGCCTTCACCGATCCGCCGTAGAGGACCCGCACACCATCGGCGAGGTCACCGGAGTACAGCTCGGCGAGCTTGGTGCGGATCGCGGCGCAGACCTCCTGCGCGTCCTGCGGTGTGGCGACCTCACCCGTGCCGATGGCCCACACGGGCTCGTAGGCGATCACGATCGACTTGGCCTGCTCGGCCGTCACGTCGGCCAGGCCAGCCTCGAGCTGCATGAGCACATGTGCGAGGTGGGTCCCCTCCTGGCGCACCTCGAGGTGCTCACCGACGCAGAAGATGGGGGTCAGGCCGTGCCGGTAGGCCGCCTTGACCTTGGCGTTGACCACCTCCTCGGACTCCTGGTGGTACTCGCGCCGCTCGCTGTGGCCGGCCAGCACGTAGGTGCAGCCGAGCTTGGCGAGGAACGCACCGGAGATCTCGCCGGTGTAGGCCCCGGAGTCGTGCTTCGAGAGGTCCTGCGCCCCGAAGACCAGCTGGAGCCGGTCGCCGTCGATCAGGGTCTGCACGGACCGCAGGTCGGTGAACGGCGGCAGCACCGCGACCTCGACCGCCGCGAAGTCGTGCCGGCCGTCGCGCAGGGTCCAGTCGAGCTTCTGCACCAGGTGGGTGGCCTGCAGGTGGTCGAGGTTCATCTTCCAGTTGCCGGCCATGAGGGGCGTGCGTCCGGAGGTCTTCGCTGCCATCAGGTCTACGTCCTAGGGGTATGCCGGTGGGCCGGGCTGGGAGCCCGGCCCCGCCGCCACCGATGACGGTGAGCGCCCCCTTCTCGGTCGCCTCGACCAGGGCCTTGGCCACGGCAGCAGTGCCCGCGGCATACGGCTCCATCTCGAACGCACCCATCGGGCCGTTCCAGAAGACGGTCTTGCAGTCCTTGAGCTTCTCGGCGAAGAGCACCCCGGACTCGGGCCCGATGTCGAGCCCCATCCGGTCGGCGGGGATCGCGCCGGCAGGCACCACGTCGCGCTCGGCGTCGGCCGAGAATGCGCTGGCGGCGACGATGTCGACGGGCAGGACGATCTCGACGCCGCGCTCCTTGGCCTGCTCGAGGTAGCCCTTGACCTGCTCGAGCTGGTCGGCCTCGAGGAGGCTGTTGCCCACCTCGTAGTCCTGGGCGGCGAGGAAGGTGAAGACCATGCCGCCGCCGATGAGGAGCCGGTCGGCAGTCTGGAGCAGGTTGTCGATGACACCGAGCTTGTCGGAGACCTTTGCACCGCCGAGCACCACGGCATAAGGACGCTCCGGGTCCTCGGTCAGGCGCTTCAGGACGCCGACCTCGGTCTCGACGAGCCCGCCCACGGCCGAGGGCAGCAGTCGCGCGACGTCGTAGACGCTGGCCTGCTTGCGGTGCACGACGCCGAAGCCGTCGGAGACGAACAGGTCCGCCAGCCCGGCCAGCTGGCCGGCGAACCCGGCGCGCTCGTCGTCGGTCTTGGCCGTCTCGCCCGGATTGAACCGGAGGTTCTCCAGCAGCACGACGTCGCCGTCCTGCGCCGCCTCGACCGCTGACTTCGCGCTGTCGCCCACCGTGTCCGTGGCGAACGTGACGTCGCGGCCCAGGACCTCGCCGAGGCGGGCCGCCACCGGTGCCAGCGAGTACTTGTCCTCGGGCGCACCCTTGGGCCGACCGAGGTGGGCACACACGATGACGCGGGCGCCCGCCTCGGACAGGGCCTGGATGGTCGGCGCCGACGCACGGATCCGCCCGTCGTCGGTGATGGTGGTCCCGTCCAGGGGCACGTTGAGGTCGGACCGGACGAGGACGCGCTTGCCGCGCAGGTCGCCCAGCTCGGAGATCGAGTGCATTACAGGTGGCTCCGCATCGTCGGCTCGGCTGCAGTCGCTCAGAGTGACTGGCCGACGAGGGCGACGAGGTCGACGAGGCGGTTGGAGTAGCCCCACTCGTTGTCGTACCAGCCGATGACCTTGACCTGGTTGCCGATCACCTTGGTGAGGCCCGCGTCGAAGATGCACGAGGCCGGGTCGCTCTCGATGTCCTTGGAGACGATCGCGTCCTCGGTGTAGACGAGGATGCCCTTCAGGGGGCCCTCGGCAGCTGCCTTGACCGCGGCGTTGACCTCCTCGGCGGTGGTGTCTCGGCCCGCCTCGAAGGTGAGGTCCGTGGCCGAGCCGGTCGCGATCGGGACGCGCAGGGCGAACCCGTCGAGCTTGCCCTTGAGCTCGGGCAGCACCAGGCCGATGGCCTTGGCGGCCCCGGTCGAGGTCGGCACGATGTTGAGGGCGGCTGCGCGAGCGCGGCGCAGGTCCTTGTGCGGCGCGTCCTGGAGGTTCTGGTCCTGGGTGTAGGCGTGGATGGTCGTCATCAGGCCCTTGACGATGCCGAACTCGTCGTTGAGGACCTTGGCCATCGGGCCGAGGCAGTTCGTCGTGCACGACGCGTTGGAGATGATCGTGTGCTTGGCCGCGTCGTACTGGTCGTCGTTGACGCCCATCACGATCGTGATGTCCTCGTTGGAGGCCGGCGCGGAGATGATGACCTTCTTGGCACCACCGTCGATGTGCGCCGTCGCCTTGGTGGCGTCGGTAAAGAACCCGGTGGACTCGACGACGATGTCGGCGCCGACGGCTGCCCAGTCGATCTTGGCCGGGTCGCGCTCCTCGAACACCCGGAAGGTCTTGCCGCCGGCGGTGATCGACGTGTCGTCGTAGGTCACCTCGCCGGGGAAGCGGCCGAGGATCGAGTCGTACTTGAGCAGGTGGGCCAGCGTCTTGTTGTCCATCAGGTCGTTGGTGGCCACGACCTCGATGTCGGCTCCCGACGCCTCGATGGCGCGGAAGAAGTTGCGGCCGATGCGGCCGAAGCCGTTGATACCTACGCGAACAGTCACGATGCCAAGTCCTTCTCAGATGGGGACGGTATGCCGCGTGGCGCGGCGCGGAAATGCTCGGCCCCGAGCCTAGCGAGCAGGGCCGTCGGGAGTCACGGCGGTCCGGCGTACGGGCCGGTAACGTCGGGGCACGGCGGCGGACCCGAGCAGCTCAGTAGTCGCCGCCGAAGAGGTCACGCGTGTAGACCTTGTCGGCCACGGGTTCGAGCTCGGCCACCATCCGGTTGGCGACGATGACGTCGGACACCTCGGTGAACTCGGCGAGGTCACGGATCACCCGTGAGCCGAAGAAGTGGTCATCGGCCAGCGCGGGCTCGTAGACGACGACCTGGACGCCCTTGGCCTTGATCCGCTTCATGATCCCCTGGACGCTGCTCGACCGGAAGTTGTCGGAGCCCGACTTCATGATCAGGCGATGGATGCCGACGATGCGGGGACGGCGGCGCAGGATGTCGGTCGCCACGAAGTCCTTGCGGGTCGTGTTCGCCGTGACGATCGCCTCGATGAGCGACTGGGGAACGTTCTGGTAGTTGGCGAGCAGCTGCTTGGTGTCCTTGGGCAGGCAGTACCCGCCGTAGCCGAACGACGGGTTGTTGTAGCCGGGGCCGATCCTCGGGTCGAGCCCGACTCCCTCGATGATCTGGCGCGGGTCGAGCTCGTGGGTCACCGCGAAGGTGTCGAGCTCGTTGAAGAAGGCGACGCGCATGGCGAGATAGGTGTTGGCGAACAGCTTCACGGCCTCGGCCTCGGTGCTGTCGGTGAGCAGCACGGGGACGTCCGGCTCCTCGGAGCCCTCTCGCAGCAGGTCGGCGAACGCCCGCCCGCGGTCACTGCGCTCGCCCACGACGATCCGGGACGGGTGCAGGCTGTCCCACAGGGCCTTGCCCTCGCGGAGGAACTCGGGGCTGAAGAGGAGGTTCGGCGTGCCCAGTCGCCGCGAGAGCCCCTCGGTGAAACCGACCGGCACCGTGGACTTCACCACCATCACCGCGGTCGGGTTGGCGGCCACCACGTCGGCCGCGACCTTCTCCACCGAGGAGGTGTCGAAGTAGTTGGTCACCGGGTCGTAGTCGGTCGGTGTCGCGATGATGACGAACTCGGCACCGGCGTAGGCCGTCGCCGAGTCGGTGGTGAAGGTCAGCGTCAGCGCGTGGTGGGCAAGGAAGGTCTCGATCTCGCGGTCCGCGATCGGGCTGCGTCCCGAGCTCAGCAGGGCGACCCGGTCTGCATCGATGTCGAGGGCCACGACCTCGTGCCGCTGGCCGAGCAGGACCGCCATGGAGAGCCCGACGTAGCCGGTGCCGACGACCGCGATCCTCGTCATGCGCTGTCCTCGCTCCGAGTCCTGCCCTGGCGTGCGTGGGTCATGGGTCGGTCAGGCGTCCAGCATGTCGGGCGTCAGGTTGGCCTCGGTGCCCGGGATGCCGAGGTCCTGTGCCCGCTTGTCGGCCATCGCCAACAGGCGGCGGATCCGCCCCGCCACGGCGTCCTTGGTCATCGGTGGCTGGGCGAGCTGGCCGAGCTCCTCCAGCGACGCCTGCTTGTGCTCCAGCCGCAGGGCGCCGGCCTCCTTGAGGTGGTCGGGGATCTCGTCGCCGAGGATCTCCATGGCGCGGTGCACCCGGGCACCAGCCGCGACCGCGGCGCGTGCCGAGCGGCGCAGGTTGGCGTCGTCGAAGTTGGCCAGCCGGTTGGCCGTGGCACGGACCTCACGGCGCATCCGCCGCTCCTCCCACGCCATGACCGCGTCGTGCGCGCCGAGCCGGGTGAGCATCGCCCCGATGGCATCGCCGTCGCGGATGACGACCCGGTCGACGCCGCGCACCTCGCGGGCCTTGGCCTGGATGCCGAGGCGGCGAGCCGCTCCCACGAGGGCGAGGGCTGCCTCGGGTCCGGGGCAGGTGACCTCCAGGGCGGAGGACCGGCCGGGCTCGGTCAGCGAGCCGTGGGCGATGAAGGCACCGCGCCAGGCTGCCTCGGCATCGCAGGCGGAGGCACTGACCACCTTGGGCGGCAGACCTCGCACCGGACGCCCACGGGCGTCGATGAGCCCGGTCTGTCGGGCCAGGGCCTCGCCGTCCTGGACCACGCGGACGACGTAGCGGCTGCCCTTGCGCAGACCGCCGGCTGCCAGCACCAGGACCTCCGAGGGGTGGCCGTAGAGATCGCTGATGTTCTTGCGGAGCCGCCGGGCCGCGTTGGCCGTGTCGAGCTCGGCCTCGACGACGATCCGTCCCCCCACGATGTGCAGGCCGCCCGCGAATCGCAGCGTTGCGGCCACCTCCGACTTGCGGCAGCAGGGCTTCGTGACGTCGAGTCTGCTGAGCTCGTCCTTGACCCGCGCCGTCATTGCCATTGGTTCATCCTGCCATCTCGCCGTCGTGCACTGGTGGGCTCTGGTCCCATGCTCTGCTGTCTCCCCTGGTTCGTCGGCGCCCACAGGCGCCCACGTGGCCTCGCGTCAGACTCAACCATGTCCGCCCTCAGCCGAACAGGTCACGATAGGCCGCGGCCAACCTGAGCGAGTCATGGTGCCCCGGTGCGCCGCGTTGCGCCACCGGGGCAAGGACCAGCTCTGCACCGAGCCGCGCGGCGGCCGTCCGCAATCCTGCCTCATCATCGACGGCGCCGGGATCGGCCAGGACTGCGTCCAGCCTCATCCGCGGCGCGTGGTCGACCAGCGCCTCGAGCTGGCGGGCGGCCGTGAAGCCTGCCGTCTCGCCGGAGTGCTCGAGGTTGAGGGTGAGCAGCCGCCGGGCAGTCGTGTCGTGCAGCGCGTCGCGCAGGGCCGGCACCAGCAGGTGCGGCATCACCGAGGTGAACCACGACCCCGGCCCCAGGATCACCCAGTCGGCCTCGCGCACGGCCGCCACCGTCTCGGGGGCCGAGGGTGGGTCGGCCGGCTCGAGGGCGATGCTGAGCACGGTCCCCTTGGTCGTGGCGACCGCCACCTGGCCGCGCAGCGTCGAGAGGGCCAGCGGATCGCTGGGGTCCAGACCTCGCACGCGAGCGGTGATCTCGAGCGGCACCGCTGCCATGGGCAGCACCCGGCCCCTCGCATTGAGCAGTCGGCCGACCAGGTCGAGCCCGATGACCGGGTCGTGGTGCAGGTCCCACAGGGCGGTGATGAGCAGGTTGCCGAGGGCGTGGCCACCCAGCTGGCCGTCGCCCCGGAACCGGTGCTGCAGGACGTCACGCCAGGTGTGTCCCCACTCGGTGTCGTCGCAGAGCGCGGTCAGGGCCATGCGCAGGTCGCCGGGCGGCAGCACGTCGAACTCGTCGCGGAGCCGCCCGGAAGACCCCCCGTTGTCCGCCACCGTGACGACGGCGGTGATGTCGTCGCAGACCAGCTTGAGTGCCTCGAGCGACGCGGCGAGCCCGTGCCCACCCCCGAGGGCGACGACCGCGGGGCCGGTCATTCCTGACCCAGGTCGCGGTGGACCACGAACGTGGCGATGTCGTCGCTGCTGAGCCGCGTCCGCAGCGCCTCGGCCACGGCGACCGAGCGGTGCTTGCCGCCGGTGCAGCCCACCGCAACGGTGACGTAGCGCCGCCCTTCGCGGATGTAGCCCTCGGTCACCGGATCCATCAGTGCGACCACCCGGTCGACGAACTCGGGCGCTCCCTCCTGAGCCATGACGAACTCGGCCACCGGCGCGTCCTGTCCGGTGAAGTTGCGCAGCTCGGGGATCCAGAACGGGTTGGGCAGGAACCGCATGTCGAAGACGAAGTCGGCGTCGAGCGGCACGCCGTACTTGAAGCCGAACGACATGACCGCGATGCGGACCTTGTGACCGATGTCGCCGGAGAACACCGGATGGACCTTCTTGGCGAGCTGGTGGACGTTCAGGCCGGACGTGTCGATGACGACGTCGGCGCGCGCCCGCAGGTCGGCCAGCATGGCGCGCTCGCGGGTGATGCCGTCCAGCAGCCGGCCCTCGCCCTGGAGGGGGTGCGGTCGGCGCACCGACTCGAACCGGCGCACGATCGCTTCGTCCGTGGCGTCCAGGAAGACCAGGTTGGGTCGCCAGCCGCGGTCGCGCAGCTCGTCGAGGGCTGTCTGGAGGTGGTCGAAGAACCCGCGGGCCCGGACGTCCACGACGGCCGCAAGGCGCGGCAGACCGGCCCGGCGCGGCGCCTCGTTGGCGAGGTCGGCCAACGAGACCAGCAGGTGCGGCGGCAGGTTGTCGACGACGTACCAGCCGGAGTCCTCGAGGACGTTGGCGGTCGTCGACCGCCCCGCGCCGCTCATGCCGGTCACGATCACGAGCTCGGCCTGGTCGCGCCCGTCGCCGGAGTCGTCGACGTCCGGGGCTCCTGCGTCCGGCCCGTCCACCTCCGGTGCCGCGCGGTCCTCGTCGGTCATCCCTGCCCCGTCTCCTCGCTCATCGCGCTCAGTCACCGTCGAGGATCTCTCCGGTCATCAGGTTGACGGCGGGCGCGGCGGTGTCTGCGGTGGCCAACTCTGCCGCAATCGTGGCCGCCAGCGCAGGTCCGATGCCGGAAACTTCCTGCAGCTCCTCGGCCGTGGCCGCGCGGACCTTCTTCACCGAGCCGAAATGACGCAGCAGGGCCTTGCGTCGTGTCTCCCCCAGCCCCGGCACGCCGTCGAGGACGCTGGTGGTCATCGCCTTGGACCGGCGCTGGCGGTGGAAGGTGATGGCAAAGCGGTGCGCCTCGTCGCGGACTCGCTGCAGCAGGTAGAGGCCCTCGCTGGTCCGCGGGAGGATGACGGGGTAGTCCTGGCCCGGCACCCAGACCTCCTCGAGCCGTTTGGCGAGCCCCACGACGGCGACGTCGTCGATGCCCAGGGCCGTCAGGGCCGACTGGGCGGCGTTGACCTGGGGCAGGCCGCCGTCGACGACCACGAGGTTGGGCGGGTAGGCGAACTTCTTCGGCTTGCCGGTGTCGGGGCCGAGCTCGACATCGGTGGCCTGGTCGCGCTCCTCGAGGTAGCGCTGGAACCGCCGGGTCAGGACCTCGTCCATCGCCGCGGTGTCGTCCACCTGCTCACCACGGATGACGAACCGGCGGTACTCGGACTTGCGGGCCAGCCCGTCCTCGAAGACAACCATCGACCCGACCACCTGGGAGCCCTGGATGTGGCTGATGTCGTAGCACTCGACGCGCAATGGGGCATCCGCCAGGTCGAGGCTGGTCTGCAGCTCCTGCAGGGCCTGGCTGCGTGCCGTGAGGTCCCCCGCACGGGCAAGCTTGTGCCTGGCGAGCGACTGCTTCGCGTTGCGGTGCACGGTCTCGAGCAGGGTGCGCTTGTCGCCCCGCTGGGGCACCCGCAGGTCGACCGCCGAACCGCGCAGCGACCCGAGCCAGATCGCGACCGCATCGGGGTCTTCCGGCAGGACCGGCACGAGCACCTCGCGTGGCACGCTGTCGCCCGACTCCCCTCCGTAGACCTGCTGGAGGAGGTGGCCGACGATCTCGGGGACGGTCTCGTCGTCCATCTCGGCGACCCAGCCGCGCTGCCCGCGCACCCGCCCGCCACGCACGAGGAACACCTGGACGGCGATCTCCAGCCCGTCGTGCTCGAGCGCGAAGACATCGGCGTCGGTGCCGTCGCCCAGGACGATGGCGGACTTCTCCAGCGCCTTGCCGAGCGCCACCAGGTCGTCGCGCATCCGGGCTGCCTGCTCGAACTCCAGGGACTTCGACGCCGCCGCCATGTCACGCTCGAGCCGCTTGACGAACCGCGTGGTGTTGCCGGCCATGAAGTCGCAGAAGTCCTCGGCGATGGCGCGATGCTCTTCGGGACTGACCCTGCCCACGCACGGCGCCGAACACTTGTCGATGTAGCCCAGCAGGCACGGACGGCCCACCTGTCCGGCCCGCTTGAACACCCCCGAGGAGCAGGTGCGCACCGGGAACACCCGCAACAACAGGTCGAGCGTCTCGCGGATGGCCCAGGCATGGGCGTAGGGCCCGAAGTAGCGGGTGCCCTTGCGCTTGGCCCCGCGCATCACCTGCGCCCGCGGGAACTCCTCCCCGAGCGTCACCGCGAGGTAGGGATAGGACTTGTCGTCGCGGTACTTGACGTTGAACCGCGGGTCGTACTCCTTGATCCAGGAGTACTCGAGCTGCAGCGCCTCGACCTCGGTCGAGACGACGGTCCACTCGACGCTCGCGGCCGTGGTGACCATGGTGGCGGTGCGCGGGTGGAGCTGGGCGATGTCCTGGAAGTACGACGACAGCCGCGGCCGCAGTGACTTCGCCTTGCCGACGTAGATGACGCGCTTGGCGGCATCCCGGAACCGGTAGACGCCCGGGTCGACCGGGATCTCCCCCGGCGCCGGACGGTAGGTCGACGGGTCAGCCACGACTCCACTCTATGGAGGGCGACCGACGGTGGGTCCCGCGGGAGCCCCGGTCCCGGCGGGAGTCGAGGTATGCCGCGTCGTGACCACGCGGCATACCTCCCCCTGCGCTTGGGTGGGGGGAGGTCAGGTGACCGTGATCCCGTCGCCGCTCACGGCCACGGACTTCTCGGGGAGCGGCTTGGTGGCCGGGCCCTTCTTGACGGCGCCGGTCGTGATGTCGAACTCGCTCAGGTGGCAGCCGCTGCACTTGATCACCCCGTCTGCGACCTCGGCGAGGATGCACATCTGGTGGGTGCACACGGCGCTGAACGCCTTGAACTCGCCGGAGGTCGGCTGGGTCACCACGACCTTCTGGTCGGCGAAGATCTTGCCTCCCCCGACGGGGATCGTCGCCTTCGAGATCGCGTCCTTGACGGCGCTGGTCGCGGCATCCTTGGCCGAGCTGGCAGCGTCGCTCGCCGCGTCCTCTGCGGCACCGCAGCCGGCCAGCGCCGTGACGCCGACGCCAGCGAGGCCGACCGAGGCCAGCACGGTGCGGCGGGAGGGGCCGGTCGCGGAGTGGTCTTCTGGGGTGGTCATGCGCGCGCCTTTCGGTGGAGGTGCCCCCTCGCGGGGACTGACCAGGTGGCCCGAGGATGCGGGCCGGACATGGGTGGGACCTGTGTGGGACATGGGTATGACGTAGGACGCTGCCATGGCGTTCAGGTCACCCGCCACGGGGCGGTGGTAACGACACGGTCACGCATGCGGTCGATGTGCTGCCACGCAGGGGGAACAGCGGCATAGTCTGCACACACCCCAACCGGGGTGACCCGTGGGCGCCGTACGGCCCGCGAGCACCCAATGACTTCAGGAGGAGTCTTGCGTTCCGTGTTCAAGATTGGCGCGCCACTCGTGGCCGCTGCCCTCGCGCTGACTGCCTGTGGTGGAACCACCGGCGGCAGCACCGACGCCGGTTCCAAGGCGTGTGACCTCAAGATCGGCTTCTTCGGCGCCCTCACCGGCGACGCTGCCAACCTCGGCATCAACATCAAGAACGGCGCCGAGCTCGCCGTCAAGCAGTACAACGAGAAGAACGCCGACTGCAAGGTCGCGCTCACCTCGTTCGACAGCCAGGGTGACCCGTCCATTGCTCCCGGACTCGCCCAGAAGGCCGTCACCGACAAGAAGCTGGTCGGCATCGTCGGCCCCGCCTTCTCCGGTGAGTCCAAGGCCGCCGACCCGATCTTCGACAAGGCCGGCCTCAACATCATCACGGCCTCCGCCACGGCGACCAAGCTGTCCGAGAACGGCTGGAAGACCTTCCACCGCATCCTCGGCAACGACAACAGCCAGGGTCCCGCGGCCGCGAAGTACATCAAGGACGTCCTCAAGGCGCAGAAGGTCTTCGTCTCCGACGACACCTCGGAGTACGGCAAGGGCCTGGCCGACATCGTCAAGAGTGATCTCGGATCGCTCGTCACCGGCAGCGACCACACTGCAGCCGACGGCAAGCAGGATGACTTCTCCGCGACCGTGACCAAGGCCAAGGCCTCGGGAGCGACCGCGTTCTTCTACGGCGGTTACTACTCCAACGCCAGCAAGCTGGCCAAGCAGCTGAAGGACGGCGGCTTCACCGGCACCTTCGTCGCCGGCGACGGCGTCAAGGACGATGGCTTCATCAAGGGCGCCGGTGCGGCGGCCGAGGGTGCCATCGTCACCTGCCCGTGCCTCCCGCCGGACCAGGCACCCGAGTTCGCGGCCGCCTACAAGAAGGCCTACAACTCGGACCCGGCCACCTACTCGGCCGAGGCCTACGACGCAGCCAACGTGTTCCTCGCGGCCATCAAGGCCGGGAAGACCACGTCAGCCGACATCAACGCCTTCATCACGTCCTACGACCAGAAGGGCGTCACCAAGCAGGTCAAGTTCGACGCCAAGGGCGAGCCGGCGGACATCCACGTGTGGGCCTACAAGGTCACCGGCGGCAAGATCGTTCCGGACCAGGAAGTCAAGTAACACCACATGTAGCGGCCAGGGCTCTCGGCAACGGGGGTCCTGGCCGCTACCGTGTTCCCGTCCGGACCCGGACCCCGTCGAACTGACGCGGAGGTCCCCCACTACGGAGGTCTGATGGATCTTCTCCTGAACAACTTTTGGGAGTTCACAATCACCGGGTTGGCCAACGGGGCCATCTACGCGCTGATTGCCCTTGGCTACACCCTCGTCTACGGCGTGCTGCGCCTGATCAACTTCGCCCACTCCGAGGTGTTCATGTGGGGCGGCTTCGCGGCCGTCTGGGCCCTGGTGGCGCTCGGCGCCAGCAAGGCGAGTGGCCTCGGCGTCGTCGGGTTCCTCATCGCGGGCTTCGCGTCGGCCATGGTGGTCTCCGCGCTCGTGGCGCTCGGTCTCGAGTTCGTCGCCTACCGCCCGCTCCGCAAGCGCAACTCACCACCGCTGATCGCGCTGATCTCCGCGATCGGTGCGTCGTACACGCTGTCGGAAGTGATGGGCCTGCGCGACAAGCCGTTCAAGTGGTTCGGCAAGGACGACGACCTGGTCAACTACGTCGGCCGTCCCCGCGAGGCCGCGCCCTTCCCGCTCAACATCGAGACGAAGCGGCTCTTCTACATCTTCGACTACCACGTCTCCAACAAGGACCTCATCGTCCTGGGGTCGGCCATCGTCATGATGATCGTGCTCGACCAGTTCATGCAGCGGTCCCGCCTCGGCCGAGGGATCCGCGCTGTGGCCCAGGACCCCGAGTCCGCAGCCCTCATGGGCGTCAACCGCGACAGGGTCATCCGGCTGACCTTCGTCATCGGCGGGGCCATGGCAGGTGCCGCCGCGATGATGTACCTCATCCGGATCGGGCAGATCCGCTACAACTCGGGCTTCCTGCTCGGTGTGAAGGCCTTCACCGCCGCCGTGCTGGGCGGCATCGGCAACCTTCGCGGCGCCCTTCTCGGTGGCTTCATCCTCGGCGTGGCCGAGAACTATGGCCAGGCCATCTTCGGTGGAGAGTGGAAGGACGTGGTGGCCTTCACGCTCCTCGTCGTCATCCTCCTGTTCCGGCCCACCGGCCTGCTCGGTGAGTCCCTCGGAAAGGCACGCGCATGAGCGCCGTTTCGAACTTCTTCCATGGGGTCGGCGACCGTTTCCGTGCCCTGCCACGCCCGGCCAGGATCGTGCTGATGATCGTCGCCGTGGTGTTGGTCTACCTGCTGCCGATCCTCAACCCGCCGTTGATCACGACGACCGACTCCGACTTCGGTGCCGTGCTGTTCCTCTGTGCGCTGTATGCCCTGGTCGCAATCGGGCTCAACATCGTCATCGGGTATGCCGGATTGCTCGACCTCGGGTACATCGGCTTCTTCGCGATCGGCGCGTTCACGGTCGGCGTGCTCGGGTCGGCTCATGGCAAGCTCCCGCTGCTCCTGTGCATCCCGATCGCGATGGCGGTCACGCTGTTCTCGGGCATCGTCCTCGGCGCGCCCACCCTGCGCGTGCGTGGCGACTACCTCGCGATCGTGACGCTCGGCTTCGGTGAGATCGTCCGGCTGATCCTGGTGAATGCCGACGCCCTGACCGGCGGCTCCCGGGGTATCTCGAACATCCCCACGCCACCCAGCTGGGCCCTGTTCGAGATCCCCAAGCTCAAGTGGGAAGGGTTCGTCGCCTACGTCGACCAGAGCAACACCACGACGTTCCTTGAGTTCGGGGTCACCGATTCGGTGCCTTACTACTGGCTGGCGCTGACCCTCGTGGGCGTGGTGCTCTTCCTCGACTGGCGGATGCAGAACTCTCGCGTCGGCCGGGCCTGGGAGGCAACCCGTGAGGACGAGGACGCCGCTGAGCTGATGGGTGTCCCGACCTTCCGGTTCAAGCTGCTCGCCTTCGCCACCGGTGCCGCGATCGGCGGTCTGTCCGGTGCGCTGTTCGCCACCAAGCAGCAGTTCATCAACCCGGACAACTTCACCATCCTCTACTCGGTGCTCTTCGTCGCCATGGTCGTCGTCGGCGGCCAGGGCAACCGCTGGGGCGTCGTGCTCGCGGCGGCCCTGCTGACCTGGGCGCCGGAGAAGTTCCGATTCCTGTCCGACGCACGGTTCCTGCTGTTCGGTGTGGCGCTGATGGCGCTGGCGATCTTCCGACCGCAGGGTCTGCTGCCACCTCGACGATCGGTGCGGGCCAAACAGGCAGACATCGAGACAGAGGTCCTCGAGGAAGGGGCGACCCATGCCTGACAAGACGCCTGACAAGACGCCTGCCGAGACCGCCGACACCGCGGCCTCGGCACGCGGACCGCGGGTGGACGACGACGCCACCACCCGACCGGAGGTCGACACCACCCCCGACACGTCGGTCGACATCAGCGTGGAGGAGATCGCCCACCTCCCCAAGGGCAAGATGCTCGAGGTCGACGACGTGACCCTCCGGTTCGGCGGTGTCACGGCCCTCGACGGTGTCTCGTTCCACATCAACACCGGCGAGATCCTCGGCCTGATCGGGCCCAACGGTGCCGGCAAGACGACCTGCTTCAACGTGATGACCGGTGTCTACCAGCCCACCTCGGGCGGGATCCGGTTCATGGGCGAGCCACTCGGCAAGCGGCAGAAGTTCCAGATCACCAAGCTGGGCATCGCCCGCACCTTCCAGAACATCCGGCTGTTCCACAACATGACCGCGCTGGAGAACGTCCTGGTCGGCGCGGACGCGCACCACTCCACCGGTATGGCGTCGGCGCTGCTGCGGCTGGGCAAGCACCATGCCGAGGAGGCCGAGGGCATGGAGCGTGCCTTTGAGCTGCTCAGGTTCATGGGGTTGGACAAGCGGGCCGACGAGCTCGCCCGCAACCTGCCTTATGGCGACCAGCGGCGGCTCGAGATCGCGCGGGCCCTCGCCACGAACCCCAAGCTGCTCTGCCTCGACGAGCCGGCTGCCGGATTCAACCCGGCGGAGAAGGCTCGGCTGATGGAACTCATCCGATCGATCCGCGACCAGGGCTACACGGTGCTGCTCATCGAGCACGACATGAAGCTCGTCATGGGCGTCACCGACCGGATCGTGGTGCTGGAGTTCGGCAAGAAGATCGCCGAGGGCTTGCCCGCCGAGATCCAGGACAACCCTGCGGTGATTGCCGCCTATCTGGGAGTTGATGAAGATGCTTCTTGAGGTCGATGACCTCTGTGTCAACTACGGGCGCATCGAGGCGATCCGCAACATCTCGTTCAACGTCAACGAGGGCGAGGTGGTCACTCTCATCGGGGCCAACGGTGCCGGCAAGACGACCACCATGAAGACGGTCTCAGGGCTGCGCCCGGTCCGCGCCGGCTCCATCAAGTTCGAGGGCCAGGACATCACCGCGATGCCGGCTCACGAACGCCCGGTGCTGGGTATCGCGCAGTCGCCCGAGGGCCGCGGCTGCTTCGTCGGCATGACCGTGCTCGAGAACATCGACATGGGTGCCTACGCCCGCACCGACCGCAAGACGCCGAAGATCAAGGAGGACCGCGACCGGGTCTTCGGGCTCTTCCCGCGGCTGGCGGAGCGACGCAGCCAGGTCGCCGGCACCATGTCCGGCGGTGAGCAGCAGATGCTCGCGATCGGGCGGGCCCTCATGGCCAACCCCAAGCTGCTGCTGCTCGACGAGCCGTCGATGGGGTTGGCGCCCAAGCTCATCCAGCAGATCTTCGACATCATCACCGAGATCAACAAGCAGGGCACCACGGTGCTCCTCGTGGAGCAGAACGCGGCGCAGGCCCTCAAGCGGGCCCACCGCGCCTACATCCTCGAGACCGGCGAGATCGTGCGTGAGGGCACGGGCCAGGAGCTGGCCAACGATCCTGCGGTCAAGGCGTCCTACCTCGGCGGCGACGTCTAGGCGAGCTCTTCGGTAGGCCGGCCCGCCGGCACACCACGAACGGCCCCTCGGATGTCCGAGGGGCCGTTCGCACGTGACGGGCTCTACCTCTTCGAGGTCGCCTTCGCGGTCTTTGCTACGACCTTGGGGCCGGCGGACTTCGTGGCTGTCGCCTTCTTCGCTGTCGCCTTCGTCGCTGTCGCCTTTGTCGTGGTCGCCCTCTTCGTTGCTGCTTTTGCTGCCGTCTTCGTCGCTGCCGTCTTGGTGGTCGCGGTCTTCTTCGGGGCAGCCGCAGCGGCCGTGCGCTTGGCGGCAGCCGTCGGGCGCTGCGGGGTGCGGGCGCTGCGGGCCAGGATGGGCGCGAGGAACTGCCCGGTGTAGCTGTCCTCCACCGTGGCGACCTGTTCGGGGGTGCCCTCGGCGATGACCCTGCCTCCGCCGTTGCCGCCCTCGGGACCCATGTCGACGATCCAGTCGGCGTTCTTGATGACATCGAGGTTGTGCTCGATGACGATCACGGTGTTGCCCTTGTCGACCAGGCCCTGCAGGACCAGGAGCAGCTTGCGGATGTCCTCGAAGTGCAGCCCTGTGGTGGGCTCATCGAGGACGTAGATGGTCCGGCCCGTCGACCGCTTCTGCAGCTCGGCCGCCAGCTTGACGCGCTGCGCCTCACCACCGGACAGCGTGGGTGCCGGCTGACCGAGCCGGACGTAGCCCAGCCCGACCTCGTTGAGCGTCTTCATGTGGCGAGCGATCCCGGGGACCGCGGCGAAGAAGTCGGCGGCCTCCTCGATAGGCATGTCGAGGACGTCGGCGATCGTCTTGCCCTTGAAGTGGACCTCGAGCGTCTCGCGGTTGTAGCGCGCCCCGTGGCACACCTCGCACGGCACGTAGACGTCGGGAAGGAAGTTCATCTCGATCTTGATGGTGCCGTCGCCCGAGCACGCGTCACAGCGGCCGCCCTTGACGTTGAACGAGAACCGACCCGGCTGGTAGCCACGGATCTTGGCCTCGGTCGTCGTCGCGAACAGCTTGCGCACCGCGTCGAAGACCCCCGTGTAGGTCGCCGGGTTGGACCGCGGGGTCCGGCCGATCGGGCTCTGGTCGACGTGGACGACCTTGTCGAGGTTCTCCAGGCCCTTGACCGTCTTGTGGCGTCCCGGGACGTGGCGGGCGCCGTTGAGCTTGTTGGCCAGGACGTTGTAGAGGATGTCGTTGACGAGCGTCGACTTGCCCGAGCCCGAGACCCCCGTGACCGCCACGAGGTTGCCCAGCGGGAACGACACGTCGACACCATGCAGGTTGTGCTCGCGAGCCCCGACGACGGTGACCTCGCGCCCCCGCTCCTGGGGTCGGCGCAGCGCCGGCATGGGGATCTCGAGGCGCCCGGAGAGGTATTTGCCGGTGATCGAGTCCTGGTGCTCGAGCAGTCCCTGGACGGTGCCCGAGTGGACGACGAATCCGCCGTGCTCCCCCGCTCCGGGGCCGATGTCGACGACCCAGTCGGCGGTCGCGATCGTGTCCTCGTCGTGCTCGACGACGATGAGCGTGTTGCCGAGGTCGCGCAGCCGCGTCAGCGTCTCGATGAGCCGGTGGTTGTCGCGTTGGTGCAGCCCGATGCTCGGCTCGTCGAGGACGTACAGGACTCCGACCAGGCCCGAGCCGATCTGGGTCGCGAGCCGGATCCGCTGGGCCTCGCCACCGGAGAGGGTGCCCGCCGGGCGGTCGAGCGAGAGGTAGTCGAGCCCGACGTCGAGCAGGAACCCGAGCCGCGCGTCGATCTCCTTGATCACGCGCTCGGCGATCTGCCGCTCACGGGCGGTGAAGTCGACCTCTTTGAGGAACTTCGCGCAGTCGGCGATGGCCAGCGCACAGATGGCCGAGATGCTGCGACCCCCGATGTGCACCGCCAACGACTCAGGCTTGAGGCGGGCGCCACCGCACTCGGGACACGGCACCTCGCGCATGAACCCCTCGTAGCGCTCCCGGCTCCACTCTGAGTCGGTCTCGGAGTGCCGCCGCTTCACGAACGGGACGACGCCCTCGAAGCCGGTCGTGTAGGACCGCTCACGCCCGTAGCGGTTCTTGTAGCGGACGTGGACCTTGTAGTTCTGGCCGTGCAGGAGCGCCTCCTTGGCGCGATCCGGCAGGGCGTGCCACGGCGTGTCCATCGTGAACTTGAGGTCCTCGCCCAGGGCCGTCATGACCCGCTGGAAGTACTCCGCGGACCCGCTCGTCGACGCCCAGGGCGCGATCGCTCCCTCGCCGAGGGTGAGGTCCTCGTCGGGAACCAGCAGCTCGGGGTCGACCTCGAGCTCGGTCCCCAGGCCCGTGCACTTGGGACAGGCGCCGAACGGGCTGTTGAACGAGAACGACCGGGGCTCGACCTCGTCCATCGCCAGCGGGTGGTCGTTGGGGCAGGCCATCCGCTCGGAGAAGCGCCGCTCACGCTCGGGGTCCTTGGCGTCCTTGTCGACGAAGTCGACGACCAGGACTCCGCCGGCGAGCCCCAGGGCGGTCTCGACGGAGTCCGTGAGCCGTCGCTTGGCCCCGGTGTCGTTGCCCTTGGCCACCAGGCGGTCGACCACGACGTCGATGGTGTGCTTGACCTGCTTCTCCAGCTTGGGCGGCTCCGTCAAAGACACGACCTCGCCGTCGACCCGGGCCCGCGAGAAGCCCTTGCTCTGCAGCTCGCCGAAAAGGTCGACGTACTCCCCCTTGCGGGCGCGCACGACCGGGGCCAGCACCTGGAACCTGGTCTTCTCGGGCAGCTCCAGGAGCCGGTCGACGATCTGCTGCGGGCTCTGCCGGGTGATCGGCTCCCCACAGACGGGGCAGTGCGGGCGCCCCGCCCGCGCGAACAGCAGGCGGAGGTAGTCGTAGACCTCGGTGATGGTGCCGACCGTGGAGCGCGGGTTGCGGTTGGTCGACTTCTGGTCGATCGAGACCGCCGGGGACAGACCCTCGATGAAGTCGACGTCGGGCTTGTCCATCTGGCCGAGGAACTGGCGCGCGTAGGCCGACAGCGACTCGACGTAGCGACGCTGGCCCTCGGCGAAGATGGTGTCGAAGGCCAACGACGACTTGCCGGACCCGGACAGGCCGGTGAAGACGATCAGCGAGTCGCGGGGCAGCTCGACCGACACGTCCTTGAGGTTGTGCTCACGGGCACCCCGGACGATGAGCTGGTCGTGCTGGTGGCGGCGGGCGGGCACGGCTGAAGTCACGCGCACCATCGTAGGTGGCGACACCGACAACCCTGTCCCGACCACCCAGCCAGCGCCTCCCGCGCGCACCCGGGCACGCGGCATACCCTCTCGTCATGAGCACCCCCATCGAGGAGTATGCCGTCCTCGGCGACACCGAGACCGCCGCCCTCGTGAGCCGCGCGGGATCGATCGACTGGCTGTGCCTGCCGCGGTTCGACTCCACCGCCTGCTTCGCCGCGCTGCTCGGCACCCCCGACAACGGGCGCTGGCTGCTCGGTCCCAAGGGGCCCGCCCGCAGCACCCGTCGGTACATCGAGAACTCGTTCGTGCTGGAGACCGTCCACGAGACCGACACGGGCGCGGTGAAGGTCACCGACCTGATGCCCCTCGGCGACGGACGGGCCGACATCATCCGCAGTGTCGAGGGACTGCGGGGCCGGGTCACGATGCAGCACGAGTGGATCGTCCGGTTCGACTACGGCAAGGTCCGCCCATGGGTGTCGCACAGCGTGGGCCACCGCCTCGACGGCGACGTCATCACCGCGGTCGCCGGGCCGGACATGCTCGTGCTGCGGGGCAGCAGGCTCCCCCACGCCCGGGACGGGCATCACGAGGACGAGTTCGACGTCGCCGCCGGCGAGACCCACACGTTCTCGACGACGTGGTTCCCCTCGTTCGAGCAGGTCCCGCCGCCACTGGACATCGACTCGAGGATCGCCGAGACCATCCGGGTGTCCAACGAGTGGGCGGCCCGGTGCGACTACGAGGGCCCCTACCGCGAGCTCGTCGTCCGGTCGCTCCTGACGCTGCGCGGTATGACCCACTCACGCTACGGCGGCATCGTCGCGGCGCCGACGACGAGCCTGCCCGAGGACTTCGGCGGCGAGCGCAACTGGGACTACCGCTACTGCTGGCTGCGCGACGCCTCCCTCACCCTCGAGGCGCTGCTGGCATCGGGGTACGTCGACGAGGCCCGCCTCTGGCGGAACTGGCTGCTGCGTGCGGTGGCCGGCGACCCCGAGGACCTGCAGATCATGTACACCATCAACGGGTCCCGTCGGCTGCCCGAGCGCACGCTCGACCACCTCGCCGGGTATGCCGGGTCGACCCCTGTCCGGATCGGAAACGGCGCGGTCGACCAGCGTCAGTCCGACGTCCTCGGCGAGGTGATGATCGCCCTCGACGAAGCCCGCGCCCGCGGGCTGGAGGTGTCGACCCAGTCGTGGGCCATGCAGCGTGCCCTGGTCCAGAACCTCGCCCGCCACTGGCAGGAGCCGGACAACGGGTTGTGGGAGATCCGCGGCCCCCTGCGGCACTTCACCCACTCGCGCGTCATGGTGTGGGCGGCGTTCGACCGCGCGGTCCGCGGGGTCGAGAAGTGGGGCCTCGACGGCCCGGTCCAGCAGTGGCGCGAGCTGCGGGACCAGGTGCGCGACGAGATCCTCAGCAAGGGCTTCAACGCCGAGCGCAACACCTTCACGCAGCACTACGACACGACCGAGGTCGATGCCTCGTTGCTGCTCATCCCGCTCGTGGGTTTCCTCCCTCCCGAGGACCCACGGGTCCTCGGCACCGTCGCCGCCATCGAGCAGGACCTGATGCGTGAGGGCTTCCTGCTGCGCTACCGCACCGAGAGCGGCGTGGACGGCCTCGCCGGCGACGAGCACCCCTTCCTGGCCTGCTCGTGGTGGCTGGTGAGCGCGTATGCCGTGTGCGGACAGGTCGAGAAGTCCCGCGACCTGATGGACCGCCTCGTCTCGCTGTTCAACGACGTCGGCCTGATCTCCGAGGAGTACGACCCCCACGAGAAGCGGATGGTGGGAAACTTCCCGCAGGCCTTCTCCCACCTCACCTTCATCGGCGCGGCCCACGCCCTCGCCGAGGCCGAGGCGAAGGGGGCCGCCAGCCCGGGAGGACAACTGCCATGACCGACTCCACGACCGACTCCACGACTGCCGGTGCAGGCCCGGGCGCGGGCCTGGGCTCCCCTGCCGACCTGGCCGCAGACCTCGCGGCGGTCGCGCGGCATACGCAGCTGCTGGTGGACCATGCCACCCACGTCGGCGACATCCGGGCGAGGTCGCTCTGCGAGGGCTGGAGCCGCGCCCACATCCTCACCCACGTGGCCCGCAACGCCGACGCGATCCTGCGGCTCACCGAGTGGGCGCTGGACGGACAGCGCCGGGAGATGTATCCCGGAGGCAGCACTGCCCGCGACGCCGAGATCGAGGAGGGCGCCCTGCGGGCCGGGCCGGCCTCGCCCGACGACCGCCGACCTGCGGGCGCCTTCGCCGACGACCTCGCCAGCACCGCTGCCGACCTTGCACCGCGACTGGCCGAGCTCGGCGGGCCGCTCGCCGTCGACGAGGTGGAGATGCGCGGTGGCCTGAGGATCTCGCCGCTGGCGCTGCCGTTCCTGCGGTTGCGCGAGGTCGTCTACCACCACGTCGACCTCGATGACGGGTTCGGGTTCGCCGATGTCGAGCCCGAGCTGCTGGGCCGTTTCATCGACGATGCGGTGTCGAGGCTGCGGATGGGCAGCCACCCACCGGGGTTGGACCTGCGGACGCAGGAGGGCGACCGGTGGCTGGTCGGGGACCCCACGACCGAGATCCACGGCTCCCGGGCCGGGGTACTGCTCTGGCTGGCCAGGCGGATCGACACCGGGGTCGGGGCCGAGGGCGACCTGCCGGAACTCCCTCAAGGCGCCTAGGACGTCGGGATCGACGCCCCGGTGATGCCGGCCCGCCGTGCGATGGCGACGGCCGCGAGGGCGGAGTGCACCTTGAGCTTGTGCAGGATGCTCTGGACGTGGGTGCGCACCGTGTTGGGGGACACGTGCAGCAGCGTGCCGATCTCGGTGCGGCTCATTCCTTCGACCAGGCAGCCGAGCACCTCGAGCTCGCGCCCGGTCAGCTCCCGGATGCCCTGGACGTGCTCGACAGTGGTGCGCTGTCCGCGCGACAGGGCCACGAGGACGCCGGCCAGCAGGCCGGCCGGGATCCGGGTCTCCCCACGCGCGACACCGCGGATGGCGTCCACGAGCGCCTCCGCGGTCTCGGTCTTGACCACCCAGCCACGCACGCCCATCTGCACGGCCTCGACGATCTGGTCGCCGGCCGCCGCCCCCGTGGCGACGACGATGCCCATCGACGGCTTGGTCGCCAATGCCTCCCGGGCGACCGCGAGACCGTCCTCGCCCCCCAGGTCGAGGTCGAGGACGACGACGTCACACTCGACCTCCTGGAGGCGCCGCAGTGCCTGGGCGACGCTGGTCGCGGAACCCTGGACCACGATGTCCGGGTAGTCCCCCAGACAGATGGCCAGGGCGTCGACGAACACTTGGTGGTCATCCACGAGCAAGACGCGCACGGGGGCTGGCATGGCCCCACGGTGGCGTACCGGCAGAGCGGACAAAACCGGCCCGTGCCGGAGTGCGTCCTACGTCAAAAGGGTGACCGGACTAGTCCGTTCCGTCCAGACAGCTCCGTCCGTCCGGACGACTCCGTCCGTCCGTCCGGACGACGGGACGACGTGCCGCTCAGCGCAGGTGGGCCGGCCAGGACTCGTGAGAGCCGTGCGCCGACATCAGGGCTGCCGCCTGGAGCCTGGAGTGGACCCCAAGCTTGGTGAGCAGGTTCTGGACGTGGGTGCGTGCCGTGCTCCGTTGGACCCCGAGGGACGTCGCCATCTCCTCGGTGGTCTGGCCGTCCATGATGCAGCGCATGACCTGCCACTCGCGGTCGGTCAGGAACTGCAGTGCCCACAGTGGGTCGTCCGTCGACTTCGACGGACGCAGGGCCCGCTGCAGCAGGGACGGCTCGACCGCCAGCTGGCCACGGACGGCGCGGTCCAGCATCTCGACGATCTCGACGATGGGCTTCTCCTTGCCCACGTAACCCGATGCGCCCTCGGCGATCGCCCGGCCCACGATCGAGTGGTCGGCCTCGGCCGACAGCATCACGACCTTGGTCTCCGGGGAGATCTCGCGAATCACGTGGATCGCCGACACCGAGGTGCCGCCGGGGAAGTTGACGTCGAGCAGGCACACGTCGGGACGGTGCATCGCCACGGCGCTGACTGCCTCCTCGGGGGTACCCGCCAGGGCGACCACCTCGTGTCCGCGGGCGCCGAGCGCGAGGCCGAGCGCCTCGAGGAGCAGCAGGTGGTCGTCACAGACAACGATCCTCATGACGCCACCAGCCCCAGCTGGGCCTGAGCGAGGCAGATCTCGCCGACGGTGCCCCCACCGTCGGCCGCGTGGAGCGTGAAGGACCCGTGGCAGGCAGCCACCATGGCCCGGGTCGTGGTCAGGCCCAACGACGTGCGTGCGGTGACCTTGCCGAGGCCGGGGCCGTCGTCGGTGACCATGAGGTGAGCACCCTCGCGGTCTGCATAGGCGTCGACGTGCACGTGCCCGCCGTCGCCGGCGGCACGCACGGCGTTGTCGAGCACGCAGGCCAGGGCCCGGCTCAACGCGACCGGACGGGCCCACGCCTCGAGCGCTCCGCTCGAGTCGATCGTGATCTCGCAGCTCGCCGTGGCACGAGCCCGCGCCACAGCCCGGGTCGCGACGGCCACCACGTCCGTGGCCGTGACCTCGTCGGCCGCCGCCTCGCTGAGGCTCGTCTCGACGAGCTCAGCGAGCCAACGCGCCTGTCCGGCGATACCGTCCATCTTGCGACCGACGTCCCCGCCCTCGGTGCCTGCCAGGAGCAGGATCGCGGCCAACGGTTGACGCAGGTCGTGCAGCAGCGCTCTTACGGTGTCGATCTCCCCGCCAGCGACTGGGCGCTGGCGATCTTCCAGAAATGCAGCCATGTATGTCCCTCACAACCCCGCAGACCGGAGACCAGCACCCCCTGTGAGGTCTCCTTGTGGTTCCGCGACTCGTCAACGGTATGAGTTCAAAAAGACGGGCAGCAATAGTCATTAGGGACTAGGTGACCTCGCCAATACTTGCCGGTTGCGTGCTCTCGCCACGGGGTGCGTCAGGTGCCCTGCGACCGCCGAGGTGACGGTGATGGCATCGCACCTCACTAGAGTCGCCAACCATGGTGGCGACGCGGACTCCGGCACGACCGCTGCTCCTGGTCCTCGCCGCCATCGTCTCGGTGCAGTTCGGTGGCGCGCTGGCCGCCACGCTGGTCCCCGAGATCGGTGCAGGGGGCTCCGTCACCCTCCGGCTGTTGTTCGCCACGGCCATCCTGTGGGCGATCGCGCGGCCGCGTCTGCGCGGTCACGGCCGGACGGCCTGGCTGACCGTGCTGGCGTTCGGCTGCGCCCTCGGCCTGATGAACCTGGCGTTCTACTCCTCGCTCGCCCACCTGCACATCGGCGTCGCGGTGACGGTCGAGTTCCTCGGCCCGCTGGCCCTCGCGACGGCCCTGTCGCGACGGCTGCGCGACATCGCTGCGGTCGCCGCCGCCGCCGTCGGGGTGCTCCTCATCTCCGAAGCCCTCGACACACCGTTCGCGGACATGGAGTGGACCGGGCTGGGACTGGCCGCGCTCGCGGGAGCCTGCTGGGCGGCATACATCCTTGCCAGTGGTCGGGCGGGTCGCGAGTTCCCCAGGCTCGAGGGGCTTGCCCTCGCCATGGCCGTCGCGCTGGTGGTCACGCTCCCCTTCGGTGCGGCGAGCGCGGCTTCCTGGTCCACCGAGTCGGTCGCCAAGGGGCTGGGCATCGCCGTGCTGTCCTCGGTGCTGCCGTACTCGCTCGAGCTGGCTGCCCTGCGGCTCCTGAGCCCGCGGGTCTTCGGCATCCTGCTCAGCCTCGAGCCAGCTGCAGCCGCCCTTGCCGGTCTCGTCGTCCTCGGACAACGGCTCGGGCAGCTGCAGCTCGCCGGGATGGCCCTCGTCGTCGTGGCCAGCGCCCTGGTCATGGGCACCGGCCAGCGCAAGGACCCCGCCGCGTCAGGAGGCTGAGAGCCGCTCCCGCTCGTCCCTGCGGGACTTGCGCAGGCTCGCGACGGTCGTGACGCCGAGGATGACGACGATCGCGCCCAGCGAGACCGAGATCGGGATGTCGGGGGCAGCGGTCACGTGGTGGCCGCCGTTGATGAACGGCAGCTCGTTCTCGTGCAGCGCGTGCAGCACCAGCTTGACCCCGATGAAGGCCAGCAGGACGGCCAGGCCGAGGCTGAGGTAGACGAGCTTCTTGAGCAGGCCACCGATGAGGAAGTACAGCTGGCGCAGACCCATCAGGGCGAACAGGTTGGCCGTGAGGACCAGGTAGGGCTCCTTGGTCAGGCCGTAGATCGCCGGGATCGAGTCGAGTGCGAACAGCAGGTCCGTGGTGCCCAGCGCCATGATGACGATGAACATGGGGGTGGCGAGCTTCTTGCCGTCGATCCGGGTGAACAGCTTGGCGCCGGCGTACTGGTCGGTCGCGGGGAACCGGCGCTCGACGAACTTCATGAAGCGGTTCTCCTCGTACTCGTCGTCGTCGCTCTCGCCCTCCTTGGCGAGCTTGACGGCCGTGTAGATGAGGAAGGCACCGAAGATGTAGAAGACCCATGAGAACCGGTCGATCGCGGCGGCGCCGGCGGCGATGAAGATCCCGCGCAGCACGATGGCGATGATGATGCCGATGAGCAGGGCCGACTGCTGGAGCTTCTCCGGGACACCGAACCTGGCCATGATCAGCAGGAAGATGAACAGGTTGTCGACCGACAGCGAGTACTCGGTCAGCCAGCCCGCGTAGTACTCGGTCATGAACTTGGCGCCGGCCTGGTCGTGGGTGAACCACCACACGCCGAGCCCGAACAGCACGGCCGCGCCGATGTAGCCGGCCAGCGAGACGCTGACCTCCTTCGTCGACGGCACGTGCGGGCGCCGCGCGATGATGAAGACGTCGAAGAGCAGGACGGCGGCCATCAGGCCGACGGTGAGGTACCAGACCCAGGTGGGGACTTCCATCCTGGTGGCAGTGGTGGCAACGAACGCGGTCACAGTGGGAACCTTCCGGTCACGACGAGGTGGCCGGAGGTCTCTCCCGCCCCAGACAGGTGCGGACCGGCTCCCCGGGTCGGTATGCCGTGCGGCTGGGTGAGCCGTGCGACGAGCGACCGTGATGACGAGGACACCGCGTGGGGATACTCCCCTCCGATGAACTGGAGCCAGTGTCCCAGACTCCGACCCGCAAACCCAATCCGGCCACCCGACGGGCCCGGCGCGTCAGGCCTGCGGAGGCCGCCGTGACCTGGGGAGCTTGGCGACGATCGTGTCGTACGAGGCGTCGACGGCCTCGCGGAGCTCGTCGTCGGCGATCGCACCGCCCAGGCGCAGGGTGTTCCAGCCGGACCTGCCGATGTAGGCCATCACCGAGGCATCGTCCGGGTACTGCAAGATCCACTCGTCGGCCTCGGTCCGGTTCGCGCCGCACTTGAGCCCGACCGACTCGCTGCCCATGAAGGCGAAGATCTTGTCGCCGACCTTGGCGACGAAATCGCCCTCCCACGGCTGGTCCGCCCAGGCTCCTGGCTTGGTCAGGCAGTGCTCGCGCAGCTCGTCCGGCGTCACTTGGTGGCCTCGGACATCTGCCGCAGCTCCTTCTTCAGGTCGCCGATCTCGTCGCGCAGCCGCGCGGCCAGCTCGAAGTGCAGGTCGGCCGCCGCCTGGTGCATCTGGGTCGACAGCTCCTGGATGAGGTTGGCCAGGTCGTTGGCGGGCAGGTTGCGCAGCCGGTCGGTGGCCACCCCTGCGTCGGCCTGGACGGCTCCCCGGCCACCTCGTCCGCCGCCCTTGCCCCGCGACTGGCTGCGTCCCGAGCCGATCAGGGCCTCGGTGTCGGCGTCCTCTCGCTGGAGCAGGTCGGTGATGTCGGCGATCTTCTTGCGCAACGGCTGGGGGTCTACCCCGGCCTCGAGGTTGTAGGCGATCTGGATCTCGCGGCGGCGCTGGGTCTCCTCGATGGCTTCCTGCATCGACGGCGTGATCTTGTCGGCGTACATGTGGACCTGACCCGACACGTTGCGCGCGGCCCGCCCGATGGTCTGGATCAGCGATCGCGCCGAGCGCAGGAACCCCTCCTTGTCGGCATCGAGGATGCTCACGAGCGAGACCTCCGGCAGGTCGAGGCCCTCACGCAGCAGGTTGATCCCGACGAGGACGTCGTACTCCCCCATCCGCAGCTCTCGGAGCAGCTCCACACGGCGCAGGGTGTCGACCTCGCTGTGGAGGTAGCGGACCCGCACGCCCTTGTCGAGGAGGTAGTCGGTGAGGTCCTCGGCCATCTTCTTGGTCAGCGTCGTCACCAGGACGCGCTCGTTGACCTTGGTGCGCTCGCCGATCTCGTGGAGCAGGTCGTCGATCTGACCCTTGGTGGGCTTGAGGATCACCTCGGGATCCACCAGACCGGTCGGCCGAATGATCTGCTGGACGATCCCCTCGCTCTGGGCCAGCTCGTAGGGACCCGGTGTGGCGGACAGGTAGACGGTCTGGTCGATCCGGCCGAGGAACTCCTCCCAGCGCAGGGGACGGTTGTCCATGGCGGACGGGAGCCGGAAACCGTGGTCGACGAGCTGGCGCTTGCGCGACATGTCGCCCTCGTACATCGCACCGATCTGGGGCACGGTGACATGGGACTCGTCGATGACGAGCAGGAAGTCCTCGGGGAAATAGTCGAGCAGGGTGTTGGGCGCCGTCCCGCGACCGCGGCCGTCGATGTGCATGGAGTAGTTCTCGATGCCCGAGCACGAGCCGACCTGGCGCATCATCTCGATGTCATAGGTGGTGCGCATCCTCAGCCGCTGGGCCTCGAGCAGCTTGCCCTGCTTCTCGAAGGCCGCGAGCTGGTCTGCGAGCTCGAGCTCGATGCCGCGGATCGCCCGCTCCATCCGCTCGGGGCCGGCGACGTAGTGGGTCGCCGGGAAGACGTACATCTCCTGCTCCTCGCGCATGATCTCGCCACTCACCGGGTGGAGTGTGTAGATGCGCTCGATCTCGTCGCCGAAGAACTCGATGCGGACCGCGAGCTCCTCGTAGACGGGGATGATCTCGACGGTGTCGCCGCGGACGCGGAAGGTCCCGCGGGTGAACGCCAGGTCGTTGCGGGTGTACTGCATCTGGACGAAGCGTCGCAGGAGGTCGTCGCGGTTGACCTCCTGGCCGACGCGCAGGCGGGCCATCCGGTCGACGTACTCCTGAGGCGTGCCCAGGCCGTAGATGCAGGACACCGAGGCCACGACGATGACGTCCCGACGGGTCAGCAGCGAGTTCGTCGCGCTGTGCCGCAGTCGCTCGACCTCGTCGTTGATCGAGGAGTCCTTCTCGATGTAGGTGTCCGTCTGCGGGATGTAGGCCTCGGGCTGGTAGTAGTCGTAGTAGGACACGAAGTACTCGACGGCGTTGTTGGGCAGCAGCTCACGGAACTCGTTGGCCAGCTGCGCCGCCAGCGTCTTGTTGGGCGCCATCACCAGCGTCGGCCGCTGCACCTGCTCGATCAGCCAAGCCGTCGTGGCCGACTTGCCGGTGCCGGTGGCCCCGAGCAGGACGGTGTTCTTCTCCCCTGCCCGGATCCGGGTCGTGAGATCGGCAATGGCAGTGGGCTGGTCTCCCGCAGGCGAGAACTCGGAGACGACCTCGAACGGGGCGACCGTGCGCTGCAGGTCTGTCGTGGGGCGCATGCGCCCACCGTATGCCTCCCCACTGACAGGGGCAGCACACCGCCTCGGGACCGCCCCAGTGCCCTCAGCCCCGAGCCGGCTGCCACCCGGTCTCGCGCGCCCAGGCCTCGACCCGCTCGTGCACCGCGTCGAACCACGGTTCCTTGGCCTCGGCGTACTCGCTGGCCGTGGCGCCGGTCGCGGCGATCCGCTGCTTCTCCGCGGCATACTCCTCGCGCGCCTCGGGCACCGCACGCATCCAGTCGCGGAACAGCAGGGCCCAACGCCACCCCGGACTGCCCACCTCCCGCACGTGCACGTGGGCGACGCGACCCGGGTCAGCCGTGCCGTGGAACCGCTTGGGCCAGGTCGTGCCGTCCTTCGCGTTGTCGGCCCAGTCCCCCTCGGGACGGGGGAACCCGGCCCTGGTCAGCCGCTCCACGAGGTCCGGGTCGTCCGCGTCGTCGAGCGACCGGACACCCACCTGGAGGTCGATGACGTCCTTGGCGAGAAGGCCCGGCACGGCCGTGCTTCCGACGTGGTCCGCCGTCACCTGCGCGTCACCGAACGCCAGCCGGAGCCGCGCGAGCAGTCGCTGTGCCTGTGTCGGCCACGTCGGGTCGCTCGCGACCAGCGCGAGCCCTTCGGCCCTCGGGTGACGTATGCCGCGACGGACGTTCTCCTCGAACGGCACCAGCCGCTCGGCCCACAGCACGTCGACCGCATCGAGGAGGTCGTCCTTCCGCCCCTCGTTGTGGAGCCAGACATCGGCCGCCGCGCGGCGCTCCTCGTCGGTGGCCTGGGCCGCGATCCGGCTGAGGGCATCGGCCTCGGTCATCCCCCGCGCGTGCATGAGCCGCTTGACCCGCGTCTGCGCGTCAGCACCCACGACCACGACGAGGTGGTACCCGGGCCCGTAGCCCTTCTCCACCAGGAGCGGGACGTCATGGACCACCACGGCATCCTCCGGCGCGGCAGCCACGAGCTCAGCAGTCCGGCGCGCGATGAGCGGGTGGGTGATGCCCTCGAGGTCACGTCGTGCCTGCGCGTCGGCGAACACGATGGCACCCAGGGCAGGACGGTTGAGGGCTCCGGCGTCATCGAGGACACCCTCACCGAATCGCTCGACGATGGCCTCGAGCCCGCGGCTCCCAGCCGCGACCACCTCACGCGCGAGGACATCGGCATCGATGACGACCGCGCCGAGGTCCGAAAACCGTTGAGCCACAGTGGATTTCCCCGACGCAATGCCTCCGCTGAGACCCACGCGCAACATGGCACCCACCCTACCGGCACGGCTTGGGTCGTCAGAGGGCGAACCACCACTGCGGTGCGTGCGGCTTGAGCAGCGCCGGCAGGATCGTGACTGCGGCGCCGGCCAGCAGGGCGCAGACACAGGCGGCGAGCCACATACCGCGAGGTCCCCGCCGGATCAGGGCGCTGACGGCGGCGGTTGCGAGGAGCAGGCTCGACAGCCCGAGGAGGACCGCCATCGTGACGTACTGCGGCATGCCCCAGCCCGGCTTGCACCAATCCTGGTGGACGAGATCGCAGGTCTGACCATGCTTCGCGCCGGGCCAGAACCAGGCCATCAGGTACGCGGCGAGCAGCCAGCTGGGCACACTGGCCAACGCCACCACCCCCTTGCCCAACCACCCCAGTACCCACCGCCAGGTGATCGTCTCCATGGGCGGACGCTAGTGCCACCTCGGTGGCCCCGGGCGTTGCTCCCGGTGCTTCGAGGCGGAACCGTGACCGGTGGACACTGAGCCGACCACCACCGCTCGGTCGGAGCCCTCAGTCAGCGAGCCGGGCGGGGAAGCCGCCCGTGGCAATGGGGCCCCATCGAGTCGGGGTGATGCGCAGGATGGACTTGTCCTGGTCGACCATCGCCTGTCGGTACTCGTCCCAGTCGGGGTGCTCGCCGGAGATGTTGCGGAAGTACTCGACGAGCGGTTCCACCGAATCGGGAGCGTCGAGCACCTCGCAGTCGCCGTCAACCTGCACCCACGCCCCACCGAAGTCGTCGGACAGGACGACGACGCTGACCTCCGGGCGCCTGCGGGCGTTGGCGGTCTTGGCACGATCGCGATAGCTGGAGACGACGATGCGCCCGCTGTCGTCGACACCGCCGGTGACCGGCGAGGCCTGGGGGCGCCCGTCGGCGCGGCTGGTGATGACCAGCATCTGGTGACGCGGCCGGACGAAGTCCAGCAGCCCGTCGAGGTCGACCGTGGTGTTGGTGGCAATGGTGCGTCCCATGACCTGCACGCTACCCACCCGGCGGCGACGTGCCTCCCCAGTCAGGTATGCCGGGTGCTCACCTTCGTGCCGCAGCCGAGCTCGCGACTCGTTTCCCGGTCGGGCGGCGCGGGCGGCGCGGGCGACGCAGCCACCAGGCCAGGCAGACCAGGAACGCGGCCCCAGCCGCGAGGGCCCCGCCTCGGGTGACTGCCCGGAACAGCACGACCTCGACGTCGAGGCCACCGACGGACCGGCCACCGACGGACAGGGCGCCGTAGGCCGCCCCGACCACCCCCGCAACGGTCACGGTCGCGACCGCCTGCCGCCGCTGCGCCGGAGACACCCAACCCTCGTCAGGGCCCGGCGTGGCACCCAGGAGCAGCCGCACGCAGACGACGAGAAGCACGACTCCCCCGACCAGGCCGCTGGCGAACTGCGCCCACTGCGACCCGAGTAGGCCCCCATGCTGGGTGTGCAGCCAACCGATCCGGCTCACGGCCCAGCGGCCATCGTGCGTGAAGTCGTCCCAGACCAGATGCGTGGCCGCTCCGAGGACGACTCCGACGCAGGCCCATCCCCAGCGGGTGCGCGCCAGGGGTTCGGGCGTCGGGAGGCGCAGGCCGATCATCGGCGGGAGCAGGTCACGGACGGGTGCGAACAGCACGCCCCGCCACAGCGTGAAGAGTGCCAGGCCGAGGGCCGGGTCCGCGCTGACAAGACCAGGCAACGAGTGCAGGAAGGCGGCACCCCGGCCGCCTGTGAAGAACCACGGCAGGTCCGGCACCATCGACCCGATGACCCACGCGGCCGGCACCACGCGCGCAGTCTGCCCCCGTCCCATGACAGGGAGCACCGCCGCCACGTGGCTCAAGGTGAACGGCATGCCCGGAACCCTAACCCCGCAGCCGCCCGCGCCGCGGCTGGCCGGCCCACCCCGTCCGACCTCAGCGGTCGTCAGCTCACGTCAGCCGGGCGGGTTGTAGGCCGCGTAGTCGACGCGGGTCACGGGTCGGGTGACCAGCTGTCCGCTCGGGTCAGGCATCGGCAGCGCCCTCGTGCCCTGGACCAGCTGGACACTCGTCGCGAGGCTGTTGGCGGTCACGGTGAACACGAGCTGGGCCATCGCCAGCGACTGCTCGTGCACGGAGATGCGTTCGAACCCGGTCGGCAGCTCGATCCGGGCGACGCCGTCGTCGACCTTGCCCCGCAGCGGCGTGCTGGCCAGAGGCAGCGCACTGCGGATCCCCGCCGCCGACATGGTCGAGGTGATGGGTGTCGCCAAGCCCACGAAGGACGGCTCCAGCCCCGCGCCGGGGGGAACGGTGCGGGTCAGCCGAGCCAGGCGGTCCCCCTGCACCAGGTAGACCTGGATCGTCAGCGGGACGCCCTGACGACTCGGTCCGGACGAGGACGCGGAGGCCGTGGGGGCCACGGCGGGCACCGGGGCGGACTGGGTGCCGATCGAGCAGGCCGACAGTGCGAGGAGGCAGCTGACCACGACGGCGACGGCGACAGCGGCACCGCCGGTGACGCCGGTGACGCCGGTGACGCCGCGGCATACCCCGTCACGAGGTGACGGTCGGCAGTTCGACGACAAAGCGGGCACCTCCTCCGGGGGTCTCCTCGACGAGCACGTGACCCTCGTGCAGCGCCACGTGCCGCTGCACGATCGCGAGGCCGAGCCCGACCCCCGTGCGTTCGTTCGAGCTCCCGCGGGCGAAGCGCTCGAACACTCTCGACCGCCGCTCCGGGGCGATCCCGGGCCCGGCGTCCTCCACGACGACACGAAGTGCGTGTGCTCCACGCTCGACGCGCACACCCGTGCACCCACCCCCATGCGTCTCGGCATTGCCGACCAGGTTGGCGACGACGCGTTCGAGACGTCGCTTGTCGACGTCCATCATCAGCCCAGCCACGGCCGGGTCGACCGACGTGACCTCCCGTCCGGCAGCCGCATCGGCGGCCCGTCGGACGAGGTCGCCCACCCGCACTGTCTCCCGGACCACCTGGTCGCCCGCGTCGTGTCGCGAGATCTCGAGGAGGTCGACGACCAGGGACCGAAACCGTTCCAGCTCGTCCGCCAGCAGCTCGACCGGCTCCCGGACCGATTCGGGTAGCTGGTCCCGGCGGTTCTGGATCACCTGCATCGAGTTGAGCATCGTCGTCATCGGTGTGCGCAGCTCGTGGCTCACGTCGACGGCGAACCGGGCGTCGGCGACGACGTGTCGCTGCAGGTCCGCGACGGTCTGGTTGAAGGACCCGGCGAGCTCCTCGAGGTCCGGGTCACCATCCGCGTCCAGTCGCGCGGAGAGACGGCCCGCGGCAACGTCCGCGGCCACCCTGTTGAGCTCGGTGAGAGGGCGCAGGGCCAGCCTGCTGGCGAACCGTCCCACCCCCAGTCCCATGAGCACGGTGACGATGGCCGCGGCGACCAGGCCGAGTGACAGGACGCGGGCCGTGCGCTGCATCTCGCTGAGGGAGTAGACCTCGAAGTAGCTCCCCCGCCCGCCCGACAGCGGCAACCCGACCGCGAGGTGCAGGGTGCCGTCAACGCGGATGCGCTGGGTCGCACCCTGGCCGCCACTCACCAGCGCCACCAGCCCGCTGGGCAGGCTCGCGGGGCCCAGGCTGGGGGACGTCGCGTACCACCGTCCGTCCACTTGTGCGAGCACCGCGGCGGAGTCCGTTCCCGGCACGCCCTCCAGGACGGCGGGGAGGCCGGTGGCGCCGGTCGACAGGGCGTTCTCCACCTCGCCGCGATCCAGCGCCGTCTCGACCAGCGCGGTCTGCTCTGTCTGCGACACCATGGTGCGGGTCACCAGCGTCCAGGCCAGTCCGGACAGGAGCGCCGACAGTCCGAGGGCCAGCAAACCGAACCCGAGCGTGACGCGGCCACGTACCCCGACCCGCCGCGTCGGAAGCACCCGGCGCGCTGTGCGCGGGCCGCGCCCCACCTAACCGGCCAGCCGGTAGCCCAGGCCGCGGGCAGTCACCACGTGGCGCGGGCTCGCAGGGTCGCGCTCGACCTTCGTCCTCAACCGACGGATGTGGACGTCGACGATCCGCGAGTCGCCGAAGTAGCCGTAGCCCCACACCTTGTCGAGCAGGTCCTCCCGGCTGAGGATGCGGCCCTCGGCCACGGCCAGTTCCGCGAGCAGGCGGAACTCGGTGCGGGTCAGCGCGACCGGCTCGCCGTCGCGGAGCACCACGCCGTCGTCCAGCCCGATCGAGAGGTCGCCCAGGACGGGCCGGCGCGGGCGGTGGTCCACCGCAGGCTCAACCCGTCGGAGAAGGGCACGGATCCTCGCCGAAAGCTCTTTGGCGACAAGGGGTTTCGTGACGTAGTCGTCCGCACCGGCCTCCAGTCCGGCCACGACGTCGTGGCTGTCCGAGCGCGCGGTCACCATGATCACCGGCACGTTGCTGCGGTGCCGGATCTCGCGGCACACGGAGAAGCCGTCGGTGTCCGGGAGCATCACGTCGAGCAGCACGACGTCGGGCTCCTCGCGCGGCAGGTCGGCCAGACCCTGCTCCCCCGTGGCCGCCTCCGAGACGTGGTAGCCCTCGTCCTCCAGGGCGAGGCGCAGGACACGGCGGACTCGGGCGTCGTCCTCCACGAGCAACACGCGTCGCGTCACCTCGCCAGTATCACACCGGCTCGCAAGGCCCGTCCGGAAGTTCCTGTCGGACATGGCGTTCCGTCACGCAATCGTCATGAAGGGCCGCCGTCCATGACGAGGCCCTTGCAGTCCCGTGACGGTCGGGCCAACCGCCTGCCGGGCCACCTCCAGCTTGCCTAGGTTCGCAGTCGACCTGTCCGGCGAGACCGGCAGGCCGTGTCACCTCAACCCAGCTCCGCCCACTCATCCGAGGAGGATGTGATGATCCCCAGGACACGTCGGCTCGCAGCGCTGGCCACCGTCTGCACTGCGAGTCTCGGCCTGGCTGCCTGCGCGAACAGCGACGGCACCACGTCAGGCTCGTCCAGTTCCAGCGGCGCCGTCGCCAAGGGCGGGACGCTCAACATCCTCGGCGCCGGCGACGTCGACTACATGGATCCCAACATCAGCTACTACTCGGCTGGCTACATGGCGCTCAGGCTGTGGAGCCGGCAGCTGTTCACCTACCCGGCCGTCGAGGACCAGGTCACCAAGGCGGCACCCGACCTGGCCACCGCAATACCCACCGAGGGCAACGGCATCAGCGCCGACGGCAAGACCTACACCATCAGCATCCGTCAGGGTGCCAAGTGGAACACCACCCCAGCCCGTCAGGTGACGGCGCAGGACATGGTGCGTGGCGTGAAGCGCACCTGCAACCCGGTGCAGCCGTTCGGCGGCCTCCCTGACTACGCCGACCTCATCGTCGGCTTCCAGTCGTTCTGCGACGGGTTCGCGAAGGTGGGCAAGACGCCTGCGGCCCTCGCGGCATACATCGACAAGACCCCGGTGGCCGGCGTGACCGCGAAGGACGACGAGACCGTCGTGTTCACCCTCATCCACCCCGCGAGCTACTTCGTCGACATGCTGACCCTTCCGGCGTTCTCCCCCGCTCCCAAGGAGTGGGACGCCTACCTTCCGGGCAGCCCGGAGCTGGCCGCCCACACGATCTCCGACGGGCCGTACAAGATCGACTCCTACACGGCCACGAAGAACATCACGTTCAGCCGCAACACGGCGTGGGACCCGGCCTCGGACCCGATCCGCAAGGCGTACGTTGACAAGATCGTGATCAACGAGACGGTCAGCCAGGACTCGATCCAGCAGCAGCTGCAGACCGGTACCCCCAGCGCCGACCTGGAGTTCGACGCCTTCGTCCCGCCGTCCCAGCTGCCCGCCCTGATCGCCAAGAAGGACCCCAACCTCAACCTCGGCGAGGGCTCTTCCAGCAACCCGTACCTGGTGTTCAACACGGTGTCGCCGAACAACAACAAGGCGCTCCAGAAGAAGGAGGTCCGGCAGGCACTGTCCTACGGGCTGAACCGGAACAACATCATCCAGGTGCTCGGCGGACCCAAGATCGCCCCTCCGCTGACGCACGTGCTCCCGTCCAACATCGTCGGTGGCGAGCAGGACTTCGACCTCTACCCGAACGATGCGGCCAAGGCGAAGTCGATGCTGTCCCAGGCGGGCTACCCCAACGGGCTCACCCTCAAGATGCTGTACCGCAACGCCTCGGAGGGACAGAGCAAGGCCTTCCAGACCGTCCAGCAGGACCTGTCCAAGATCGGCGTGAAGGTCGTCGGTGTCCCCTCACCGAACGCGGACTTCTACACCAAGTACCTCCAGGTGCCGACGGTCGCCCAGCGCGGGGTGTGGGACATCACGCCCTCTGGCTGGGGCGCGGACTGGTACGGCAACGCGGCCCTGTCGTTCTTCAAGCCGCTCTTCTTCGGCCAGGCGGCCTACCCGCCGATCGGCAGCAACTTCGGGTTCTACAACAGCCCGGCGACCAACGCCCTCATCGAGCAGGCATCCACCGCCAAGACCGAGCAGGAGGCCAAGGAGCTGTGGGCCAAGGCCGACCACCAGGTCATGGAGGACGCGGCGTTCTTCCCGATCACCAACTCCCTGAACCCCAACTACCGGGCCAGCCAGGTGCAGAACGCCGTCTACATCCCGGCCTTCCAGAACTTCGACCCGGCGAACGTCTGGCTCACTGCGGGCAAGCAGGGCGGGTAGGGAAACACCATGGCACTGTTGGAGGTTCGTGACCTCAGGGTCGCCTTCACCACCGCCGACGGTGTCGTCCAGGCCGTGCGCGGACTCTCCTTCGACGTCGAACGTGGCAGCACGCTCGCCATCGTCGGAGAGTCCGGCTCGGGCAAGAGCGTCGCGACGCAGACCATCGCCGGCCTGACTCGAGGCGCCCAGGTCACCGGGTCGGCGCGGTTCGACGGCATCGACCTGATCGGCGCCGACCCGGAGGTGCTGCGCCGGGTCCGCGGCGACCAGATCGGGATGATCTTCCAGGACCCGCTGTCGAGTCTGCACCCCTACTACACGGTCGGGTGGCAGATCGTGGAGATGATCCGCGCGCATCGTCAGGTGTCGAAGTCGGCGGCCCAGCAACGCGCCGCCGAGCTGCTGACCCTCGTCGGAATCCCCCGTGCCACCAGTCGAATCCACGACTACCCGCACCAGTTCTCCGGTGGGATGCGGCAGCGCGTGATGATCGCCATGGCGATGGCCCTCGACCCCGCGCTGCTCATCGCCGACGAGCCGACCACGGCCCTGGACGTCACCGTGCAGGCACAGGTCCTCGACGTGATGCGCAGTCTCCAGGAACGCTTCGGAACGGCGATCATCCTGATCACCCACGACCTCGGCGTGGTCGCCGAGATGGCCGACGAGGTGGTGGTGATGTATGCCGGTTCGGTCATGGAGCGCGCGCCGCGACGCACGCTGTTCTACCGCCATCACCACCCCTACACCGAGGGCCTCCTCGCGTCGCTGCCGTCGCAGGGCGGCGCCGGAGCAAGGCTCACCCCCATCTCCGGGGCACCTCCGTCACTCATCGGGCTCCCCGCAGGCTGCCCGTTCGCCCCCCGCTGCCGCTACGCCTTCGAACGGTGCTGGGGCGCCACCCCGCCACTCGACACGGTCCACGACGACCCGCTGCACCAGTCAGCCTGCTGGCTGGCGGACGACGCCCAGGGGCGCCGCGGCGTCTCGCCCGCCTCGGCGGGGGCCCGGCCATGAGGTCGGAGGTGCTCCTGCGCGCCCAGGACGTGACGAAGTCCTTCCCGGTGCGCTCGGCGGGGTGGCGGCGGCAGCACGACGTGGTCCAGGCGGTGGCGGGGGTCACTCTCGACGTCCGGCGCGGGGAGACCCTCGGACTGGTCGGTGAGACCGGATGCGGGAAGTCGACGCTGGCCCGGTGCCTGGCGCGGCTCTACGACCTGACCTCGGGCTCGGTCCTGTTCGAGGACCGCGACATCACGACGCTCTCGGGTCGGGAGATGCGCCCGCTGCGCCAGGACATCCAGATGATCTTCCAGGACCCCTACGGCTCGTTGAACCCTCGGCGGCGCGTCGGGTCGATCATCGGTGACCCGTTCGTCATCCACGGCATCGGGTCGGCCGACGAGCGCAAGCGCAACGTGCAGGAGCTCATGGAGCGCGTCGGGCTCAACCCCGAGCACTACAACCGGTTCCCTGCCGAGTTCTCGGGCGGGCAGCGGCAGCGCATCGGCGTGGCCAGGGCCCTGGCCCTGCGACCGAAGCTGGTGATCTGCGACGAGCCGGTATCGGCCCTCGACGTGTCGATCCAGGCGCAGATCATCAACCTGCTGATCGACCTGCAGGACGACTTCGGGCTGACCTACGTCTTCATCTCGCACGACCTGTCCGTCATCAGGCACGTGAGCGACCGGATCGCCGTGATGCACCTGGGCAAGATCGCCGAGCTCGCCCCGGCCGAGCAGCTGTTCAACCGCACCCGCCACCCCTACACCCGCTCACTGCTGTCAGCCCTGCCGCACGCCGACCCCGACGTGGCGGACAGCCGTGAACGCATCGTGCTGGTCGGTGACCTGCCCACCCCGACGAACCCGCCGTCGGGCTGCCGCTTCCACACCCGTTGCCCCAAGGCTCGGGAGGACTGCGCCGCCACCGACCCTCCGCTGGTCCCGGTGCTCGGGGACGGCACCGTGCACCAGACGGCGTGCCTGCACCCGCTGGAGGTCGGCGAGGACCTCTCGCTCGCCACGCCCCGAGTCGAGGACACGGAGATCGACACCTCGTCGCACCATCGCGTCGCACCATCCACAGGAGGCTGAGTCGGCATGAGCGACACCGCAGACGTCGTGGCCGTGATGAACCCCACGGGTGGGGAGCCGGACCCGCACGGCGTGGGAGGCGATGCCGGAGCGGCGAAGATCCAGGGCCGTACCCCGTGGCAGCTGGCCTGGCAGCGGTTGAAGCGAGACCGGGTCGCGATGATCTCGCTGGCCGTCATCGTGGTCATCGTGCTGATGGCCTTCCTCGCGCCGCTCGCCGCGATGATCACCGGCCACCCCGTCAACGAGCAGTACCGCACGACCGGTCTGACCCCCGAGGGCCTCCCCCGAGGGCCGTCCAGCGAGTTCTGGCTGGGCACCGACGACCTCGGTCGGGACATCCTCGTCCGGATCGCCTACGGCTCGCGAATCTCGCTGCTCGTCGGTGTCGCGTCGACGGCGCTGACCGTGGTCATCGGCGTGGTCATCGGACTTGCCGCAGGGTTCCTCGGGGGCATCGTGGACACGGTTCTGGCTCGACTGATCGACGTGGTCCTGTCGGTGCCCTTCCTGCTCGTCGCCATCGCCCTGGTGTCCATCACCGGTCCCAGCCTGATCGTCACCGTCCTGGTCATCGGGTTCTTCAGCTGGGCCTCGGTAGCCCGCATCGTGCGAGGCCAGGTGCTGTCGATGCGCGAACGCGAGTTCGTCGAGGCGGCCCGGTCGCTGGGCGCCTCGAACTCCCGGATCATGTTCGTCGACATCCTGCCCAACGTCCTTGCCCCCGTGATCGTCTACGCCTCCCTGCTGATCCCGGTCGTCATCGTCGTCGAGGCCACGCTGTCGTTCCTCGGCCTCGGCCTGGCGCCACCCACGGCTGACTGGGGCGGCATGATCAGCGAGGCCCAGAACTACTACACGACCTCGTGGTGGTTCGTGGTCTTCCCGGGCGCCGCCCTGCTGGTCACCACCCTCGCCTTCAACCTGCTGGGCGACGGTATCCGGGACGCCTTCGACCCGCGCGCCGCGCGGCTCATGGCGAAGTGAGGAGACGGTCATGGTGCGCTTCCTGATCCGACGCCTGGTCCTCGGCGTGCTCGTCCTGTGGCTGATCACGGTGGCCGTCTTCGGCCTCTTCTTCGTCGCGCCCAACAACGTGGCGCGCACCCTCGCCGGTCGCCAGGCCACCCCGGAGACGGTGGCCGCGATCTCCCACCGGCTGGGTCTGGACCAACCGCTCTGGAAGCAGTACCTCGACTTCGTGGGCAACGCCGCCCGGGGGGACCTCGGCTACGACTACTACCACCAGGTCCCGGTGACGACGATCCTCGGGGCCGCGCTCCCGATCACCATCTCGCTGGTGCTGGGGGCGGCACTCATCTGGCTGGGCCTCGGCGTCTTCAACGGAGTCATCTCAGCGACCCACCCACGCTCGTTCACCGACCGGTCCCTGACGGCGCTGAGCCTGTTCTTCTACTCCACCCCGACGTTCCTGCTCGGCATCCTGCTCCTCTACGTCCTGTACTTCCGCCTCACCCTGGCCGGGCACACCGCCTTCCCCGCCGGCGGTTATGCCCCGTTCTCCCTCGGGCTCGGCGGCTGGGCGCAGCACCTGGTCCTGCCGTGGTTCACCCTCGCCCTGGTCTCCGCCGCCACCTACACCCGGCTCACCCGCGCCTCGATGCTGGACGTGCTGGGCGAGGACTACATCCGGACCGCCCGGTCCAAGGGCATCCGCGAACGCCGCGTCGTGCTGCGGCACGGCCTGCGAGCCGCGCTCACGCCCATCGTCACCCAGTTCGGGATCGACGTCGGCTCACTCCTGGGCGGCGTGGTGGTCACCGAGACGGTGTTCAGCCTGCCCGGACTCGGCAAGACGGCGATCGACGCGATCAACCAGCAGGACCTGCCGGTGATCATCGGGATCGTGCTCTTCGCGGCGGCAGCCGTCGTGGTGGCCAACATCCTGGTGGACCTCGCGTATGCCGTGCTGGACCCCCGCGTCCGCCTCCACTGAGGGACCCCCACGCCCGGGGACGCCGAGAGACCCGACCCCCTCAGGGGACCCGGCCTCTCGGTGTGACGCCAACCGCGCCGGCCACGCGGCATACCGAGGTATGCCGCGTGGAGCGGCTCAGTTGCCGGTGAGCTTCTCGCGCAGTGCGGCGAGGGCCTCGTCAGAGGCCAGCGTGCCCTCGGACTCCTGGGCGGCCGGGCGGCTGCTGGCGCTGCCCGTGTCGCTGTCGGACGACGACGAGGACGAACCCGAGTCGGAGGAGTAGGACGTCCCGCTGCCGGCGTTCGCGGCAGCCTCGGCGTCGGCCTTGGTGGCCTCCTCAACCTGGGTCTTGTGGGCCTCCCAGCGGGTGTGGGCCTCGGCGTACTGCTTCTCCCACTTCTCACGCTGGGTGTCGAAGCCCTCGAGCCACTCGTTGGTCTCCGGGTCGAAGCCCTCCGGGTACTTGTAGTTGCCCGCCTCGTCGTACTCCGCGGCCATGCCGTAGAGGGTCGGGTCGAACTCGGCGACGGGCGCGCTGTCGTCGTTGGCCTGCTTGAGGCTCAACGAGATCCGGCGACGCTCGAGGTCGATGTCGATGACCTTGACGAAGATGTCGGAACCGACCGTGACGACCTGCTCCGGCAGCTCCACGTGGCGCTCGGCCAGCTCGGAGATGTGGACCAGGCCCTCGATGCCGTCGTCCACGCGGACGAACGCACCGAACGGCACCAGCTTGGTGACCTTGCCCGGGACGACCTGACCGATCGCGTGGGTGCGGGCGAAGTGCTGCCACGGGTCTTCCTGAGTCGCCTTGAGCGACAAGGAGACACGCTCGCGGTCCATGTCGACGTCGAGGACCTCGACGGTGACCTCCTGGCCGACCTCGACAACCTCGGACGGGTGGTCGATGTGCTTCCAGGACAGCTCGGACACGTGGACGAGACCGTCGACGCCACCGAGGTCCACGAAGGCACCGAAGTTGACGATGGAGGACACGACGCCGGAGCGGACCTGCCCCTTCTGGAGCTCCTTGAGGAACGTGGTGCGCACCTCGGACTGGGTCTGCTCGAGCCATGCACGGCGCGACAGGACCACGTTGTTGCGGTTCTTGTCGAGCTCGATGATCTTGGCCTCGATCTCCTTGCCGACGTAGGGCTGGAGGTCGCGGACGCGACGCATCTCGACGAGGGACGCGGGAAGGAAGCCGCGCAGGCCGATGTCGAGGATGAGTCCACCCTTGACGACCTCGATGACGGTGCCGGTGACGACGCCATCCTCTTCCTTGATCTTCTCGATCGTGCCCCAGGCGCGCTCGTACTGCGCACGCTTCTTGGACAGGATCAGCCGACCTTCCTTGTCCTCCTTCTGGAGGACCAGGGCCTCGACCTCGTCGCCGACCTTGACGACCTCGGACGGGTCGACGTCGTGCTTGATCGAGAGCTCGCGGGAGGGGATGACACCCTCGGTCTTGTAGCCGATGTCGAGCAGGACCTCGTCCCGGTCGACCTTGACGATGACACCCTCGACGATGTCTCCGTCATTGAAATCCTTGATCGTCGCGTCGATCGCGGCGAGCAGTTCTTCCTCGGTGCCGATGTCGTTGATGGCAACCTGAGGGGCGGTCTTTTCGACCGTGCTGGCAGTCATGTAGTAGGAACTCCGATGGTGGACAGTGAATAGAAGGTGGTTGTTGTGCTCACGCGGACCGGGCCGCCGGAAGGCGGCACGACGAAGCGCGCACACGGAAGTGCGCCTCCACCTTACCGACGGTGCCCGTGCAGGGTCAAAACGCGAGGGGTATGCCGGTGAGTGAGTATGCGCAGGTCAGCCGCCGGGAGGCGGGTGCCGAGGAAACCGCGGCGGCCAACAGGTCGTGGTGGGACGCCGAGGCCGGCGAGTACTACGCCGAACACGGCACCTTCCTCGGCGACGCCGACTTCGTCTGGGGCCCCGAGGGCTGGCGTGAGGACGAGCTTGGCCTGCTGGGCGACGTGGCAGGCCGGCGGGTGCTGGAGATCGGCGCCGGCGCGGGTCAGTGCGCCCGCTGGGTGGCCGCAGCCGGGGGCCAGGTCGTCGCCACCGACCTGTCGGCCGGGATGGTCCGCCAGGGGCTCGACCTCAACCTGACGGTGACTCCCCCGGCGCAAAGCGTGCCGTTCGCCCAGTGCGACGCCGTGGCGCTGCCGTTCGGGGAGGCCACCTTCGACGTCGTCTTCACGGCCTACGGAGCGGTGCCGTTCGTCGCCGACACGGCACGGCTGATGCGCGAGGTCGCCCGGGTGCTGCGCCCCGGCGGGCGGTTCGTGTTCTCCACGACCCATCCGTTCCGCTGGGCCTTCCCGGACGACCCCGGGGCGAGCGGCCTCACCATGACCCAGTCCTACTTCGACCGCACCCCGTACGTGGAGGCCGACCCCGACGGTGAGGCGACCTATGTCGAGCACCACCGGACCCTGGGCGACCGGGTGCGCGAGCTGGTCGCTGCCGGCCTGGTCCTCGTCGACCTCGTCGAACCCGAGTGGCCGGAGCGCAACGAGCAGACCTGGGGTGGCTGGTCGCCGCTGCGTGGCGGCTACTTCCCCGGCACCGCGATCTTCGTGAGCACCCGGGTATGACCACCACCGGCGCAGCTGCACCCGACGACGCCACGACCGACCGCCTGGCGTGGTGGGTTTCGCCCCTGGTGGTCGTGACGGCCGCCACAGCCGTCTACGCCCTGCGGAGCCTGGCCACGGTCGAGTGCCACATCGGCATCAACGCCGGCGTGGCCATGCTCACGGCCCTCCTGGTGCTCCCGGCGTGGTGCCTGGCGGTCTGGGCCGTGACCGAGGTCGTTCGTCGGCGAGTACCCCGACCCGTCGCCCTGGCGGTGATCCTGCTGCTGGTGTGGGCCGCCACCTCCCTCGTCCTCGGCTGGCTCGGGGCCCCGGAGGGCTACCCGTCGGACTCCCCCACGTGCACCGACAACGTTCCGCACTGGTGGCCGCGTTGGCTTCCGAGCTGAACGGCATACGACGCCCCTGTGTATGCCACGAAGGGCCGCTCGGAGTCCGAGCGGCCCTTCGGTGTACTGCGGGTGGTGTCAGGTGGCTTCGCGCGAACCCCGGCGACTGCCCCCGAAGGTGAGGAACAGGCCGAGCGCGAGGAACAGTAGCCCCAGCACGATCCCGATGACGGTCAGCGGACCGTTGATGAGGCCGAGCAGCGACCCCTTGGAGCCCCAGTCCTCGGCGTTCTTCTTCACCGTGGCCTCGGAGTACCCGATGGTGCCCTTGGTCGTGAAGAGCTCGGGGTAGGCGTCGGTCGTGAGCGACTTCTCGACCTCTTCCTGGCCCTTGATCAGGACGCCGGTGTTGGGCTCGATCCACAGCGTGCGGACATTGCCGTAGTTCACCGTGGCGGTGACGTCGCCGGTGGCGGTGTCGCCGAACAGGGCCTTGGGGACGTCGCGCTGCAAAGGTGCGCCGCCCTGCGTCACCACTGCCTTCGGGATGTTCTGGCGGAAGACGTAGGTGCTGACTCCTTCCAGCTTCTCCTCGCGGACGAAGCTGATGTCGGTGGCCTTGCCCAGGTCGCCGTCCCACCACTGGTAGGTCTTCTTCTGGACGTTGAACGGGAACTTGAAGAACAGCCCCTGGTGGTCGATCGGCGTCACCTTCGCAGGGTCGTCCAGGTCACCGGCCGACTTGAAGTCCCCACAGCAGTTCGTGGACTCCGCGGTCTTGCGGTTGAAGGACACCCCCTCGTTGCTGAAGCTGAGGTCGGTCCACGTGCCGTCGATCTCGGCCTGTGACTGCACCGTGGTCTGCCAGAAGGCGTCCGTGTCCTGCTTCTTGGCATCCTTGGCCCTGCCAGGGATGCCGATGACGTTCCGTGTGCTCTTGAGATGGGCGTTCTCGAGCTTGTCGTAGTGTGACTTGCCGTCGTCGCCCTTGTAGACGTGCAGCGCAGACATGCCAGTGCCCTCTGAAACAGACACTGAGCGTTGGTTCAGCTTGACGGTCGCAAGCCCGTCGTACAGAACCGGCTTCGCTGAAACTCCTACAACCAACAGCAAAACTCCCAAAAGCGTGGCAACACTGCCAAGCACCTTGCGCATCCCGGCTTTCTCCTTGCGTTATGAGGTGGGTGGACACTACCAGCGAGTAGCCTTTGCCACGCGCATATTGGCGCCAGTGCGAGAAATGAGCTGATTTTGGTGGGAGTTGTGGAGCAAACGGTGCCGTCCGCGGCCACTCGGGTGCGGCATGCAGCGCGTCCGGAGCGATCGTTCGACCGCGGCGCGGGGGCCGTGATCGCGGCCTTCGTGGTGGCCAGTGCCTACCTGATCGTCCCGAGCGGGTACTACATCGACGACTTCCGGGCGCAGGCCTACGCCGCTGGCCGAGGGCCGTGGCCGTTCATCATCCAGAGCAACGCGACGCACCTCGCTCCGGGAGCTCGCACGATGGACTGGCTCCAGGCCCACTACTGGCCGCTCGAACGCCTCCCTGCCGTCCTGTTCACGCTGACGGTCTGCGCGCTGTTGGGTGTGGCGGTGTGGCGCTTGGTCAACCAGCTCGTCACGCGTCGCTCCGTGGCGATCGTGGGCCTGGCCCTGGCCCTTTTCGCGCCGTCGATCATCCCGGCGATCGCCTGGTACCGACAAGCACTCACGACGCTCACCGCGCTCGTCCTGATCCTGGTGGCCGTCGACGCCGGCCTGCGCTACCTTCGCGGCGGCTCCCGCTCGTGGGCGTATGCCGCGTGGCTGGCGCACGCCGCAGGGTTGGCCTTCTCCGAGCGAACTCTGGTCGTCCCGGTGGTTGTCGTGGCAGCTGGTTTCCTGCTGGTCCCCGGCACGACCTTCCGGCGCGCCCTGCCGCGGCAGGTCGTCGCAGTGGGGCCGATGATCGTCCTGAACCTGGCGTTCCTCGCGTTCTACGGCAGCGGCGACTTCGACCACGCCGGTGTCGGGACGCCGAGCCTTACCGGATTTGCGGCCGCCATCGGACGATCCCTTCTTGGCAACTCGATCCCGAGCCTGGTGGGCGGCCCGATCACCTGGCGGCCGGGTGGCGAGAGCTACTCCTACGCCCAGACGCCACCGTGGCTCGCCATCGCCGGCTGCGCCGCCCTCGCCGTTCTCGTGGTGGTCGCCGTGCGCCGGCGCGGCGGGTCCGACCGCATACCCGTCTGGCGACCCCTCGTGGTGCTGGCGACGTATGTCGTGCCGATCTACTGCATGATCTACGTCGGCCGCATCTCGCGGGCCGAGATCTCCTCCGTCGACGACCTCCGGTTGTTTCCCGACGTGGGCGTCTTCCTCGCCCTGGCGGTGGCCGTGCTGCTGGACGTCGCGGTCGGTCGCGGTCGCCCCCGCCGGGCGACGGTCCGGGTCGTCGTCGCCGGCGCGATCGCGGCAAGCGTTGCGTGCGGGCTGTCCTGGGTCGGCTTCGCCCACCGGTGGCACCAGAACTCCAGCCCCTCCTATGTCGAGGCGCTTCGCACCGACCTCACCAAGAACCTCTCCCCCGTGGTGGCGTCCCCTGTACCCGTCACCATCGTGCCCAACTGGGTCCAACCCGACTTCTCGACCGCCGACCTGATCGCCATCCTGCACCCCGCCACCCGCACAGTGGTCTTCGACTCCGCGGCGCGCCTCGTCGGTCCGGACGGGCACCTCGAGGACGGCCAGCTCAAGCGGATCGCGGTGGCTCCGGACGAGCGGTCGGACTTCTGCCGGCACGCGTTGCCCGCCGGCCAGGAGAGCGCCACGATCGACTTCACCGATCCTGTCCCGTACTACCGGGGCGCGCTGCTGGAACTCGGCGTACTCGTGTCGGACACGACTTCGGTCAGAGTCCGTGTCATTGCCGAGGATGGTTCTGTCTCGGCTCCGCGGCCCGCGGTCACACCCCAGATGCAGCGGGGCCCACACCGGCTGCTGCTGCCGGTGCAGCCCGATGTCCGCGTGAGGAGCGTCCAGATCAGCCGCAGTCGTCCGAGCGCGGATGTCTGCGTCACGACCCTGCAGATCGTCCAGCCACCGGAGCCCCAGTGACCGCGACCGAGATCCCCACGGGGGCCCCCACCGAGGGCAGCCACACGCGAGGCGCCGAGCACGCGGTGCACCACGTGCGCGAGCTCGAGGGGTTGCGCGCCCTCGCGGCCCTTGCCGTCGTGGTGACCCACGCAGGCTTCATGGCGGGGACGATCGGCCGGAACGTCCTGCCGGGTCTCGTCGCGCGCATGGACGTCGGGGTCGCTCTCTTCTTCGTGCTGAGTGGCTTCCTCCTCTACCGCCCCTTCGCCCGGTCCAACGCCGGGCTGAGCACCTGGCCATCGCTGCGGACCTTCGCGCTGCGCCGGACGGCCCGCCTGGTCCCCGCGTGGCTGTGTGTCCTCGCGGCCACTCCCCTGCTCTGGGCGGAGGCGCGTGAAGCCCGCCTCACCACCTGGCTGGCCAACCTGGCCCAGCTCCAGGGTCTGAAGCAGTCGTGGGTCATGCCCGGACTCGCCCAGCTCTGGAGCCTGTCGACCGAGGTGATGTTCTACATCGCCCTGCCCGGGCTGGCGTGGCTGGTTGCCCGGATCGTGCGACGACGGTCCCCCGGTCACGAGCTGGCGGCCATCGTCGGGATCATGCTGTTCGCCGAGGCGTTCCGCGCCGTCGACACCTGGGGTGGCCTGCCTGCGGGGTACACCTGGTTGCAGACGCTTCCCGCCACCCTCGACTGGTTCGGCTACGGCATGCTGCTGGCCTGTCTGACGGCTCGTCCGGGGCGATGGTCCTCGGTCACCTCCACGATCCGCCGCTCGCCTGTCGCCCTCTGGGTGCTGGCGGCCTGCCTGATGTGGGTCCTGACCACCCGGCTCGCCGGGCCCTACGACCTGTCACCGCCCACGGTGTGGGAGCAGACCTTCAAGCACCTCGGCTACGGCCTCTTCGCCTTTCTCGTGATCGCGCCGTCCGCAGTGGGTGGTGGCAACCCGTTGAGCGGATTCCTCGGCGGCCGGGCGATGCGCTACATCGGGCAGATCAGCTACGCGATCTTCCTCTGGCACATGCCCATCATGTTCGCCCTGCGCGAGGCGCGCGGACTCGCGCTGTTCGCCGGCCACTTCTGGTTCACCCTGATCGGCACCCTCGCGATCACCATCCCCGTGGCCGCGGCGAGCTGGCACTTCGTCGAGCAGCCGGCCCAGCGCTTCGTGCGCGCCCGGACGAGCTGACCCGGCTCAGACGCGCGACCCGTGATCCTCGGCGCCGTGATCCTGGGTGCTGGAGTGCAGGGCGCGATGGCGCTGGGCGCGATGGCGCTGGGCGCGATGGTTCTCGGTGTGGGGTCGCCGCGCTGGCAGCAGCACCACACCCAGGACCACAGAGGTCAAGACCGCCGCGACGAGCCCGCGGTTGGTCGCGGCGGGCTCGGGCCAGGGTGCGACCGCACTCCAGGTGGCCCATACCCCCAGGAGCCCGACCAGCACCGGGAGACCACGCCGTGGGCCGAGCCAGCGCAGGGCGAGGCCGGCGAGCGCCCCCACGAGTCCCCAGGGTCCAGCCAGCACGACGAGGGCACCGACGACCGCGAACGCACCGACGGGTCCGGGCCCGCGGACCTCGGGACCGAGCGCGACGGAGGATCGCCTACGGCCTGTGACCGCCACCATCAGCACAACCAGAGCCAGCAGGAACCCGAGGCCCAGAGTGACGCGGAACGGTGTCTGCGGGCTGAAGTCGAGCCGCAGGACTCCCCTGTCCGCCGCCGGGACGATCCACCCCTGCGACCAGCCGTCCAGCGTCACCGGTATCGCCGTCCGGCTGCCGAACCGTGCCGTCCACCCGGGATTGGCGTTCTCGCGCACCCCGACGATGGAGGGGTGGCTCAGGTCCGGCACCGTGATGGCGCGGTCGGTGGGCGACCAGCGGGAGGCAGTCACGGGCGACTGCGTACCTGAAGCCTGCGTGGCCCACAGGGAGAGGTTGCGGACTCCGAACTCCGCGGAGGCCAGCACCCTCAACCGTGACTCCCCCTGGCCCAGGCGGACGGGCGCGCAGACCCGGAGCTGGAGCGGGAGCCCCTGGATGAGTGCAGTCCGCGACCCCGTGACCTCTGTGGGGTACTCACTGCCGTTCACCTGCAGCCGTGGGCCGAAGCCGCAGGGCATCGCGACGTCGCTGCTCTCGAGGGGCTGCCAGGAGTCCCCGATCAGGTTGACGTCGCCGAGGACGACCGGAGCGGGTGCGTTCCGTCCGTCCGAGCGAAGGGCAAGGTTGGTGCTCTTGATGACCCTGACCACGACGGTGGCCGCCTTGGTCTCGGGAAGGCGGACGGTACCCCGTGCGGCGTCACCCTCCACCGTGCGCCGGTAGGTCTCACCGCCCACCGTCACGTCGACCTCGGTGATCCTGCGACCGGTCACCCCCGGGTCGGTCTCGAAGCTGAGGCCGCGGACCGCCCGTTTCTCGGGGAAGCGCAGGGTGAGGCTGGGGCCGAGCTGGGACGGTGAGGCGGCCCAGAAGGTGGCGGGGTTGCCATCGAGGGCCAGCTGCGGTGCCGTCGAAGCACCGGGAACCCAGCTGCTGGTGGCGCTGGCCTTGATTCCGTCAGGTCGGTCGAGCAGCCTCGCCGTCGCCGTGGCGGCACGCGGCACGACCGAGCCGGTGCCTGTCATGGTCGTCGCCGATGGCACACCGAAGATGCGGCGCAGGTCGAGCTCGCCCTCGGCGACCCGTGCCTTGTCGGGACGGCAGTGCAGGACGTCGTGGAACCCCGGCACACATGCGGGGACCCGATCCGGCGAGGCCTGCAGGAGGACTCCCTCGACCGTGTCCGATGTCGCTTCGGGCAGACGCAGCCAGCTCTCCACCCGGGGAAGCACTCCCACGCCGATGTCCCGCACCCGGACCGTCGGCTTGCCCGGACGGGTCTCGACCACAGCGAGCCGGAACCGGGTCGTCGAACCGGGCTGTACCGAAAGGCGCACCACCGCACGCGCTGCCGCCGAGCCGGTCCCGGGCGTGCTGACCGGAGTCCTGACAGTTCCGGCGTCGGTGGTCACGGTCACGGCGGCGATGTCGGCCCCGTCCTGCATGTCGAACACCGCGTCGAGGCGGTCCGGCAGCGTGACCGCCTGCTGCAACTGCAGCTCGACGTACTGACCCGCGGGTTGGTAGCCGCGACTCTCCCACATCGTGTCGAGGCTGGAGTCGAAGGCGCTGTCGGGGACTCGCGTCAGGTCGCGCACCTGACCCAGGTCGGGATAGGCCAACGACCCGGACGCAGTGACCGAGCGCGCGCCCACGAGCTCCTTGACGGTCTGCTGGGCAGCGAGGGGGGCATCCCGGTACAGCCACGGCATCAGCCAGTCATGGGCCCGACGTGGCGCCGGATAGGCCTCGGACGCCGCCAGTGGAGGGCCGTAGTTCCTGCGGACGGCCGCGAAGTTGGCCTCGCGACGCTGCAGTGTGTCGGTGAGGATCTGGGGGGTCTTCTCCAGCCCCGCTGCACGCAGCGACGCTCCGTCCGAGCTCAGGAGAACGGGCTGCTCGGGATCTGGCACCAGGACCGTGCCCTCCGGTCCGCCGGCAAGAACCGAGGTGGACTCGACCGGGTGGGACTGCGTCGGCGCGATGCTGGTGGCGTCACCCAGGTCATAGATGACGATCGCTGGGATCGGCTGGTCCTGGCCTCCGTCGAGGGCTACGTCCGGGTTGAGGCTGCCCCCGAGCTCGGGGCCGAAGGAGAAGACCGGTCGCGCCCCCGCGGTCGCCAGGGCCGCCTGCACCACCATCGGTGCCGGTGCCCCCGTGACGCGGTAGGCCAGGTCCGAGCGCACCAGGACGCGACTGATGCCCATGCGCACGAAGGCGTTGCGCAGCTCGACGCCGCCGAAGCCCGAAGCCACCCGAGCCTCGATGTCGTTGAGCATCCGGGTCGCCCCTGCGGACCCGAGCGGCACCGCGTCGCGCACGATCCAGGGGCTCGACGCGAGGGGCTGCAACGCCTCGTCCCTGGGATCACCCCAGTAACTGGCCGGAGCGTTCGCTCCGGGAAGCACCAGCGTGCGTCCCGGGCTCGGGTGGTCGCCGAGCCAGTCGGCAGCCTGCTTCCAGTAACCCGGCACAGCCAGGAACTGGCCCCGCTGGCTCACACCCTGGAACACGGGGGCCGCTGCCTGCGCCGCCACCGCGACGAGGACCACGCCCGTCACGACCTGCGGGATGCGGCCCCCGGCCCTGCGCAGCAGTCCCTCGAGACGCGGGAGGGCGTGCGCGATACCGATGCAGAGGACGACGCGGATGACCGGCTCGAACTTGTGCGTGTTGCGGAACGGCGCCAGGGCGCCGTCCAGCAGGGTGGAGAACGACCCGGCGAGCGGCCCGACCCCTGGGCCCACGTGGCCCAAGGTCACGAGCACCAGCCCGACCACGAGGCCACCTCGGACGAAGAGCGACCACGTGCGGGCGGCACGCCACACGCCCAGGAGTCCCACTGCCACCAGCACCAGCCCCAGCCAGACGACGGGCTGTTGGGTCAGGATCTCCCACCCCCCCGGCCACTGAGGGCCACGGGCACCGGAGATGGCTGCAATCCACTGCGTGGTGCCGCGTAGTGCCTCGGTGGTCGAGGCTCCCGCCGTGGTCACGGCGCTGGACTCGATCCAGTCCAGGAACGGTGGGCTGTAGCGGCCCAGGAGGAGCAGCGGCCCGATCCACCAGGCGGAGGCCAGGATGACGAACAGCGACCACCAACCGCCCAGTCGCAGGCGAGCCCCCTTGGCGCGGGTGAGGATCCACAGGGCTGGCAGCGGGAGCAGCGCCATGGCCGCCACAGCGTTGACCGCTCCCGCGGCGAAGAACGCCGCCGCCGACCGCGCCGCTGACAGGCGTTCGTCCCCCCGGCGGGCACCGACCAGCGGCAGCAACACCCACGGCGCCACGGCCATCGGCCAGATCTCCGAGCTGATGGCCCCCAAACCCTCCAGCATCCGCGGTGCCAACGCGTAGGCGAAGGCCGCGAGCATCCGTGAGGTTCCGGTCCCGACGGCCAGCCTGACCAGCAGCAGCCGCATCCCGTGGAAGGCCACCAGCAGCAGCAGGCACCACCAGAGCCTCTGGACCACCCACGGTGGCGCTCCCAGCTGGTGCCACAACCAGAAGAACGGCCCCATCGGAAACAGGTAGCCGTAGGCCTGGTTCTGCAGCTGTCCCGCGGCGGCCTGGGGGTCCCACAACGTGAACGCTCGGGCCAGCAGCGCTCCGGGCGCCTGGGTGAGGTCGAGCTTGGTGTCACCGGCCGTCCACCGCGGCGCCTGCGTGAACGCGAAGGCGACCAGAACGGCCGACTGGGCGATCAGGTTGAGAGTGTCACGTCCCCGCTCGACGGCATATCGGTCGGCCATCATCCGCCCACGCGTTGCACGACGATGACGCTGTTCCAGCACGCCACCTCGCGCAGCCCGGGGACCCGGATGACCCACTTCGCCCAGGAGGGGTGATACCGCGGCAGTACTTCCACGACCCGCACTGCCCCCGTCGCCTCGGCCGCGTTCAGCCAGCGCATCATCCGCCCCACCGAGCAGGCGAACAGCGAGCGACCGAAGTCGTTCTTGGGGCGCTTGCCGTGCTTCGCGGCATACCTGTCGGCGGCCCGTCGACCCCCCAGGTAGTGCCACGGTGCCGTCTCGTGCCCACCCCAGGGCGACAGCCACGGGGTCCAGGACAGCACCATGAGGCCACCTGGTTGCAGGATCCGGAGCATCTCGTCGGCCATCGCCTCCGGTTCCGGCACGTGCTCCAGCACGTTGCTCGAGTACGCGACGGTCACCGAGCCGTCGGCGAACGGCAGGGCAAGGCCCGAACCCCGCACCGCGTTGGCCCCCACCTGGCCCCGCGCGGTCAGCTCGCCCACGTCCGGTTCGACACCGGCATACCCGGCTCCGGCTGCCACGAAGGCGTCGGCGAAGTAGCCCGGTCCCCCACCGATGTCGACGACGGTGGCGCCCTCGAGCGTCGTCCATCGCCGCACCTCCGCCACCGAGTCGACGGCGAGAGTCGAGTAGAAGCGGTCGGGATCGGTCTGCTCCACGAGGAAGGCCCGAAACAGCTCCACCGAGCGCCGAAGGGACCCCCTCGGCAGCTCAGGCGCAGCCGGATATCCCATCTCGATCACGGGGTGAACCTTAATGCCGGTACGGTTACTCATGAGTCAACTTAGCCAATCTCCGGTCGTGTGAGGATCTCCACAGGTGCGTATCGCTCTTCTCAGCTGGCGCGATGCGACGCACCCTGAGGGCGGTGGCGCGGAGCACTACCTCGAGACCGTCGGACAGCATCTGGCCGGCCGCGGGCACGACGTCACCATCTACTGCGCCGCCCACGGGGACGCCCCGCCGCGGGAGACCCTGCACGGCGTGACCTACCGCCGTCAGGGCGGCCGACTGGGCGTGTATGCCGCGGCCGTGCGGGCGCTGCGCCGCGACGAGCGGCACCAGGGACCGTACGACGTGGTCGTCGACACCCAGAACGGCATTCCCTTCTTCTCGGCCTGGGGCACCAGCAGCCCGCTGGTCGTGCTGGTCCACCACGTGCACCGGGAGCAGTGGCCGGTGGTCTTCGGTCCGCTGGCGGCCCGGATCGGCTGGTTCATCGAGTCGAGGGTGGCCCCCCGCGCCTATCGCACCCGGCAGTACGTCGCCGTGTCCGGCCGGACGAGGGACGAGCTCGTCGAGCTGGGGGTGGACCGCGAACGCATCGCCGTCATCCACAACGGCACCGACGCCCCACGCTCGCTCGGCGTCGCTCGCGGCGACCGACCGACGATCGTCGTCCTCGGGCGGCTGGTGCCGCACAAACGAGTCGAACACGCCATCGACGTGGTCGCCCGGCTCCGGCCGACGCACCCCGGCCTCCAGCTGCGCGTCATCGGCCACGGATGGTGGCACGACCGCATCGTCGAGCACGCCCACCTCTCCGGCGTCGAGGACGACGTGTCCTTGCTCGGCTTCGTCGACGAGGAGACCAAGCACGCCGAGCTGGCCGCGGCGTGGCTCGCCCTGGCGCCCAGCGTCAAAGAGGGCTGGGGACTGTGTGTCGTGGAGGCGGCCAGCCACGGCGTCCCGACCATCGCCTACAACGACGCCGGCGGCTTGTCGGAGTCCATCGTCGACGGCCGCACCGGCGTGCTGGTCGAGGACCTCGACGCCATGACGCACGAGGTGTCGGAGCTGCTCGCCGACCGGGTCCGCCGGGACGAGATGGGGCAGCACGCCCGTGACTACGCCCGGCAGTTCACGTGGACGGGAACGGCCGACTACTGGGAGCGACTTCTGACCCATGTGGCACAGAGAAGGGCGCCGATCGCGATGACCGACGCCCGTTCCCAGGCAGTAGAGGGCTAGTCAGCCTCGGTGACTGATCAGCCGCCGTAGGGAATGATCTGGGCGGGGTCGACGAGGTCCTTCTGACCCGACTCGACCGCGGCGCTGTCGCCAGGGCCCTGCGTGTTCACCACGGTGACCACGGCAGCGGCGGCGGCGCCCCCACCAAGCACGAGGCTGAGCAGCGTGACGGCAACTGCTGACGAAACCTCGCCACGCTCGTTTGGACGGAAAAACTTCATACTCCAGGGCCTCCCCGGCTAGTGGTGTCCCGGGAATGTTACCGGCTGGTTGGCTTTTTAGTGCAATCCCCGGAAATTCGCGCCCCGCGGCGTGTCCCAGGGCCTGATGACTGCCTCGATGACAGCGCCCGACTGCAGCGCCCGACTACAGCGCCCAGACGGCAAAATGCGCGGAGTCGCTCACGATGTGCATTCCGGTCGGCATCGGCGGCACCTCGCCAGGTGTCCCCTTCCAGATCACGACGGCTGCCACTCCCCGAGCCCGAAGGTCTGCGACGTCGAGCGGGCCGGTCCGCCACCTCGTCAGCTCCACGGGGTCATCGTCGACCGTGACCGGCTCACCCTCTCGCACCACGGTGAGCTGGTGTGCCGTCACGACCCGACCCGGCAGGGCTCTCGGAAGCGGGTCGAGGAAGGGCTGCCCACCGGCCCAGGACACAGCCCTGAACGGCTGCCACGGCAGGACGGCCACCGCTCCACTGCCGGCGGCCGCCGCTGCCGCGCGCACGGTGGGCTCCCAGTCGGCCGGCATCGTGACCGGTTGGTATGCCGCGTGCACCCTCTTGGGCAGGTCCGGCGCCGAGATCACGCCGAGACTCGCCATCACCAGGACCGCGGTGGTCGGGACGACGCGTCCCGATGACCGTCCCCCAGGGCGCTGGAGCCCGCGGCTCAGCTCTGCCACCGCCACGGCGACGAGTACCGCTGCCGCCAGCGCGCTGAGCCCCAGCCAGCGATGTGTGTCGCGGCCGATGGCCACGCCCGGGACGGCCTGCAGGGCGGTGAACACCGACAGGCCCGGTCCTGTCGAGAGCGCCCACGCGGTCAGGGGCGGCCCGACCCAGGCCAGGGCGAGGCCGAGAGCAAGCGCAGAACGACCCCGACGGTGGAGGGCGGTGACGCCTGCCCCCGCGACAGCGAGGACCAGGCACGACGCGACCACCGAGGTGATCTCGACGCGCGACGCCAGCTGGGCACCCGAGGCCCAGATGCCGCCCAAGGTCATGGCTGACCCGAGAACGCCCAGTGGAGAGTCCGCAGCCAGCGCGAAGGCCCGAGCGCCATCGGCATCCGCGGCACCGGAGCCCTGCGCGAGCGCGGGGACGACCCACGGCAGGCACCAGCCCGTGATCACCGCCACGCACCCGACCAGCCACCCGGCCCGGCGGCGGTGCGCAGCCACGACCGACGAGCCGAGCACGGCGGCACCGGCGACGAGCCCACCCCACGGCGTCAGGGCCGCAGGCAGCCCGGTCAGCGCGAGGAGCAGCAGCGACTTCGCTCCCGTCAACCTGGAGAGGACCACGGCGACGAGCCAGGGCGTCATCGAGTAGGCGAGCAAGGTCGGCGGTTGCCCGATGAGCAGGCGCTCGGCGACGTAGGGGTTCCACATCGCCAGGACTGCGCTGGTGATCATGGCGGCCAGCCCCCACCGGCGCAGCAGGACGGCCGTGCCGAGCCCTGCCAGGAAGACCGCACCTGCCAGCATCGCCTGCTGTTGCACCCCTGTCGGCACGAGCCCGGACTGGGCTGTCATCACGGCGTCGAGGGGCACTGCGCGGGGCGCCTGCCCGTCGCCCCAGGTCGAGGGACTCCACACCGGCCCTGGGACGGTGACGAAGTCGCGGTAGAGGTAGAGCCCGCTACCCAGGGACCGTCCGCAGACAACGGCCGTGACCACGAGCGAGACCACCGCAGCCACGACAGTGTCGCGCCTCGCGCGGTGGGCTGAGACTGCAGCGTCGCGAGCCCCGAGCTGGGCGGCCGCGGCCGGAGCCGGCACCTCGGCGCCGCTCAGTGGGCCGCGTCGTGCCAGGAGCGGCCGACCCCGACGCTGACGTCGAGCGGAACATCCATCTCGATCGCACCGCCCATCTCGCGGCGGACCAACGCCTCCACGTCGGCGGCCTCACCGGGCGCGATCTCGAGGACCAGCTCGTCGTGCACCTGGAGCAGCTGGCGCGACTGCGCGCCGGAGTCCGTGAGCGCGGCCTCGACGCGCAGCATCGCCAGCTTGATGATGTCGGCGGCCGACCCCTGGATGGGAGCGTTGAGCGCCATCCGCTCGGCCATCTCGCGGCGCTGCCGGTTGTCGCTGGTCAGGTCGGGCAGGTAGCGCCGGCGGCCCAGCATGGTCTCGGTGTAGCCCGTCCCACGTGCCTCGGCGACCACCGAGTCGAGGTAGTCCTTCACCCCGCCGAACCGGGCGAAGTACTCGTCCATGAGGCCCTGAGCCTCACCCGTGGAGATGGTGAGCTGCTTGGACAGCCCGAACGCCGAGAGGCCGTAGGCCAGGCCGTAGGACATCGCCTTGACCTTGGAGCGCATCGCCGAGGTGACGTCCTCGGGCTCGACGTGGAAGACCCGCGAGCCGACGAACTGGTGCAGGTCCTCGCCCGACCGGAACGCCTCGATCAGACCCTCGTCACCCGACAGGTGGGCCATGATCCGCATCTCGATCTGGCTGTAGTCGGCCGACATGAGCGACTCGTAGCCCTCCCCCACGATGAACACCTCACGGATCCGGCGTCCCTCGTCGGTGCGGATCGGGATGTTCTGGAGGTTGGGGTCGGTCGACGAGAGCCGACCGGTCGCCGCGATGGTCTGCTGGTAGGTCGTGTGGATGCGCCCGTCGTCGGCCACGGACTTGAGCAGACCCTCGACCGTGACGCGCAGTCGCGAGGCGTCGCGGTGCCGCAGCAACGCCTCGAGGAATGGGTGCTCGGTCTTGGTGAACAGGTCGGTCAGCGCATCGGCATCGGTCGTGTAACCGGTCTTGGTGCGCCGCGTCTTGGGCAGGCCCAGGGTCTCGAACAGCACCACCTGGAGCTGCTTGGGCGAGCCGAGGTTGATCTGGTCGCCACCGATGGCGTCGTAGGCGTCACCCTGCGCCTCGCGCACCTTGGCAGCGAAGTCGGCCTCCAGCCCGGTCATCACCTCCACGTCGGCTGCGATGCCGGTGCGCTCCATGCCCGCAAGCACCTGCTCGAGCGGCAGCTCGACGTCCTGTTGCAGGGACGTGCCGCCAGTGGCCTCGAGCTGCTCGGCCAGCGAGCCGGCCAGGTCGAGCACGGCGCGGGCACGGACCATCGCGTCCTGGGCTCCCGCGTCCCCCTCGTCCCCGAAGTCGAGCAGCCCCTGGCCCGAGGTGTCCGCCTCGGCCCGGAGCTCACGCCCGAGGTGGCGCAGCACGAGGTCGGCCAGGTCGTAGGAGCGCTGGTCGGGTCGCACGAGGTAGGCGGCCAGGGCGGTGTCGGTCGCGATCCCCGCGACGCTCCAGCCCCGCGCCGCGAGCGCGAGCAGGGGTCCCTTGGCGTCGTGCAGCACCTTGGGACGCTGCGCGTCGGCCAGCCAGCCTCCGACTGCCGCCTCCCCTGCCGGGTCCAGCGTGGTCAGGTCGACGTATGCCGCCGCGTCACCGTCGGTGGCCAGCGCCAGCGCGGTCGCGTCCCCGGTGCCACGGCCCCACTGGCCGACGAGGTGCACGCCCACGGTGGCGCCGGGCGCGGCGTACTCCTCCAGCCACCCGGCCACCTCGCCGGGCCCGAGCAGCGCGCCGTCGAGGTCGAAGCCGTGGTCGGCCTCCTCCTGTGGCGCGTCGAGGTACTCGAACAACCGGTCGCGCAGGACACGGAACTCGAGGCTGTCGAAGACGGCGTGCACCTGCTCGCGGTCCCAGTTCTGGCGCTCGAGGTCGGCGATGGTGACGGGAACGTCGAGGTCGCGGACGAGCTGGTTGAGGCGTCGGTTGCGGAGCACGCCGTCAAGGTGCTCGCGCAGCGATTCGCCCGCCTTGCCCTTGATCTCGTCGACGTGGGCGACCAGCCCGGTGAGGTCGCCGTACTGGCCGATCCACTTGGCGGCCGTCTTGGGACCCACTCCGGGGACGCCGGGCAGGTTGTCGGAGGACTCGCCGACGAGCGCCGCGAGGTCGGAGTAGCGCTCGGGCAGCACGCCGTACTTCGTCTCCACCGCGGTCGGGGTCATCCGGGCGAGCTCGGAGACGCCCTTGACGGGGTAGAGCACCGTGCTGGTGTCGGTGACCAGCTGGAACGAGTCGCGGTCGCCCGAGCAGATCAGCACCTCCATCCCCTCGGCGAGCGCCTGGGTGGTGAGGGTGGCGAGCACGTCGTCGGCCTCGTAGCCGTCCACCTCGACGTAGCGGATCCGCAGGGCGTCGAGGACCTCGTGGAGCAGCGACACCTGACCCTTGAACTCGCTCGGGGTGGCCGACCGGCCGGCTTTGTACTCGGCGTACTGCTCGGTGCGGAAGGTCTGGCGGGACACGTCGAACGCCACCGCGAGGTGGGTCGGCTGCTCGTCGCGCATGACGTTGATCAACATCGACGTGAAGCCGTAGACGGCGTTGGTGTGCTGCCCGGTGCTGGTCGAGAAGTTCTCGGCGGGCAGCGCGAAGAACGCGCGGTAGGCAAGGGAATGACCGTCGAGGAGCAGGAGGCGACTCACGCATGGCAGCCTATTGGTTATGAGTGACACTCCCGTGACCGACCGCACCGCCAGCCCCGACCATGACCACCACGGCGCCGACTTCACCGAGGCCCTCGAGGCGATGCAGGCCCTGAACCCGAAGTCGCTGCTCCACCGCATGGAGATCGAGGTCCTCGAAGCATCCCCCCAGCGGCTCGTCGCGCGGATGCCCGTGGAGGGCAACACCCAGCCCTACGGTCTGTTGCACGGTGGCGCCTCGGTGGTCCTCGCCGAGACGCTGGGCTCGATCGGCGCCGCCCTGCACGCCGGCCCCGACAGGATCGCCGTGGGCCTCGACATCAACGCGACGCACCACCGCGCGGCCCGGTCCGGTTTCGTCACCGGCACGGCCACGGCGCTGTCACTCGGCGGCACCCTCGCGTGCTACGAGGTGGTCATCACCGACGACCAGGGCAAGCGGGTCTGTACCTGCCGGATCACCTGTCTGCTGCGCGACGGCGCCCCCGGCGCCTGAGGGCGCCCACCGCGCGTCAAAGCCGACGACGAGGGGGTATGCCGCGTGAACGGCATACCCCCTCGTCGTTGCCCCGGGTGGGGTGAGGTCAGCCCGCGAGGCGGCTGTCGGCGCTGGCGCTGGCGGTCGCGCGTGCTCGCAGCGACCGGCGACGGTGCAGCAGCGCCTCGATGGAGTGGTGCCTGGGCTCGTCCTGGCCGAGCCGGCGACGCAGGGCGGCGACGCTGGCCACCCGGCGAACCACTTGGGACGAGAAGCCGAGCCGGGCGAAGAAGCGGTTGGCCTCGCGGTGCTGGGCCGGGACGTTGCAGCCGATCTGGTCGCACCCGCGCGAGTCGGCATACAGCGTGACGGCGGTCATCAGCTGTCTGGCCACGCCGTGCTTGCGCGCCTCGGGGACGACGTAGAGCTGGTCGATGGTGACGCACGGGGTGTCGGTGAGCGACGAGAACGGGCTCGTGGCCGCGACGGCGAAACCGACCGCCCGGCCATCAGCGGTGGCGAGGTAGGCCCGGACGTCCTCGCGGTGCAGTGCGTTGGCCACCCGCCCCTCGGACGCGGCACGGGCAGCGACCTCAGGACCGACTCCCGCCTCGACACGGGACGACAGCCAGAGCTCGGTGAAGGTGCGCTCCTCGTCCACGGAGACACGCCTGACGCTGATCGCTGGACGGCTCACCGGGGTTCCTCCATCGTCGGTCTGGCACTGCTGCTCACCACTGCAGGCGGCTCCCCCGACGGCCGCGGCGCCTCGAAAGGCGACCGACTCAGGACTCTAGGCCCATTCGCGTGCCTTCGTGAAGGGTTCAACAACTTTCCTGCGTTAACTCTGTGCGATGCCGGTGTTCCACGTTTGTTACAGCGCAGGATGGCGCCCCCTCGGACCGTTGCCTGCGTTTCACATCGGTGGCGAGGCCGAGTCATGACCCCTGCCCGGAATCGCTCTGGAGCGTCGTCACAGGGCACGCTCGAAGACGTAGTCGTGCTCGTAGCGGTCACCCACGAGGAAGCGCTTGGTACCGACCCTGGCGAAGCCACTCTTGACGTAGAACCTCTGAGCTCGTTCGTTCTCCTGGTTGACCCCCAGCCACACGCCGACCGCCCCCCGAGCCTGCGCCGCCTCGATGGCAGCCTGCATCAGCAGCCGACTCGTGCCGGCGCCGTGGTGGTCGGGCAGGACGTAGATCTTGCTCAGCTCTGCCGTCGGTCGCAGGGTGAGGGCGGCCCGCGCGTCCGGATCGGCCGGGTCGCCGTTCACCACCATCGCGTAGCCCGTCACCGTGTCACCGTCGACGGAGACGAACAGGTCCCGGTGCGGGTCCGCGAGGTAGCCATCGAAGCACCTCTGCGAAAGCACATCCGTGATGAACGTGTCGATCGCCTGCTGCGTGGTGTGCGGCGGACAGGCCAGGGCGAACGTCGCGGCTGCCACCTCGGCCAGCACCCCGGAGTCGGCCGGCTCCGCGCGGCGTACCTCCACGCCCACGGTCAGGCCTTGTCCATCCCGGCGACGACCGCCTCGGCGACCTCGCGCATGCCGAGGCGCCGGTCCATCGCGGTCTTCTGGATCCAGCGGAACGCCTCGGCCTCGGTGATCTTGAGCTTCTTCATCAGCACGCCCTTGGCGCGGTCGACCGACTTGCGGGTCTCCAGCCGCTCGCCGAGGTCGGAGATCTCCTGCTCGAGGGCCTTGACCTCGGTCCAGCGGTGCCGCGCGATGTCGATGGCTGGGGAGAGGTCGGAGGCGGTGAACGGCTTGACGATGTAGGCCATCACGCCCGCGTCCCGCGCCCGCTCGACGAGCTCGGTCTGGCTGAACGCGGTGAGCATCACGACCGGGCAGATGCGAGCGGCCCCGATCTGCTCGGCCGCCGTGATGCCGTCCATGACCGGCATCTTGACGTCCATGATCACCAGGTCGGGGGTCAGCTCGGTGGCCATCTCGACAGCCTGCTCACCGTTGCTGGCCTGCCCCACGACCTCGTAGCCGGCTTCGACCAGCATCTCGGCCAGGTCGAGGCGGATGAGGGCTTCGTCCTCCGCCACGAGGATCCGGGTCTTGGTGGACTTCTGGGGCGCGGGTGATTCGGTCTGGCTCACGGAGAGAGCCTAGGGGACTCGCGTTAACGGCACGTTGCGGGAGGCGCGGTCGAGGCCGAGTCGCTCTGGTTGCAGACCGTCGAAACGACCATGATGGTGTCGACCAGATGGAGGGCATTGTGGATGAGACAGCCCGTCCTCGGCGCCGACCGACCTCCGCGTCGATGCGGGTGGTCTGGTCGGTCGTGGCATTCCTGGGCGGCGGCCTCGCTGGGCTGTTCCTCGTGCTCCCCCGCACCCGCCTGCTGCGCCCTCGCCGGGTCCTCGCGTGTGACCTCTGCCAGCGCCGGCACCGACGACTGTTGGCCGCGATGGTGCTCCTGGCGCTCCTCTCTGTCGCCGGGTTCGGGCTGCGGGTCTCCCAGCGTGCCCGCGAGCTGCCCGCCTGCGCCGCCGACACCTCGATCGCGGAAGGGCGTCGCGTCATCGACCCGCGCGCTCCGAGGCGGCCGCCCCTGTGGTCGACGGTGCGCTCCGCGATGACGGCTCCCGTGAGCGGGCTTGCGCTGGGGTTCGCGGAGGTCCGGGGGCAGGGCCTGTGCAGCGTCGGCGATCCGCCCATCACCCTGGCCTTCGTGCCACAGGCCGGGGAGCACATGGGCAGCATGGTCGGCGAGGTGTTCATGGCCTCCCCCGTTCCGCGCATCAACCCCGTGCGGGCTCGCGGGGTCGCCGAACACGAGTCACGCCACGTCGACCAGTGGGCCGTGTGCACCATCGCGGGCGGGATCGCACTGCTTCCGGTGCTCTACCTCGTGGACGAGACCCTCTACCCGGGATCGGAGAACCACTTCGAGCAGGCCGCAGGTCTGTTCGACGGCGCGTACCCCCCACCACCCGTCCCGCCCCGAGGCCCCCAGGGCTGGGCCATCGCTCTCTGGGTCGGAGTGCTCCTGCTCCTGACCCGTCGTCGCATCCGCTGGGCCGTCCGAAGCGTCGTGAGCCGACACAGCGATCCCGCCGCGGGTCGCTGCGCCGTCCACACGACCGGCTGGAGGTAGCGAGCTCGACATGACAAACAACTCGGAGCAGGGTGGAGCGGCAGGTATCAACTGCCACTCCCCCTGAGCCCCCACAAGGAGCCCCACATGACGAGCACGAACGAGTACCAGGAGTACGGGCGCGACGACGAGCACGCGGCATACGGCGAGAGGCGTGCCGCGGTGCAGGCCGACCGGTTCGGCGGGATGAAGGTGGGCTCCGCCTTCTTCGGCTGGCTGACCGCCATGGGTATGGCGGTGATCCTCACCGCAATCCTGGCGGCCGCAGGTGCCGCCGTCGGTCTGGGGACCGGAACCGACGCCACCGAGGCGGCCCAGCAGGCCTCCGAGGATGTCGGGACGGTCGGCATCGTGGGGGCTGTGGCGCTGGCGGTCATCCTGTTCGTCAGCTACTACTGCGGCGGCTACGTCGCAGCTCGCATGGCTCGGTTCAACGGCGCCAAGCAGGGCGTGGCCGTCTGGCTGTGGGCCCTGGTCATCATCGTGATCGTGGGCATCATCGGCGCCGTGGCGGGCAGCAAGTACGACGTCCTGGGGCAGCTCAACAGCTTCCCGCGCCTTCCGGTCAAGACCTCCGACCTCACCACCGCCGGTGTGGTCGCGCTCGTCCTCGCCGCCCTCACCAGCCTGGTCGGCGCCGTCGTCGGCGGCAGAGCCGGCATGCGGTTCCACCGCAGGGTCGACCGAGTTGACGTCGACGCCTACTGACCTTCACGTCGACGCCTACTGACCCGACGGGATCGCGCCGCCGCCCGCCCTCCACAGGGCTCTCGGGAAAGCACTCGGGCGCTGTCCCCACCGAGGTTGGAAGTGCCGTCCCACCAGGGTGCCGAAGGCGGGACTTGAACCCGCACGCCCTTTCGAGCAGAGCATTTTGAGTGCTCCGTGTCTGCCATTCCACCACTTCGGCTTGCCGAACATCATGTTCAGCGGCTTGCCGAACATCAGGTTCGGCTCGCCGAACATTCAGCTCTTCGGCGGCGGCCGCTGGGGCGGCCTCGGAAAGGATAGCGGTGCGGTACGTCCGGACGACAAACCGCACCCCCTCGCCGTCGGACGCTAGCTGGCAAGGCAGTGTGGCGGGTCAGTCGGCGAGGTCCTCGTAGGCCGGGGCCACCTTGTTGATGGCGTCACCCATCTTGTGCACGCGCAAGGCGTTGGTCGACCCGGGGATGCCGGGGGGCGAGCCGGCGACGATGACGACGAGGTCCCCCTCCTGGGCCCGGCCGGACGCGAGCAGCGACTTGTCGACCTGCTGGGCCATCTGGTCGGTGTGCCGGGCCATGGGCACGAGATAGGTCTCGATGCCCCAGGCCAGCGCCAGCCGCGACCGGGTGTGTGGCTCGGGCGTGAACGCCAGCATGGGGATCCGCGGACGGATCCGGGACATCCGCTTGGCGGTGTCTCCGGACTGGCTGAAGGTGATGAGGAACTTGGCCCCGAGCAGCTCACCGATCTCGACGGCGGCCGCAGCCACGGCGCCGCCCATCGTGTGCGGCTTGGTGCCGAGCGGTCGAATCCGCTCCAGGCCGTGCTCCTCGGTGCTCTCGATGATCCGGGCCATGGTCTGCACGGCGATGATCGGGTAGGCACCGACGCTGGTCTCCCCCGACAGCATCAGGGCGTCGGCCCCGTCGAGGACGGCGTTGGCGGCGTCGGAGGCCTCCGCGCGGGTGGGGCGCGGGTTCTCGATCATCGACTCGAGCACCTGGGTGGCGACGATGACCGGCTTGGCGTTGCGGCGGGCGATCTCGATGGCTTCCTTCTGGACGATCGGCACCTCCTCGAGCGGCAGCTCGACGCCGAGGTCCCCACGGGCGACCATCACGCCGTCGAAGGCCTCGATGATCTCGACGAGGTTGTCGACGGCTTGGGGCTTCTCGATCTTGGCGATGACGGGCAGTCGGACCCCCACCTCGTCCATGACGGCGTGGACGTCGTCGAGGTCCGCGGCGGAGCGCACGAACGACAGCGCGATCATGTCGGCGCGTAGCCGCAGCGCCCAGCGCAGGTCTTCCTTGTCCTTCTCGGACAGCGCCGGCACGGACACGGCAACGCCGGGCAGGTTGATGCCCTTGTTGTTGGACACCGTGCCTCCGACGGTCACCACGCACCGGACGTCGGTGTCGGTGACCTCGACGGCCTGGAGCGCGACCTTGCCGTCGTCGATGAGCAGTGCGTCGCCCGGACTCACGTCGCCAGGAAGGCCCTTGTAGGTCGTGCCGACCTCGGACACCGAACCGTCGACCTCGCGGGTCGTGATGGTGAACTCCGCGCCGTTGACCAGCTCGACCGGGCCGTCCTTGAACCGCGTGGTGCGGATCTTGGGACCCTGGAGGTCGACGAGGATGCCGACCGCGTGACCGGTCTCGTCGCTGGCCTTGCGGATCTCCTGGTAGATCTTCTCGTGGTCGGCGTACTCGCCGTGGGAGAGGTTGAGCCGGGCCACATCCATGCCCGCGTCGACGAGCTCACGAATGCGCTCCGGGGAGGAAACTGCGGGGCCGAGGGTGCAGACAATTTTGGCGCGACGCATGCCACCGACCCTATCGGTCACCAGCCCCCGAACGTGACCCCGGTCACCCTGCGGACACCCAAAGCCGAGGTATGCCGCTGGGAGACCTGACGTCAGACGACCAGGGGGCGGTCGTTCGGGTTGATGGGTCGCGGCAGGGCGGTGTCGCCGGTCAGGAACCGGTCGACTCCTGCTGCGGCCGAACGGCCCTCGGCGATGGCCCACACGATGAGCGACTGCCCACGACCGGCGTCGCCGGCGACGAAGACACCGGGCACGGACGACATGTAGTCCTTGTCGCGCCTGATGTTGGAGCGCTCGTCGAGCTCGACCTCGAGCTGCTGGACGACGCCCGGGCCCTCGGGCCCGAGGAAGCCCATGGCCAGCAGGATCAGCTGGGCCGGCAGCACGCGTTCGGTGCCCTCGACCTCCTCGAACCCCTTGTCGCCCATGCGCACGTCGACGACCCGGATGCCGGACACCTTGCCGTCCTCGCCGAGGACCTCCTTGGTGGACGCGGCATACACGCGGTCGCCGCCCTCCTCGTGCGCGGAGGCGACGCGGAAGATCATCGGGTAGGTCGGCCACGGCTGGCCAACCACGCGCTCCTCCCCCGGCTGGGCCATGATCTCGAGGCTGGTGACCGAGCGCGCACCCTGGCGGTGCGAGGTGCCGATGCAGTCGGCACCGGTGTCGCCACCGCCGATGACAATGACGTCCTTGCCCTCGGCCGTGACCTGTCCTTCGACGGTCTCACCGAGCGCCACCCGGTTAGCGGGCGGTAGGAAGTCCATGGCCTGCATGACGCCGTCGAGCTCGCGCCCGGGGACGGGGAGGTCACGCGGCACGGTCGCTCCGATGGCCAGGACCACCGCGTCGTAGCGGTCCCGCAGCTGCTTGCCGGTCACGTCACCGCCGACGTCGACCCCGCTGCGGAAGCGGGTGCCCTCGGCCTCCATCTGGGCGATTCGACGGTCGAGGACGGACTTCTCCATCTTGAACTCGGGGATGCCGTAGCGGAGCAGACCACCGGGCTTGTCTGCACGCTCATAGACCGCGACCGTGTGGCCGGCGCGCGTCAGCTGCTGGGCGGCTGCGAGGCCAGCAGGTCCGGAACCGACCACGGCAACCGTCTTGCCCGAGAGCCGTTCGGGGGCCTGGGGCTGGACGTAGCCGGCGTCGAAGGCACGGTCGATCGTCGTGACCTCGATCTGCTTGATGGTCACGGCGGGCTGGTTGATGCCGAGGACGCAGGCCGTCTCGCACGGTGCCGGGCAGAGCCGACCGGTGAACTCGGGGAAGTTGTTGGTCGCGTGCAGCCGTTCGATGGCCTCGCGCCAGTCGCCCTTCCAAGCCAGGTCGTTCCACTCGGGGATGAGGTTGCCGAGCGGACATCCGCTGTGACAGAACGGGATCCCGCAGTCCATGCAGCGTCCGGCCTGGCGCTGCAGCTGTCCGAGCTCCTGCTCCTCGTAGACCTCTTTCCAGTCACGGATGCGCACCGGGACGGGGCGGCGGGCCGGCAGCTCACGCTCGCGCGTCTTGAGAAAACCCTGGGGGTCAGCCACGGGAGGCCTCCATGATCCGCTCCCAGACCTCGGAGCCGTTGACGTCGAGTCCCTCCGCCTCAGCGGCGGCGCGCACGTCCAGGACGCGCTGGTAGTCGCGCGGAAGGACGAGGGTGAAGCGCGATCTGGCGGTGTCCCACTCCTCCAGCAGCCTTACGGCGACAGGGGATTCGGTCCACTCGACGTGCTTGCCGAGCAGTTCGCGCACGACCGACTCGTCGTCGGGCCGCAGGGCGGACAGGTCGACGAGCTCGGCGTTGACCCGACCGGGGTCGAGGTCCAGCACGTAGGCCACTCCCCCGGACATGCCGGCGGCGAAGTTGCGACCGGTGGGTCCGAGCACGAGGACCGTGCCGCCGGTCATGTACTCGCAGCCGTGGTCGCCGACACCCTCGACCACCGCGGTGGCACCGGAGTTGCGGACGCAGAAGCGCTCGCCCACCAGGCCTCGCAGGTAGAGCTCGCCGGTCGTGGCGCCGTAGCCGATGACGTTGCCGGCAATGACGTTGGCCTCGGCCTGCAGCGGGGCAGCACGGTCGGGACGAACGACGATCCGACCACCGGAGAGACCCTTGCCGACGTAGTCGTTGGCGTCCCCGAGCAGGCGCAGGGTGACACCGCGCGGGACGAACGCACCGAGCGACTGACCCGCCGAGCCCCTGAGGGTGAGGTTGATCGTGTCGTCGGGCAGCCCCTCGGGGTAGGCCTTGGTGACCTCGTGGCCGAGCAGCGTGCCGATCGTCCGGTTGACGTTGCGGACCGCGACGTCACCCGTGACCCGGGTGCCGTCGTTGAGGGCTTCGCGGGCGATCGTGATGAGGTGGTGGTCGAGCGCCTTCTCGAGCCCGTGGTCCTGCGTCGTGGTGTTGCGGCGGGCCGAGCCGTCGGGGCTCTCCACATCGGTGAAGATCGGTGACAGGTCGAGGCCAGCTGCCTTCCAGTGGTTGACGGCGCGTGTCGCGTCGATGGCCGAGACCTGGCCGATGGCCTCCTCGATGCTCCGGAAACCGAGGGCCGCCAGGTGCTCGCGGACCTCCTCGGCGACGTACTCGAAGAAGGTCTCGACGAACTCGGGCTTGCCCGAGAACCGGGACCGCAGCTCGGGGTTCTGGGTGGCGATGCCGACCGGACAGGTGTCGAGGTGGCAGACGCGCATCATGATGCAGCCGCTGACGACCAGCGGAGCCGTGGCGAACCCGAACTCCTCCGCGCCGAGCAGCGCCGCGATGACGACGTCGCGACCGGTCTTGAGCTGCCCGTCGCACTGGACGACGATGCGGTCGCGCAACCCGTTGAGCACCAACGTCTGCTGGGTCTCGGCGAGGCCGATCTCCCAGGGACCACCGGCGTGCTTGAGCGACGTGAGGGGCGAGGCACCCGTCCCGCCGTCGTGTCCGGAGATGAGCACGACGTCGGAGTGCGCCTTGGAGACACCTGCCGCGACCGTGCCGACCCCGATCTCGGAGACGAGCTTGACGTGGATCCGGGCCTCGGGGTTGGCGTTCTTGAGGTCGTGGATCAGCTGGGCGAGGTCCTCGATCGAGTAGATGTCGTGGTGCGGCGGCGGGCTGATCAGGCCGACCCCAGGCGTCGAGTGCCGGGTCGTGGCGATCCACGGGTAGACCTTGTGGCCGGGCAGCTGGCCGCCCTCACCGGGCTTGGCGCCCTGGGCCATCTTGATCTGGATGTCGCCCGACTTCGTGAGGTAGAGAGACGTCACGCCGAAGCGTCCGGAGGCGACCTGCTTGATCGTCGAGCGTCGCTCGGGGTCCATCAGCCGGTCGACGTCCTCGCCGCCCTCACCCGTGTTGGAACGACCACCGAGCCGGTTCATGGCGATCGCCAGGGTCTCGTGGGCTTCCTGGCTGATCGAGCCGTAGGACATCGCACCGGTGTTGAACCGCTTGACGATCTCGCTGATCGGCTCGACCTCGTCGATCGAGATGGCGGGGCGAGGTGATGCGCCTCCGAGCGTGAACAGGCCGCGCAGTGTCATCAGCCGCTCGGACTGCTCGTCGATGCGCTCGGTGTACTGCTTGAAGATGTCGTAGCGCCGCTGCCGCGTCGAGTGCTGCAGCCGGAACACCGTGTCTGGGTCGAACAGGTGCGGCTCACCTTCGCGCCGCCACTGGTACTCGCCGCCGACGCCGAGCTTGCGGTGCGGGAGGCGGACCCCGTCAGGCGGGTATGCCGCGGCGTGCCGGGCCGCGGTCTCCGCGGCCAGGACGTCGAGCCCCACTCCACCGAGCTGGCTCACCGTGCCGGTGAAGTAGCGGTCGACGAGCTCCTGCGACAGACCGAGCGCCTCGAAGACCTGGGCGCCGCGGTAGGACGCGACGGTCGAGATGCCCATCTTGGACATCACCTTGAGGACGCCCTTGCCGAGCGCCTTGATGAGGTTCTTGACGGCCTGCTCAGGCGTCACGCCGTCGATCGCGCCGGAGCGGACCAGGTCCTCGACCGACTCCATGGCGAGGTAGGGGTTGACGGCGGCCGCGCCATACCCGACCAGGAGGGCGACGTGGTGGACCTCGCGGACGTCGCCGGCCTCGACGACCAGGCCGACAAGGGTGCGGGTCTTCTCGCGGATGAGGTGGTGGTGGACGGCGGAGGTCAGCAGGAGCGACGGGATGGGCGCGTAGTCACGACCCGAGTCACGGTCGGAGAGCACGACGAACCGGGCCCCTTCGGCGATCGCCGCGGACACCTCACCGAAGATCTCCTCGAGGCGCGCCGTCATCGCGGCCGCACCGCCGGTCACGTCGTAGAGACCGCGGACCACGTGAGTGGCGTAACCGGGCAGGTCGCCGTCGGCGTTGACGTGGACGATCTTGGCCAGCATGTCGTTGTCGATCACCGGGAACGGCAGCACGACCTGGCGGGCGTGGGCCGGGCCGGCGGCCAGAGCGTTGCCCTCGGGGCCGATCACGGTGCCGAGCGAGGTGACGAGCTCCTCGCGGATGGCGTCGAGCGGCGGGTTGGTGACCTGGGCGAAGAGCTGGGTGAAGTAGTCGAACACCAGCCTCGGACGGTCCGACAGCACCGCGATGGGGGTGTCGGTGCCCATCGAGCCGAGGGCCTCTCCCCCGGTGCGGGCCATCGGGGTGAGCAGGATCTTGAGCTCTTCCTGCGTGTAGCCGAAGGTCTGCTGGCGGCGGGCGACCGACGCAGCGGTGTGCACGATGTGCTCGCGCTCGGGCAGGTCGTCGAGGTGGATCAGGCCCGCGTGCAGCCACTCGTCATAGGGGTGCTGGGCGGCGAGCTGGGACTTCACCTCGTCGTCGGAGACGATCCGGCCGTGCTCGGTGTCGACCAGGAACATCCGTCCCGGCTGGAGGCGGCCCTTGCGGACCACCCGGGTCGGGTCGAGGTCCAGGACCCCGGACTCGGACGCCAGCACGACGAGCCCGTCGTCGGTCACCGAGTAGCGGCCCGGGCGCAGTCCGTTGCGGTCGAGCACCGCGCCGATGAGCGAGCCGTCGGTGAAGGTCACGCACGCGGGACCGTCCCACGGCTCCATGAAGGTCGAGTGGAACTCGTAGAAGGCCCTGCGGGCGGGGTCCATCTCCTCGTTGTTCTCCCAGGCCTCCGGGATCATCATGAGGACGGCGTGTGGCAGGGGCCGACCACCGAGGTGCAACAGCTCCAGCGCCTCGTCGAAGGACGCCGAGTCGGACGCCTCCGGAGTGCAGATCGGGAACAGCCGGTCGAGGTCGCCGGGGATGACGTCGGACTCGAGCTGGCTCTCACGGGCGCTCATCCAGTTGCGGTTGCCCTTGACGGTGTTGATCTCGCCGTTGTGGGCGATCAGCCGGTAGGGGTGCGCCAGCGGCCAGCTGGGGAAGGTGTTGGTGGAGAAGCGCGAGTGGACCAGCGCGAGCTGGGTCTCGAACCGACGGTCGGACAGGTCGGGGAAGAACGGCTCGAGCTGGCCAGTCGTGAGCATGCCCTTGTAGACGAGGGTGCGACACGACAGCGACGGGAAGTAGACCTCGGTCTCGCGCTCGGCGCGCTTGCGCAGACAGAACGCGAGGCGGTCCAGGCCGAGGCCCACCATCCGGCCCACAGCCGCCGAGACGAACAGCTGGCGGAAGAACGGCATGCAGTCGCGCGCGGCCTGGCCGACCAGCTCCGCGGCCACCGGCACGTCACGCCAGCCGAGGACGGTCAGCCCCTCCTCGACGGCAAGCTCCTCGATCCGGGCCTCGACCCGGGCACGCTCGGTCTGGTCGCCCGGCAGGAAGGCGATGCCCACGGCATACGCACCCTGGACGGGGAGGTCGAAGTCCACGACCGCGCGCAGGAAGGCGTCGGGAACCTGCGTGAGGATGCCGGCGCCGTCGCCCACGAACGGGTCGGCGCCGGTGGCGCCGCGGTGGTCGAGGTTGCGTAGCGCGGTGAGCGCGTGGTCGACGATGTCGTGACCTGCACTTCCCCGCATCGTCGCCACGAGGGCGACCCCGCAGGCGTCGTGCTCGAACTCACGGCGGTAGAGGCCCGTGTCGGCAGGCTGGGCGGAGAAGCGCGCAGAAGTCACGTTCGGGTCACCGTCCTTGGGGGGAGAAGTGCGTTGTGGAACCCAAGTTGGGCACACCAGGTCACGCGCGTGGACGGCCTTGGCCACGGCTGCAGGAAGGATAGCCCGAGTGCCGTTTGTCCCGCCATGTGAGCGCCCTCATTCCGTATGCTGAGACGTCACCTTGGGCGGAACGGCCACCTCGCGACGCCTCCCGAACCAGACGATGGCGACTCCGATCAGGAAGACCAGGATGCTCGTCCACACGTTGACCCGCTGTCCGAAGATGACGTGGGCCTCGTCGCTTCGCAACTTCTCGAACACGATCCTGCCGAGCGGGTAGCCCACGACGTAGAGGCCGAACAGCTGCCCCTTGCGCAACGCCCAACGGCGGTCCGCGAGCACGAGGACCAGGGCGAGGAGCAGGCACCACAGGGACTCGTAGAGGAACGTGGGCTGGTAGGTGCCGAGCACCACTGCCTTGCCGCTCGCGTCGCGCACGGCGTGACCGGCCGACTGGTCCCACTCGTGGATGGTCAGCCCCCACGGGACGTCCGTCGCGCGGCCGTAGAGCTCGTTGTTGAACCAGTTCCCCCACCGGCCCAGGGCCTGCGCCACCGCCACCCCGGGAGCGGCCGCGTCGATGTAGTCCAGGAACGGCACCCCGTGGCGGCGGGCGCCGATCCACGCCCCCAGCGCTCCGAGCGCGATGGCCCCCCAGATGCCGAGTCCGCCCTCCCAGATGTAGAGCGCCTTGAGCGGATGGCCACCCTCACCGAAGTAGGGGTCTGGGGTGGTGATGACGTGGTAGAGCCGGCCACCGATGATGCCGAACGGCACCGCCCAGGCGGAGATGTCGACGGCCTTCTCCTTGGCGTGACCGCGGTCCACGAGCCGCCGACCGGTGATCCAGACGGCCACGACGATCCCCGCGAGGATGCACAGGGCATAGGCCCGGACCGGGAACGGGCCGAGGTGCCACACCCCCGAGGTCGGGCTGGGCAGGGAGTAGGGCACAACTCGAGGCTATCTAGTCAGGGGCGGGGGTAGTACGGCAGGTCGGGATACAGATCAGCCAACGCCGTCGCGAGACAGTCTCGACCAGCTTCCACCCGCTCTCCTCGCGCCTCCCCGCGCGCTGCCCCCACCATGCCACCGAAGTCGGTGATGCCACGCACGGCGTATCCGCGCCCGACCATGCATTCCTCGACGACGGACGCCAGACGCGGCTCCATGTGAGGCCGGGCGTCGGCGGCATACACGGCCGAGACCGGGAACCAGTAGCTCTCCTCGCAGGCGTCGACCCTCTCGACCTCGCTCTGGCTCATCACCCCTGTGGTCGGCGCAGGGGTCACAGCGGTGGCCGTCGTGGCGTCGGCCCGCGCATAGGTGAAGATCCGGGTGGTGTTGGTGACCGGGTCCCAGACCGCTGTCGTCACGGCGAAGCCGGCTCCACGCATGCACTGGGTGTAGGCCTCCCAGGCGTCCTCCACCTCGGCCCGCGAGACGCGGCCGTCGGCCAGGATGACCCGCTGGGACGAGTCCGGGTCCAGCCCGTCGGTGATCCGCCGAAGCTCCGACGGACCCACGCGATAGACGCTGGGGTCGCTGTAGGTCGCCACGGCACGCCCCTGCACCGCGGGCGGCTGAGCAGCCTCCGGCCCGCACGAACCGATCGACCCGACCAACAGCACGCTCACCACCGCCACTCGCCAGGGTGCGCCAGCCGTCCGCACGCGACGATGTCCGCGCGGCATCTAGAGGACGTAGTTGTACTCGGCGCCGCTCCACTTCTGCAGCGTGTGGGTGGACTTGATCGCAAATACCGAGTACCCACCGCGCGAGATGTCCACCCCCGAAGTGCACTGACCCAGAAGCGATGAGTGGCTCGTGAAGCTTCCGTTCGGGAGGGCGATGGAGGTCTTGACCCGCTTGACGTACAGCAGGCAGGCCGCTCCGGGCGCGTTCGTCGTGGCGTAGGCGAGGGTCCCGCTCGTCCCACCGCTGCCGTAGAAGTAGTAGGTCGTGCGCTTGCTGTCGTCGCCGCGCCAGGGAAACTTGCCCGACCCCAACGCCTCCGCCGATGACGCCTGGCCGCACACGAACAGAATCGCCAGCATCGCCGCGCTGCAGGCGAGTCGACGCCTGTTCATGCCTAGGTTCCCCATGTTCATAGTCATGGATGGACCATATCAGGATGGCTGACTAGATAGCCACAGGTTTCTGGAAAGTTCTAGTCGGTGGCGACCTTGCTCCCTACTTGGTGGCGGCCTTGACCTCTGCGGCCAGCTTGTCGCGAGTGAGGCCCGTGAGCTCGACGTCCTTGCCGTTGAGCTTCACCGTCGGGGTGCCGTTGACGCCGTCCTTCTCGGACTGGGTCTGCACCGACTCGACCCACTGGTTGTGCGACTTGGCGGCGTAGCACTGGTCCCAGGTGGTCAGGGCCGCGCTGGTCAGTCCGGCCTGGACGGCGAACTGCTTGAGCTGGGCGTCGGTGTAGCCGGCGCCCTCTTTGGCGGGCTGCCCCTGGAAGGTCGCTGCGTGGTACTGGAGGAACTTGTCGGCGTCGGTGGCACACGCGGCTGCGTTCGCCGCCCGGTTGGAGGAGTCATTGCGCAGGTTGTCGTCGAGGAACGACAGCGGGTGGGCGACCAGCCTGATCTGGTTCGCCTTGACCATGTCCACGATCTGCAGCCCGAAGATGTCCTCGAACCGTGCGCAGATCGGGCACTGGAAGTCCTCGTAGAGGTCCAGCGTGGGCACGTTCGCCGGGGCACCGGGGTTGACGACGATCCCGGCGCCCATGGCGGCGACGTTCTTGGGCAGGGTCGAGCCGCCCGCGGTCGTGGCCGCCTGCTTGTCCTGGCTGCCGAGGATGACCGCCGTGATGACCGCTGCGAGCACCACGACGACCACGACCGTGGCCACCACGATGCGGTTGGCCCCGCTCTGGCCGCCACTGCCCCCACTGCGGATCGGCCCCCGGGGCGCTGCCGCCTGGATCTTGGCCTTGCGACGGGCGCTGCTGCTGGTCATGCGTGGGGCCTCTCGTGCTGCGGGTCAGGACGGCGCTGCTCGGTTTCGTGCCGGCCGGTTTCGTGCTGGTCGGACTCGTGCTGGTCGGTTTGGTGGTCCTCGTGGAACAGGAACCGCTCGAGGCCGAAAGCCGTTCGGGGCCGCACGACGAGCCAGGCGGCGCAGAGGAGCAGCCCGAGGTCGCGGGCGATCTCCTGGGGGTACTGCGTCTGGGAGGCCGCAATGGTTCCCCCATGGCCGAAACACCCACAGTCGATCGACAGTCCGCGCGCCCAGGCCGAGGCGATCCCGGCGATGAAGACGACCATGAGCACGCCGCCCACACCCGCGCTGAACCGGGTGAAGAGCCCGAGGATGAGCAGTACCCCCACCGCGATCTCGAGGATCGGCAAGCCGTAGCCGAGGTAGCCAGCGACGTCGTAGGGCAGCAGCTGGTAGGCCCGAACCGACCGCGCCGAGGTCTCGAGATGGCCCACCTTGAGCAGCCCCGCCACGAGGACGACACCACCGAGGACGAACCGGGCCAGCAGCCCCACGACGTCGCGCAACCGCGGGTTGGACAGCAGCGTCACGGTCAGCGCCCGCTCCGGACACCCTCGGCCAGCTCGCCGACGAGCGCCCGCAGGCTGGCGATCCCACCCTCGAGGTCGTCCGCCTCGGTGAGGCAGCGGACGAGCGCCGAACCGACGATGACGCCGTCGGCATAGGCCGCCACCTCGGCTGCCTGGGAACCCCCGGAGACACCGAGACCCACGCACACGGGCTTGTCGGTGACCGCCTTGGTGCGGCCCACGATCACCGCCGCGGCGTCTCCCATGGACGTCCGGGCGCCGGTCACGCCCATGTGCGACACGGCATACACGAAGCCACGGCACTGCGCCGTCACGGCGGCGATGCGCTGCTCGGTGGAGCTCGGGGCGACGAGGAAGACGCGGTCGAGGCCTGTCTCGTCACTGGCCGCGATCCACTCGGCGCCCTCGTCGGGGATGAGGTCGGGAGTGATGATGCCGGCGCCGCCCGCGGCCGCGAGCTCTCGGGCGAAGGCGGTCGGGCCGTGCCGCAGGATGAGGTTCCAGTAGGACATCACCAGGGGCGGTGCTCCTGCGTCCCGCACCGCGCGGGTGGCGGTGAAGGCGTCGCTCACCCGGACCCCGTGCTTGAGGGCCTGGTCCGCCGCGTAGGCGATGACCGGGCCGTCCATGAGCGGGTCGCTGTAGGGGATGCCGACCTCGACGATGTCGACGCCCGCCTCGACCATCGCGACCATCGCCTCGATCGAGCCCCGGACCGACGGGAAGCCGACGGGGAGGTAGCCCACCAACGCGGCACGGTTCTCGGCACGACACTGCTCGAGGACCTGGCCGACCCCGATGCCCGTGGTCGTGGGGCTCACAGCTGGGCCCTCCCGTCGCCCTCGGCCCGTGGTTCGTCGGCCGTGCCGCCCGGGATCGCCTCGCCCTCGAGGAGGCCGAAGTACTCCGCAGCGGTGTGCATGTCCTTGTCGCCGCGACCCGAGAGGTTGACCAGCAGCAGCGCCTCGGGACCGAGCTCGCGGCCGACCTCGAGCGCACCCGCGAGGGCGTGGGCCGACTCGAGCGCGGGGATGATGCCCTCGGTGCGGCAGAGCAGCTCGAATGCCTTCATCGTCTGGTCGTCGGTGGCGTAGCGGTACTCGGCCCGTCCGGTGTCGCGCAGGTGGGCGTGCTCCGGTCCGACGCTCGGGTAGTCCAGCCCCGCGGAGATGGAGTGCGACTCGAGGGTCTGGCCGTCGTCGTCCTGCATGAGGTAGCTGAACGTGCCGTGCAGCACCCCCGGCGAGCTGGCCGCGAACCGCGCGGCGTGCCGTCCGGACTCGATGCCCGCTCCCCCGGCCTCGATCCCGATGAGCCGGACGTCCGCGTCGTCGATGAAGCGGTGGAAGATCCCCATCGCGTTGGACCCGCCGCCCACGCAGGCGATGACCGCGTCGGGCAGCCGCCCGGTGAGGTCGAGCACCTGGGCGCGCGCCTCGACCCCGATGACCCGGTGGAAGTCGCGGACCATCTCGGGGAACGGGTGCGGCCCGGTCACGGTGCCGAGGATGTAGTGGGTGTTGCCGACGTTGGTGACCCAGTCGCGCAACGCGTCGTTGATGGCGTCCTTGAGGGTGGCGCTGCCCGTGGGGACGGCGATGACCTCGGCGCCTAGCATCCGCATGCGGGCGACATTGAGAGCCTGCCGCTCGGTGTCGACCTTGCCCATGTAGATCACGCACTCGAGGCCCATCAGCGCCGCCGCTGTGGCCGTGGCGACCCCGTGCTGGCCGGCGCCGGTCTCGGCGATGACGCGGGTCTTGCCCATCCGCTTGGTCAGCAGCGCCTGGGCGAGCACGTTGTTGATCTTGTGGGAGCCCGTGTGGTTGAGGTCCTCGCGCTTGAGGATGATCCGGGCGTTCCCCGCGTGCGCGGCGAACCGCGGCACCTCGGTGATGATGCTCGGACGCCCGGTGTAGGTGCGGTGCAGTCGCTCCAGCTCGCCCATGAACTCGGGGTCGACCATGGCCTTGCGGCGGGCCTCGTCGAGCTCCTCCAGCGCCGGGATCAGCGCCTCGGGGACATAGCGGCCACCGAACTCGCCGAAGCGGCCCGGCCGGGCCAGGGGTTCGGGGGTCAGGTCGGTCATGATGGGGCTCCCGCCGCGATGAGTTCGTATGCCGCGCGGCGGGGGTCGCTGCCCCGCACCAGTGCCTCGCCGACGAGGACCGCGTCGGCGCCCTCGCCGGCGAACCGGGCCGCGTCAGCGGGGCCGGCGATTCCCGACTCCGCCACCTTGACGATGGTGTCCGGGATCAAGGGGGCGAGCCGACCGAAGGTGTCGGGGTCGACCGCCAGGGTCTTGAGGTTGCGGGCGTTGACGCCGACGACGGTGGCCCCGGCATCGACGGCGCGACGCGTCTCCTCCTCGTCGTGGACCTCGACGAGCGCGGTCATCCCCAGGTCGTGGGCCAGGCCCTGCATGCGGACCAGGTCTTCCTGGGCGAGAGCGGCGACGATGAGGAGGATGAGGTCGGCACCATGGGCGCGTGCCTCGAACAGCTGGTAGTCCTCGACCATGAAGTCCTTGCGCAGCACCGGGATCCGCACGGCCCTGCGCACGGCGTCCAGGTCGGCGAGCGAGCCGTTGAAACGGCGCTGCTCGGTGAGCACGCTCACGGCCGTCGCACCACCGGACTCATAGTCGGCGGCAAGACCCGCCGGGTCAGCAATGGTCGCCAGGGCTCCCTTGCTCGGGCTGGACCGCTTGACCTCGGCGATCAGGGCCAGTCCGGGGCGACGCAGGGCGGTCTCCGCGTCGAGCGAAGGGGCGGCCTCAGCCGCCAGCTCCTCGATCCGGGAGCGCGGGACGACGGCCTGGGCGGCGGCGAGGTCCTCTCGGACGCCGGCAACGATGTCGTCGAGCACGGTGGGCATGCCGACAGGCTATCCAGCGGAACTGGGTGGTCCCTGCCCGGGTCAGCCGGTGGACCGGTCACTCAGGAGGCGTACTGGGCGGTCAGCCGGTGAACCGAGCAGCCCGCACCTGGCTGGCTCGTCAGTTGATGCCGACCTCGGGCTTGGTGCTCTCCGGGGCGTCCGGCCCGTCAACCGTGACGGCGCCGTAACCCGCCATCGACAGGACCTTGCCCGCCACCGCGCCCAGGGCGCAGATGACCAGGCCGATGACGAACAACGCCGTGTTGGTCACCACCACGGCCAGGGACGCCACGGCAGACCCGACGAGGATGATGACGACGGCCGTCCAGGCGGCGACGCTGTGGCCGTGGTCTTCTTCGTGGATCTCGTGCTCTGCCATGGGGGTGGCTCCTGCTGGTCGTCGTGGTCTGGCGTGGGCTCGGCGCCCATTCTGTCAGGTGCTCGTGGCCTCGTCGCGCACCGTCGGGTCGTCGCCTGCGTCGAGCCGGTCCCAGTCAGTGGCGACCCGCTGTCCACGTGCTCCCGCGGATGTGGACGGCGCCTCGTAGCGGGCCCCGAGTCCGCGCCACCTGCCCGCCCCGACCCACCCCGCCACGGCTGCCACGCAGAGCAGCACCGATGCCACGACGCAGACCCAGGGCCAGGCCGTGGCCGTGGCATGGGTCTCGATGGAACCGGTGCGCCCTGCCGCCTTCGCGGCGACGGCTCCGAGCGAGCTCTCGGGCGCCAGGCCAACTCGAGCCGCCACGAAGCCCTCGGCCACCCCTGCGAGCGCGAGCACGACGAGGGTGACCCGGCGGACCACGGGGCCGCTGGTGGCGCTCGCGAGGGCGGCGGCCGCACCCACCAGAGCGAGGGCGACGACGCCGGAGGCGACCTCGCTCCCGGTGCCGGAGATGCGGCTGGCTCCCAGGACGGCGTCGTTCACGGTGCCGCTGACCCAGACCCGGCCGCCGCTGGACAGCAGGACGCCGGAGCCGAGGAGGGCCACCAGCACGACGGAGAGCTTTGACGTCAGCCGCGCGGCCATCGCGCGTGAAGAGGTCACTGCACGGTCCTGAGGGCCGCGGCCGTGGCCACGGCGCGCAAGGCAGCCGCCGCCTTGTTGACGGTTTCCTCGAACTCGGCCGTGGGCACGGAGTCAGCCACGATCCCCGCGCCCGCCTGCACGTGGGCGACGCCGTCCTTGATGACGGCGGTCCGGATGGCTATCGCCATGTCGAGGTCGCCGTGGAAGTCGAGGTAGCCCACCACCCCGCCGTAGACCCCCCTGCGGCTGGGTTCGTAGTGCTCGATCAGGCTGAGGGCGCGCGGCTTCGGCGCCCCGGACAGGGTGCCGGCAGGGAAAGTGGCAACTAGGACGTCGTAGGCCGACTGCTCAGGGCGGATGTCGCCCACGACCGTGGACTCCAGGTGCGTGACGTGGGAGTAGCGACGGACGTTCATGAACTCGACGACGTCGACGGTGCCCGCCTCGCAGACGCGTTGCAGGTCGTTGCGCCCGAGGTCCACGAGCATGACGTGTTCGGACCGCTCCTTGGGGTCGGCGAGCAGGTCCTCGGCGAGCCGCTGGTCGTCCTCCGGAGTCTTGCCCCGCGGACGTGAGCCCGCGATCGGGTGGGTGATGGCGCGCCGACCCGTCACCTTGACCAGCGCCTCGGGCGACGAGCCGACGACGTCGTATGCCGTGCCGTCACCGGCCGGGAGTCGCAGGAGGTACATGTAGGGACTGGGGTTGGAGGAGCGCAGCGCACGGTAGACGTCGAGGGCGTCAGCGCGACACGGTGTCGAGAACCGCTGCGACAGGACCACCTGGAACACCTCACCTGCCCGGATGTCCTCCTTGGCCTGCTCGACCATCTCCTCGAAGTCCGCCTGGGTGAGGTTGCTGCGCACCTCGTCCCGGGCCCGCTGGAAGGCATCGCGGTCGACCGTCGCCACTGTGCTCGGCGCGGGGGCGGCGAGGTCTGCGGACATCACGTCGAGGCGCGCGACTGCGTCCGCCCAGGCGTCCTCGACCCGCTCGTCGGTCGCGTCGTAGTTGACCGCGTTGGCGACGAGGAGCACCGAGCCGTCGGCGTGGTCGAGGACCGCGAGATCGGTGGCGAGCATCATCGAGATCTCGGGCAGGCCCAGCTCGTCGGGAAGAGTGTCCGGCACCCGCTCCCAGCGCCGCACCGCGTCATACGTGATGGCGCCGACCATGCCACCCGTGAGGGGCGGCAGGCCCTCGATCGGCTCGGTCGCGAGGGCGGCGACGGTGTCGCGCAACGCATCCAGGGGGCTGCCGCCGGTGGGCACCCCGACGGGCGGCTCCCCCACCCAGTGGGCCTGACCGTCCTTCTCCGTCAAGGTCGCCCGGCTCGCCGCCCCCACGATGGAGTAGCGCGACCAGACGCCGCCGTGCTCGGCCGACTCGAGCAGGAAGGTGCCGGGAGCATCCTTGGCGAGCTTGCGGTAGACGCCGACGGGCGTCTCGGCGTCGGCCATCAACCGGCGCACGACCGGGATGACGCGGCGGTCCTTGGCCAGGATCTGGAAGGTCTCGAGGCTCGGCCAGGTCGTGCCGAACGACAGGTCGGGGCTGACGTCGGTCACGGCTCCCCCACCCGGGCGTCGAGGTCGCCGGCGTCGAAACAGGTCCGGTCGCCGGTGTGGCAGGCGGCGCCCACCTGGTCGACCCGCACCAGCAGCGCGTCGCCGTCACAGTCGAGCGCCACGGAGCGCACGCGCTGCACGTGACCACTGGTGTCGCCCTTGCGCCAGTACTCGCCCCGGCTGCGCGACCAGAACGTCACGCGCCCCTCGCCCAGGGTGCGTCGCAGCGCCTCGTCGTCCATCCAGCCGAGCATGAGCACCTCACCGGTGTCGTGCTGTTGGACGATGGCCGCCACGAGCCCCTGCGCGTCCCGCTTGAGACGCGCGGCGATGGCGGGGTCGAGCACTGCAGGCGAGGTCACCCGGCCATTCTGCCGTGCCGGTCCCAGACGCTGCGGGGGTGCCCACGCCCGAGCGACTGGGGCGCCGGTCGCGGCCTCCGCCACAAGGCCCTACGCGTCGAGCACTCGCTCACGCAGCAGCGCAACAGCCAAGAGGTGCTTGCAAGGGCCGCGACCGTCGCCGTGCTCGGCGACCCACGGGCACGTGCAGTGCCCCTGCCGGACTCGGTACGTGTCGTGGTCTCCGCGGACGAGCCATCCGGGGCCGTCCGTGACCACTGCCCCTCTTTCGACCAGGCGTCGGGCTCCACCGAGGCGGGGGTTGCGGCGCACGACCTTCTCGCCGTCCACGGGCAGGTCGCGGTGGAACCTGGTCTGCTGGGCAAGGTCGAACCCGACGCGGCCAGAGGCGGCCAGCCACGCGAGTCCGGCGCGAACCCGCGCCGGCGCGAGACCAGATCCTGCGGCCAGGAGCTCATCCTGGATCGAGGGGGTCCAGGCGAGGTGCTCCAGCAGCGCCGCGCCGTCTCGGGCTGCGGTGGGTCCGGCCAAGAGGGAGAGCAGTCCTCCTTCCCCGGAGAATCCGCGGTAGGGACCAGGGCTGATCATCAGCGTGAGACGTCCGCCCGGCACTTCGAGCACCCAGCCACTGGTGTCGTTCGGACCCGAGAAGACGTGCATTTCAGTGGCATAGCGCGAGATGCGCGCGGCTGCCCTCAGCCTGGCTGTCCCGGTGAGGGCGACCGAGCCGGGGATCCGGTGAGGGGTTGTGCGCGCGGTCCCACCGATGGTGACGACGAACAGCGAGGGGCCGGGTGGCGAGCCCGACGGCAGCTCGCCGAGGAACCGGGTGACCTGGGCCCCGCGGAGCGTCGCCTTGTGCTCCATGGCGGCTGCAATCGTCGGCAGTTCGGCGCAGCCACGCACCCACCGGTCCGGCAGGTTGACGCGGCGCTCGACGTGGGTGTCTTCCAGCGTGGACGCGGTGAGCGAGTCGCGGCCGACCGCGAGATGCAGCAGCTCGTTACGGTCGACTCGGGCCAAGGCAGTGCGAAGGGGCTGGTTGACGTCGACGTTCGTCGTGCCGAAAGCGATCTCGCCGCTGTCGACACCGCTCGCAAGCAGGTCGAAGCGCGCGTACACACCGTTGCACACGGAGAAGGACTCGAACCTCAGCCGGTCCCCGCTCGCCGTGACGATCGGGTCGAGGTTGGCCAGGCGCTTTCCGAGTCCGGCGTCGGCGTACCTGGACATCGCCACGTCGGCGACGCTCAGGACGCCGGCCGCGGTGACGTCGGGGCGGGCGAGGAGCCCGGAGAAGAACACTGGGTGGTCGACGACACCGCTCGGTGTGACGCCCAGCGCGGTGGCCAGGTCGAGTCGAGCGCCTGCGTCGACCGCGGTCAGGGTGGACTGGCTCGCGAATCCGGTCATGCGGACCCGCTCTGGTGGCGGTCCCGCGCCAGCCCGTCCGGGTCGGCGTTGGACCGCTCCCCCTGACCGAGAGCCGCGACGAGAGCTTGTGCAGCGGCCCGGCTCTTGCTGGCGGTCGCGGCCGAGGCGAGCGCGACGATCTCGGGCGGCGCGCTGCGCTCAAGGCAAGGCACCTCGGGTGCGTAGGAGGTCAGTCCTGTCAGCAGCGCCGCGAGTCCGACCGGCTTGGGCGTCTGTTCGCTCGCGGCTGCGGCGACGGCAAGGCCCAGCGCCCAGAGCTGACGAAGACCCCCGCGCTCGAAGAGCCACTGCAGCGCGTCGGTGAACCGTCCGAGGGCAAGGTCACCCCCGGCGAGCAGGGTCAAGGCCGTGGGGACGGTGACACTTCGGTCAAGCACGGAATCGAAGCGCGCGAGCTCGCGGAGGTGCTCCAGGGACGCCTCTCGCGTCGCCGACCCGTGGTGGAGGACGCCGGCCAGGAGCCGAGCCCATGCCTCTGCAGGCAGCCGACCTTGGTCCAGCTCGATCCGGGTGTCACCGCTGAAGGCTCCGACGCGGGACTCGGGCGGGTGCAACTGGCGTGGCCACACGCGGTAGGCCACGTCCTCGTGGCTGGCCGGACCCCGCAGGTCCGCCGCCGCGATGCCGGTGAAGAGGTCCAGGTCCACAGCCAGGCTTGTTACGGTCATCCCGCCGCCGGCGATGCAGGCACGGATGACGGGCAGGATGTCGAAGGACTCCGCTCCGGTGCTCGTGCGAGTGACCTCGGGGTCGGTCCACACACTTGGCACGGCCCCGAGGAGCTCCAGCGCCGCGCCGATCTCTCCCGGCGCAACACTCACCCGGGTCAGCGTCAGGAGGAGGTCGAGGGGACCGACGGTCGCGACTCCGGCGAAGGAGCGAAGGCGGTGGACCAGATCGGGCACGAGCAGCGTCCCGTCGGACAGGGACGGGTGACTCAGCAGGCCGGGGTGAGTGGGCAGACGCACGAGCTGCTCACAGGTCCAGGCGAACACGACCCGGTCGAGTGCAGGCCCCCTGCCGCGGTCGCCGACGAGCACATCGTCCAAGGTCGTGCGCGTGAGCCGCCCGCTCTGCCAGAGCTCCAGTGCCTCACACGTCGGTCCCTCGTCGGAGCCGGGCAGCCGTGGGGAGCGGGCGCAGAGTGCTCGGACCGTGTCGAGGTCACCCGTCTGGACCCGCCTGGCCAGCTCCCACACCAGATCGATGTCCAGTCGGTGCCCGTCGGGGGGCCCGTGGCGACGCGCGGCCAAGCCGTTCCCGACCCCCAACACGTAGGGCAGGTGGGCATCGGGCATCGTGTACATCATGGGATAGCGCGGGTCGAGCAATCGACCGAGAACGGGACCCGGTGGACGCAGTTTCCACAGACCGCGGGTCTCGACCGGGGGCGCCGCTGTCGGATCCGGGGAACAGCTGTTCGCCTCGCCGCGGGTCAGGATGGCACCGAGCACTCTCGCCTCGAACTGGGACCTGGAGCTTCCGGACGCGGCCGCGAGCCTGGTGAGGTGTGGCGGCAGGGCCCAGCCGTCGGGGACCTCTGGTGCGTACCGGGTGAGCAACCGCAGCAGGTCTGGAAGTCCGCCCGGGGTCCGACCGGCCGAGGCGACGTCGTCGGCGATGCCCAGGGCAGCCGGCCACAGGATCCGCAGGCCCCCAGCGAGGAACCCCGCCTCGAGCAGTCGTGCGCATCTGGTCACGGCGAGGCTGCCGTCCACGCGGTGCTGCTTGCACAGTGCCACGAAGAGGTCGACGAAGGTGTCATCGGCGAGCGCGTGCACGAATCCGTCGACGTAGTACTCGGTCGCCGGCTTGTACTCCTCCCTGTGTCTGTTGAGGAACGTCCTCAGCCCGAACCCGCGGTGTGGGCGCATCCACTCGGGCGCCTGGCGCAAGGGTCCGGGGTCGAGGTCCAGGTGCCACAAACCCAGGACCTGGCGACTGTCCCCGGCGGGGTCGTCGGGGGCGCCGAGTGCTGCTCTCGCTGTCTCGATGACACTCAGCAGGGCGGCGTCCTCCTGCCCGGCAGCGAGTATTTCGAGGGAGGCGAGAACGAGGCCTTCGCCGATTTCGGCACGAGTGGCGGGCGCTCGCAGCCAGGTCAGGAGGAGATCCTTCTGCTTGCGTTCCTTGCGGCCACCCACGACCCTGGCGAGCTCTTCGAGTCCGTCCCTCAGCCCGGCATCGGGCGCTCCGCCGGCGCGCGCGACGGCCGTCTCGAGGGCCAGCGGGAGGAGGGCTGCGCCGACAGAGCCGTCGCTGGTGGCGACCACACCGGTGAGGTAGCCCAGACCCCCCGGGATCTCCGCGGGGCGCAGGTCGAGTGCCGTCAGGATCTTCGCCACCGCACGCTGCGACGAGACGGAGGTCCGGGTGATGAGCGTCTGCAGGCAGACCTCGATCAGCCGCTTGCGGTCGAGGAGGCGGGCGCCGACCAGCTCGGTCACAGCCTCGTGCAAGCCGCTGTAGTGGGCTGCGAAACCAGCCGCGATCTTCAGGTAGACCAGGTCGGGGTTCAGGCGGTTGGCGAGGAACCGGTCGGCATCCCCGGGGTCGCGGTGGGAGTACTGACCGCAGTGCTGGAGGAAGGCGCGCCCGTCCGGACAGGGCAGGTCGTGGTCTTCGAGCCCACGGAAGACGAACCACGCCAGAGACCAGCCACCCACGTCGGCGTCCCGGGTGGAGAGGCGCACACCAGCCGTCGTCGTCAGGAAGGTCTGCGCCCACTCGTGCGTCTGGTCAGCCAACAGCACGGCTGCATGCTCTCGCGCGTACGGCTGCATGTGGGCCCACACGTCACCCCACCTGATCGCGCGGGCCGCCTCGGCCGGACTGCACACCGCGACCAGGCACATGATGCGCATCCACACGCCGGACCCGATCAACGCCCACGCGGCACGGTCCCTCGAGCTCACGATCTGGGGTTCCTGCTCGCGCACCGAGGCGAAGAACTCCTTGTCCTTGAGCACCCAGTCCCGCACCTCTGCCCGTTCGCCGTCCCCCATGCCCCGCAGCGCCGCCTCGAGCCCCGGCGCATCCAGGGCGAGGGCGCGTTCCTTGACCTTGTCGACGGCTGAGACCTTCTCCACGGCTGAGACCCCCTCCACGGCTGACACGCGGCTCAGGGTAGGCGAGCACGCAGACGACGTCTGCAGAATCGGCAGAACAGGACAATTGCACCCCCAACGCCCTCACCGCTCCCCCATGCAGTTCCTCGGAGGAAGCGAAACCAGCCTTCGCTTCTGCACAGGCGCGTTTCGCTTCCTGAGGATCCCGCCCCCAAGCGGGCGACGGCGGCGCGACGCGCCATCTCCGCCCCGACGGTGGCGAGACGGGTCAGGCGCGGCGGGTGACCAGGTGCCGGTGTCCGGTGAGGAGCGCCGCCCCGTAGAGGGCAGCCACCGCGACGAGCAGGGCGTTGAAGCCGAAGATGAGGGCCAGGTACTCCAGTGCGCCACCCACCATGGCGCCGAGGAGGTTGGCGCCGAAGGCGACGGTGCTGGAGCCAGCCCCCTTGAAGCGCACCGCGAACAGCAGGTTGGCGATGAAGATCGGCAGGAAGGCGATGGTCACGCCGGCCAGGAACCGAGGCACCAGAGACAGGTCGAGCAACGCGTCCTGCGGGATCAGCCAGGCGGCCGCCAGAGCGGCGAGCAACGCGGCATACAGGAGGATGGGGCGACCGATGGTGACGCGGCGGGCAACCTCGATCGCCGCCAGGACGCTGAGCAGCACGCCGGCGAAGACCGCCGCGTTCACCGCCCACGTAGTGCCGAAGAGCAGCGCGAACTGGACGACGTTCTTGGTCTCCAGCAGCAGGAACGCGGCGCCCATGAAGAACAGGTCCGCATAGGGCCGCATCGTGCGCAAAGGCCCAGCGACCGTGCGAACCGCGATCACGGAGGCCACCAGGACGAGGCCGAGCATCCAGAGGTAGAAGGACGGGATCGTGCGGGACCCGAGATAGGGGAACGGGCGGTCGTCGACGGAGGGCTCGAGGGCGGCGGCCCGCGGTGTCCACGTCGTCGTGCACCCACCGGTGCCGGCGTCCTTGCGCAGGGTGAGCACCGCCTGCTGCCGTGGTCCGTAGCTCGGGCCGAGCTGGACGCAGGGTGCCGCGTCGTACACGGTGCGCACGGTGTTGGCATAGCGGTCCAACAGCCACGGCTCGTAGTAGTTGTACATGGCGAACGTGCCGTCGGGCTTGAGGAGCGAGCGCGCCCGGGCGAGGGCCTGCGTGGTGAAGAGGTAGTTCTCAAGCCGCAGCGCGGACTGGCCGGTGACGATGGTTGCCGAGTCGGGCAACGCGAGCAGGATCAGGTCGTAGCGGCGGTCGGTGCGCTCCATGAAAGCCCGCCCGTCGTCGACGTGGGTCGTGACCCGCGGGTCGGAGTAGGGCCGGTCGGGGTGGTGGTCGCGACCGAGCTGCATGATCGCAGGGTCGATCTCGACCGCGTCGACCCGCTTGGCTCCCTCCGCGAGGGCCACCGCCACGTCGTTGCCGGTGCCTGCACCGATGACGAGGACGTCATCGCGCGAGCCGGCATACGTGTACGGGTAGAGGTAGAACGGCGAGTCGCGGCGGATGTCGGACACCGGGAGCGCGGTCTGGAGTGGCGTGTTGTTGACCTCGACCCGGAACAGCCCTCCGGCGAGCTCGGTGGTGTGGATCTTGTAGTAGGGCGACCACTGGAAGGTCCCGACCACCGACTCGGCACCCAACATGAGGACGACTGCGGCCAGCGCGATCGCAGGCCCGCGCCGCAGCAGCTGCTGGCGACGTCCGAGGAGCACGACGAAGACCGCCGTACCAACCAGCCCCCACCCGAGGGGCGGCAACCGCAGGAACGACAGGGCCGCGAAGCAGGCGATGCCGGTCAGGCTCCCCATGACATCGAGCCGGTAGGCCTCCAGCGGCTCGAACCTCGCGAACGTCCGCGCGACCTCCTGGGCCAGCGCCATGAGGGTCCCCACGGTGAGGACGAAGATGACGGTCAGGCTGAGCCAGCGCGGCAGCGGCGCCCAGTCGAACGACCCGACGAGCTCCCACCGACCGCCCCGCCCGGTCCCGGTGCGGACCGGAAACGCCAGGACGAAGGCGACCAAGGTTGCGAGGAGGATCGACGCGAGCGGGAACAGGTCGCGACGGGCCGTGGCGCGCAGGAAGCCCAGACCGATGCCGAGGAAGCTCGCCAACAGGACGAAGTTGGTCATGTGGACGAGGTACAAGTTGTTGGACGACGTCCACCGGATCAGGGCCAGCTCCACGAACAGCATGAGTGCGCTGGCGAGAACCAGCCTGCTGCGATCGCCGGGGGTCCGGATGTGCGGCGCGGCCTTCACGGCAGTCGCCTCACCGGTGGGTCCCAGCTCCTGCTCCTGCTCCCGCTCGTGCTCCTGCTGCATGGCGTCCCCTCGTATGCCGGCCGGCACTGACCGAGGGAAACCGTAGCAACAGTGGGTGGCCGGGTCAGCCGCGTTGCTGGGCCGCCCACGAGGCGTGCAGCGCGGCATACACGCCGTCTTGCTGGACGAGGTCACGGTGGGGCCCACGCTCCACGATGCGCCCACGGTCGACGACGATGACCTCGTCGGCAGCCTCGGCCGTGGAGAGCCGGTGGGCGATGGCGATCGAGGTGCGGCCGCGGGTGAGGCCCTCGAGCGCCCGCTGGAGGCGCACCTCCGTGGAGGGGTCGACGGCGGACGTGGCCTCGTCGAGGACGAGCAGGTCCGGGTCGGCGAGGTAGGCGCGGGCCAGGGCCACCAGCTGCCGCTCGCCCGCGGAGAGCGACTCCCCGCGCTGTCCCACCTCAGTGGCCAGGCCCTGCGGCAGGCCGGCCAGCCAGGCGTCGAGGCCGAGCTCGGTGAGGGCCAGCTTCACGTCCTCGTCGGTCGCGTCGGGTCGCCCGAACCGGACGTTCTCGCGCAGCGTCGCGTCGAAGAGGAATCCCTCCTGGGGCACCAGGACGACGCGCTCGCGCAGCGACGAGAAGCGCACGTCGCGAAGGTCGACGCCGTCGATGCGAACGGTGCCTTCGGTGGGGTCCATCAGGCGGGTGAGCAGCTTGGCGAGGGTCGACTTCCCCGAGCCGGTCTCACCCACGATGGCGACCCGGCTACGCGGCCCGATGGCGAGGTTGACGTCGTGCAGCACGGTGTCAGCGCCGGGATAGGCGAAGGACACGGCGTCGAAGTCGACCGCGATCGGTCCGCGGGGCAACACCTGCCCGTCGTCACCGGGGTCGGCGACGTCGGCGGGGGTGTCGATCACGCCGATCACGCGACGCCACCCGGCCACGGCGTTCTGGAGCTCGTTGAGGATCTCCGTGGCCTGCTGCACCGGCTGGGTGAACAGGTTGACGAGGAAGAGGAACGCGAGCAGCTGCCCGAGCGTGAGGTGGCCGGCGGCGGCCTGGATGGTGCCGACGACGAGCACGACGGCCAGGGTCAGCCCCGCGACGAGCTGCCCCGAGGAGAAGGCCACGACCGAGCGCACCTGGGCCCGGATCGACGCGCTCCGGTGCGCCTCGATGGCGCCGTCGATGCGGTGCGCCGTGCGCTCCTCGACGCCGTAGGCCCGGATGGTGGCCGCCCCGACGACGGACTCCGAGACCGCCGCGAGCAGGTCGCCAACGCGCTCGCGCACGACCGTGTAGGCCCGACCGACGATCGCCTGGAACCGCCGGATGACGAACAGCAGCGGCACGAAGCACAGCCACACGACACCGGTCAGCAGCGGGCTGTAGTAGAACATCAGCCCCGTCGCGACGGCGATCTGTCCCAGGCTGAGCACCAGGATGATGCCGCCGAACTGGACGAACTGGCTGATGGTGTCGACGTCGGAGGTGACGCGGCTGACCATCGAACCCCGGCGCTCGGTGTTCTGGGTGAGCATCGACAGGTCGTGGATGTGCCGGAATGCCTTGAGCCGCAACGACGCAAGCCCGGCCTCCGAGGCCCTGAAGAGGCGCACGTTCACGGCATACGCGCTCAGGGCGGTGGCCGCGACGGCGATCAGGGCGAACAGCACGTAGCGGGTCACCAGCCCCGGGTCGGGACCGTCCTTGCCGAGCAGGCCGTGGTCGGTCGTCTGCTGGACCACGAACGGCACGACGATCCGCCCGACGGTCGTGATCGCGGCGAGCCCGAGGGTGACCCCCAGCCCGCGCCGGAGCTCGGGTGACAGGTCGAGCCCGCGACGCAGAGTCGCCATCGTCCCCAGCGACGAGGTCGTGTCGATGGAGGTGCTCACGCCGAGGCCCCTTCCTCGTCGGCGGCAAGGGCAGCGCGCTCCGCCGCCTCGCGGGCATAGGCCGTGACGAGCCGCTGGTAGCCCACGCACCGCTCCTCGAGCTCGCGATGCGTGCCGTGGTCGACCACCCGGCCACCTTCGACGTAGACGATCTGGTCGGCGAGCGTGATCGTCGACATCCGGTAGGCGACGACGAGGACCGAGGTGCCGGAGCTGGACCGTCGCAGGCCAGCCAGGATCGCCTGCTCGACTGCGGGGTCGACGGCGCTGGTGGCGTCGTCGAGGACGAGCAGCTGGGGCCGGCGGATCACGGCCCTGGCCAACGCGATCCGCTGACGCTGACCGCCTGACAGGGAGGTGCCGCGTTCGCCCACCCGGGTCTCGATACCGAGGGGCAGCTCCTTGACGAACCCGGTCGCCTGCGCGACCTCGAGCGCGTCCCACACCTGGTCGTCCGTGTAGTCGCCGCCCAGGGCGACGTTGCCGCTCACCGTGTCGTCGAACATGAACGTCTGCTGGGGCACCAGCGCCGCCGCCGCCGAGACTCCGCCGCGGGCGATCTCACGCAGGTCGAACCCGTCGATGGTCACGTGCCCGCGGTGCGGGTCGACCAGGCGGAGCGTGAGGTTGGTCAGCGTCGTCTTGCCCGAACCGGTCGGCCCGACGAGCGCGACCGTCGACCCCGCCGGGACCTCGAGCGAGACGCCGTGGATGGCCTGGAAGGTGCCCTCCTCACCGGCCTCGTCGACGATGTCGTAGGAGTAGTCGACCCGGGTCAGCTGGGCGTGCGAGGACCCGCGCCGCGGGAGCTCCGTCTCACCGAAGGCCAGCTCGCCGCGGGCCTTGAGGACAGCGTCGACCCGGTCCCAGCCGACCACCGTGCGCGGGAGCTCTCCGAGCACCCACCCGAGGGCGCGGACGGGAAAGGCCAGCACCGAGATGAGGTAGGCCACCTGGACGACGGCTGCGGGTTCGAGCGCACCGGAGGCGACCTGATGCGCGCCGACAGCGAGGACGGCGAGCGTGCCCAGCGTCGGGATGGACTCGATGACGGGGTCGAAGGTCCCCCGCGTGCGGCCGACCCCGACGTTGGCCCGCTGCAGCCGTCGGGTGACCTCCTCGAACCGGTCGGACTCCTGCTGCTCTCGCCCCATCGACTTGACGATCAGCGCGGCCTCGAAGCTCTCGTGGGCGACTTCGCTGACCTCGGCGCGGAGCTGTTGTGCCCGGGAGACCCTCGGTGACATGGCCCGCTGGAACACCATGTTCGCGAGGAACAGCAGGGGGAAGACGGTCAGGCCGATGATGGCCATCACGGGGTCGACGAGCACCATCTGCACGATGCCGGCCACCAGCATGACGATCACGCCGATCGCCATCGGCAGCGGAGCGAAGACGTTCCACGTCGCCTCGACGTCGGCGTTGGCGTTGGACAGCAGCTGCCCCGAGGGGTGCCGGTGGTGCCAGGCGAGCGGGAGCCGGAGGTACTGTCGCGTCACCTCGCGGCGGAACCCGGCAGCGACGTTGTACATCGTGTAGCCGGCGGCGATCCGTCGGATCACGACTCCGACGACGTTGATGACCACCACTCCGGCGATCCACCCGAGGATGGTCCACAGCTGCGCCGCGGTGGCGTGCCCCGCGGCGACGGCCGGCTGGACCTGCTCGCGCGTCACCTTGCCGATCGCCCAGGCCGTCAGCACGGTCATCACGCCGTAGAGGGTGCTCCCGGCGACCGCCAGCGCGAACCACCGCGGCTCACGCCGGATCCCGACACCCACGATGGCGAGGCTGCGGCGCAGCGACGGCGCAGCGTCGACGGACACGACAAACCTCCGGATCAGGCACAAGGGTGGGAGGTCCAACCCTCTCACGGGGCAGGCATGATGACAGCCATGACCCACCTCGCCCGCCTCGAGCGCGACGCCCTGTGTGACACCTTCGTGACGACGGGGCCGGACGCGCCGACCCTCTGCTCCCCCTGGACGACGGCGGACCTCGCGGCCCACCTGGTGGTGCGCGAGCGCCGACCGGACCTGGCGCCGGGCATCTGGGTCCCCGCCCTTGCCTCACGGCTCGAGGACGGCATGGCCGAGTACGCCGCCAAGCCGTGGGACGAGCTGGTCGACCTCGTGCGTTCGGGGCCTCCGGCCTGGTCCCCGACCCAGAACAGCCGAGTGGACAACGCTGTCAACCTCGTGGAGTTCTTCATCCACCACGAGGACGTCCTGCGCGGTGACGAGCAGGTGGGACCTCGCCGGGAGCTGACCGAGCGTGAGAGCCGCGCCCTCTGGAAGACCTTGTCCCGCATGGGCAAGCTGTTCTTCCGGCGCAGTCCGGTCGGGGTCGTCCTCAGCACCCCTGACGGCAAGACCCTCCATGCCAAGGACACGACGGACCTCGGCACGGTCGTGATCGAAGGTCACCCGTCCGAGCTGCTCCTGGCGGCCTACGGCCGCCGCCGCGTGGCCGCGCTCGAGGTGACCGGCAGCGACGCCGCGATCGAGTCCCTGTGGGCGGCCCCTCTCGGGCTGACCTGACCCACCGCCCGGGGGAGACCCCGCTCAACGCACCGGTATGCCGCCCTCCCGCAGGGCGTCCTTGACCTCACCGATGGTGAGCTCACCGAAGTGGAAGACGCTGGCGGCCAGCACCGCGTCGGCCCCAGCACGGACCGCGGGGGCGAAGTGGTCGACCCGTCCGGCTCCCCCACTGGCGATCAAGGGGATTCGCACGGCTCGCCGGACCTGCTCGATCAGCTCGAGGTCGAAGCCGTCCTTGGTGCCGTCGGCGTCCATCGAGTTCAGCAGGATCTCACCGGCGCCGAGCGCAGCCGCGCGGGCGCACCACTCGATCGCGTCCAGCCCCGCACTCTGGCGACCCCCATGGGTGGTGACCTCGAAGTCCGTAGTGGGCGAACCGGAGTCGTCGCGGCGACGCCGGACGTCGGCGGACAGCACCAGCACCTGCGAGCCGAACCGCTCCGCCACCTCGGAGATGAGCTCGGGGCGGGCGATCGCTGCGGTGTTGACCCCGACCTTGTCGGCCCCGGCACGCAGTAGCCGATCCACGTCATCGACGGTGCGTACTCCCCCGCCGACCGTCAGCGGGATGAAGACCTGCTCGGCGGTGCGGCGCACGATGTCGTAGGTCGTCTCGCGGTTGCCGCTGCTGGCGGTCACGTCGAGGAAGGTGAGCTCGTCGGCGCCCTGCTCGCCATAGGCCTTGGCCAGCTCCACGGGGTCGCCCGCATCGCGCAGGTTGGCAAAGTTGACCCCCTTGACCACCCTGCCGGCGTCCACGTCGAGGCACGGGATGACACGGGTCGCAACACTCACTCTGCGAGCGTAGCCATCTACTCTGGAACACATGCCCAGCGACCAGATAACGGAAGCAGTCGCGGTCATCGTCACGCTGGTCGATGCCAGCCAAGCACTCTGCGGCACAACGCACCTCATCTGCATCGACGGACCCAGCGGAGCCGGCAAGACGACCTTGGCGAACGCCGTGGCGGCTGCCCTCGCAGCGCCCACCGTGCACATGGACGACCTCTATCCCGGCTGGGACGGGCTGCGCGCGGGCACGCAGCGCGCCCAGGAGTGGATCGTCCGGCCGCTCACAGAGGGACTCCCGGCCCGCTACCGTCGGTGGGACTGGACCACCGACAGCTATGCCGAGTGGGTGCAGCTGCCGTCGTCGGAGGTGGTGGTCCTCGAGGGCTGCGGGGCGGGCGCCCTGCCGGCCGGGAAAGCGGCATCGGTGCTGGTCTGGGTCGAGGCGGAGGAGGCCGTTCGCAAAGCGCGTGGCATCGCCCGCGACGCCGGTTTCGCCCGGTTCTGGGACGGCTGGGCGGTCCAGGAACGCCGCCTCTACGAGGCCGACCGCACGTGGGAGCGAGCCGACCTGTTCCTCGACACGACGGCCGCGCGCCACTAGCCGCATTCCCCTTTATCGGGTTTAGGGACAAGGTTGCGCTTCACCCGAGTTGGGAAGTCGGGTGAAGCGCAACCTTCCTGCTAAACCCGATAAAGGTGCGGTCGGGGTTGGGGCGGCGCAGGGTGACCACGCGGCATACATAATCGGGACATGGAACCGGCAGACATGATGGCGGCCGTCACCACGTCCCTGGGCGAACGCACTGGTCGTTCGCTGGACGAATGGGTGGCGCTGGTGCGCGAGTCGGGCCCCGACCCCCTGGACCAGCTGGCCGTCCGGGCCTGGCTCAGGGACGTCCACGGCGTCCCGCAGAACTCGCAGTGGGCCATCGCCGACGCCGCTGCCACGGGCGCGGGCTGGCAGCGTCCCGACGTCGAGGGCTACACGGACGCGCTCTACAGCGGGTCGAAGGCGCACCTGCGACCGATCCACGACGCCATCATGACCTTGGCCGAGGCCCTCGGCGAGGACGCCCGGCGTGAGGGGCGGGGCACCTACATCCCGGTCGTCCGCAAGACCCAGTTCGTCGCGGTGGCACCCGGTCCGCGTGGGACCGTGCGCGTGGGCTTCCGCTTCCGCGACAGCGCACCCGAGGACGAACGCCTGTCCCCCGCCAAGGGCTTCGCCCAGGCCACCCACTGGCTCCACCTGGCCGCCGACGCCGACGAGGACGACCTCCGCTCGCTGGAGCCCCTGCTCGAGGCGGCCTACCGCCAGAACGGCTGACGTGCCGAGCGCCGACCTCGCCCGCGCGGCCGCCCGCTCCCGCAGGGAGGCGCGCGCCCGCACCGACCGCCTGCTCAGCCGGATGTTCTTCATCGTCCAGTGCGGCCTCGGAGCGGCCACGGCCTGGTGGGTGGCCAGTTCTGTCCTGCACCACAACCGGCCGTTCTTCGCCCCGGTGACGGCGATGATCTCCCTGGGTATGTCGTTCGGCCAGCGGCTGCGCCGGGTCACCGAGGTGATGATCGGCGTGGCCGTCGGCGTCTTCGTGGGCGACGTCTTCGTGCACTTCTTCGGGTCGGGGTTCTGGCAGATCGTGGTGGTCGTCGTGCTCGCGATGAGCGTCGCCGCCCTGCTCGGCGCCGGGATGTTGCTCATCACCCAGGCGGGGGTGCAGTCGGTCATCGTCACCACCCTGGTGGCGGGGTCCGGGCAGGCGTTCACCCGGTGGCTCGACGCCGTCGTGGGCGGGGTCGTTGCCCTGCTCTTCACCTTGGTCGCCCCGGCGGCCCCGCTGCGCAAACCGCGGCAGCAGGCCGCCCTCGTCGTCCACGAGATCGGCGAGATCCTCGCCGACACAGCCCGTTCGCTGAGGGACCACGACTCCGACCTCGCCTCCGCCACGCTCTCTCGCGCCCGCGACTCCGAGTCGATGCTCGACGAGGCCAGGGCGCTGTCCGCCGAAGGTGTGGCGGTCGTGCGACTGTCGCCGTTCCGGCGTCGTCACCTCCCCGGCGTGCAGGCCATCGCCGACCTCCTCGAGCCCCTCGACCGCGCCATCCGCAACCTGCGAGTACTGGTCCGCCGCGCCGCGATCGCGACCTGGCGCGAGGAAGAAGTCCCCACGGCATACCTGCGGCTGTTGGACGCCCTCGCCGAGACGAGCGAGGACATCGCGCGCGAGCTGGGCGAACGGCGGCTGCCCACCAACGCGCGTATCGGGCTGCAACGGATCGGTGAGGCCAGCGCCGTCATCGACGTGTCGGCGGGACTGTCCGGTGAGGTGATGCGCGCCCAGATCCGATCGATGGTGGTCGACCTGCTGATGCTCACCGGTATGCCGCTCACGGAGGCTCGCGAGCTGGTGCCCGAGTCGATGTCGACCGGGCCGGGGGACGACTGACCGGGGCTGCGAGACTGGCCGCGATGTCTTCCCGTCGCAGCCCCCACCTGCCCCCTGTCTGGCTGATGGCCCTGGCGCTGGTCGCAGTGGCTGCCAACCTGCGGACCGCCATGGCCAGCGTGCCGCCGCTCACCGAGTCGATCGCGCGCGACCTCGGCCTGTCCAATGCCGCCCTCGGGGCCCTCACCACCCTTCCCGTGCTGTGCATGGGACTGTTCGCACCGTTCGCGCAGCGCATCGCCGCGCGCCTGGGCGCCGCGGCGTCCATCGAGCTGTCCATCGCCTGCGTGGCTGTGGGGCTCGGGTTGCGGTTCGCCGGAGACACCACCTGGCCCCTGTATGCCGGGACCTTCCTCGCGGGGGTCGGCATCGCCATCGGCGGCACCCTCCTCCCGGGTCTGGTCAAGGAGCTGTTCCCCCCGGAGCGCGCCGGGCTGGTCACCGGTCTCTACATGCTGGCGATGATGGGTGGCGCCGGGGCGTCCTCCGCGCTGTCGGTGCCACTGGAGGGCTGGCTGGGATCGTGGCAGGCCGCACTCGGCTCGTGGTCGGTGCTCGCCCTCGTCGGGGTGCTGGCCTGGGTGCCGGTCCTGACGGGGCATGCCCGGCACCGAGCGGCGAACCCGTCGGTCGTGGCCCCCGCGCGGCTGCCCTGGCGAGACGTCACCGCCTGGCTCGTGGCGGGCTACCTGGCGGTGCAGTCCGTCGAGTTCTACTCCACGCTGGCCTGGCTCGCGCCCTCCTACACGGCGCGCGGCTGGGACCCGACCCACGCGGGCTACCTGCTGTCGGTCTTCACGGCCGCCCAGCTCGTCTCCGGGCTCGCGGCGCCGGCGCTGACCGACAAGATCACCGACCGCCGGGTGCTGCTCCTGTCGGCGGCGGTGCTCGGGCTGCTGGGACAGTCCGGCCTGTGGATCGCCCCGACGGCGGCCCCCTGGGTCTGGGCCACGGTGCTGGGCTTCGGGCAGGGTGCGTCCTTCGCGCTCGGGCTGGTGCTGATGGTCGACTACGCGGGCACACCCGCGGCCAGTGGGCGGTTGGCAGGAATGGCGTTCTTCGTCAGCTACACCATCGCGTCGTTCGGGCCGGCGACCATGGGAGCCGTGCGCGACGTGTCGGGATCCTTCACCGCCGTCTGGGGTGCGCTGACGATCCTCATGCTCGGTCAGGTTGCGTTCGCCGCGCTGCTCCGACCGGGGCTGCGCAAGGTGGACTGACCGGGTCAGTCCAGAGTCAGACCAGTCAGTCCAGGGTCACGTCGGGGCTGGTGGCCGATGGTCCGAGGGCCTGGACGAGGGCGGCCAGCCGCCCTGCCTCCGCGCGCCCGAAGTCCGAGTCGGCCTTCTGGATCGCCATGACGGCCAGGGTGTCGGTGTCGGACAGGGCGATGGTCACCCACGGGTCCCCGCCGGAGAACCGCACGTCGACGACCTCCTGCCAGGCCACGGTGCGAGTGGTGAACAGGTTTCGCACCGTCAGTGACTCCCGAGTCGGCACCGCCCTGATCGACGCGAAGCGCCACAGCAGCAGCGCGATCGCCACCCCCACGGCGGCGAAGAAGAACCTGTCACCGGTGCGCCACGTCCCCCCTTGCGCCGGCCCGGGCAGCAGCACCGCGATCACGCCGAAGACCACGACGGTGGCAGCGGCGAACGCATAGGCCACCGAGCGTCCCCGTCGCGCCCGGAAGACCGCGAAGGCGGCCTGCTCGTCCGCACTCGCGGCCCGACCCGACGGGGTCACGGTGGTCACAACCGGCAGGCAGCGATGTCGGTCACCAGGATCGCCCGCGCACCGAGGTCGTAGAGCTCGTCCATGATGGCGTTGGTCCGCACCCGAGGCACCATCGCCCGCACCGCGGCCCAGTCCTTGTTCTGCAGGGCCGAGACCGTGGGCGACTCCAGCCCGGGCGTGATCGCACAGGCGGCCTCGACGAGCCCGACCGGCACGTCGTAGTCGAGCATCACGTAGTGGCGCGCGGTCACCACCCCGGTGAGGCGGCGCCGCAGCACGTCCACCGCGGCCGTCTCGTGCGAACCCTCGCGGCGGATCAGGACGGCTTCGCTGCGCAGGATCTCCTCACCGAAGACCTCCAGGCCCTGCTGCCGCAGGGTCGTGCCGGTCTCGACGACGTCGGCGATGACATCGGCGACGCCCAGCGTGATGGCCGTCTCGACGGCTCCGTCCAGACGCACCACCTCGGCGGTGACGCCCTGGTCGGCGAGGTGCTTCCCGACGAGCCCCGGATAGCTCGTCGCCACCCGATGACCGGAGATCTCGGCGACGCTCGCGCAGGTGCCGGGCTTCGCGGCATACCGGAAGGTCGAACCCCCGAAGCCGAGCGTCATGACCTCGATCGCCCCACTGCCCGCGTCGAGCAACAGGTCGCGGCCGGTGACGCCGCAGTCCACGGTGCCGGACCCGACGTAGACGGCGATGTCACGGGGACGCAGGTAGAAGAACTCCACCTCGTTGTCCGTGTCGGTGAGGACGAGCTCCTTGGTGTCACGACGCGTGCGGTACCCCGCCTCGCGCAGCATCTCGACCGCGGGCTCGGACAGGGAACCCTTGTTGGGCACAGCAATTCGCAGCATGTCCGTGAAGTCCTTTAGAGGTGTGCGTAGACGTCGTCGAGGGTGATGTCAGAAGCGACCATGAGCACCTGGAGGTGGTAGAGCAGCTGGCTGATCTCCTCGGCTGTGCGGTCCTTGCCCTCGTGCTCGGCAGCCATCCAGACCTCGGCGGCTTCCTCCACGATCTTCTTGCCGATCTCGTGCACGCCGGAGTCCAGCGCGCGCACGGTGCCCGACCCCTCGGGTCGGCTCACCGCCTTCTCGGCCAGCTCGGCATAGAGAGCGTCGAAAGTCTTCACAGGCCAAGGGTACGGGGAGCAAGGGCGCCGAGGGTGACTGCGGTCGCCACCGCGGCCATCGCCGCCTCGTGGCCCTTGTCCTCGCTGGATCCGGGCAGGCCGGCACGGTCCAGTGCCTGCGCGTCGTCGTCGCACGTGAGCACACCGAAGCCGATGGGGCATCCCGTGGCGACGCCCACCTGGCCAAGACCGTTGGTGACACCGGAACAGACGTAGTCGAAGTGCGGTGTGCCACCGCGGATCACGACACCCAACGCGACGAGGGCGTCGTATGCCGGCGCGAGACGCGCGCAGGCAACGGTCAGCTCGACCGTGCCCGGCACCCGGACCAGGAGCGCGTCCTCGACGCCCGCCTCGGCGAGGGCGCGCTGGGCTCCCGCGACGAGTCCGTCCATGACCTCGGTGTGCCACGAGGCCGCCACGATGGCAACGCGCAGGCCGGACCCATCGGCGGTGAGGGCGGGAGCGCCGTGACCACTCACGCGCTGGCTCCCTGGTCGCTCGCGTCGACGACGAGGTCGTGGCCCATCCGGTCACGCTTGGTCCGCAGGTAGGCACGGTTGGCCGGGTTGGGCGCGATCGAGAGCCGCTCGACCGCCGCGACCTCGATCCCGTAACCCTGCAACGCCTCGACCTTGGCGGGGTTGTTGGTCAGCAACCGGACCGCACCCACGTCGAGCGCGCTCAGGATGGCGGCCCCGGCGGCATACTCGCGGCCGTCGATGGGCAGGTCCAGCTCGAGCTGGGCGTCGACGGTGTCGAGCCCGGCGTCCTGCAGGGCGTAGGCCTGCAGCTTCGAGACGAGCCCGACCCCGCGCCCCTCGTGTCCGCGCAGGTAGACGAGCACGCCCCCCTCGGCGGCGATCCGCTCCATGGATCGCTCGAGCTGGGGGCCGCAGTCGCATCTCAGGGAGCCGAACGCATCGCCGGTGAGGCACTCGGAGTGCAGACGCACCAACGGGTTCGGCCCCTTGGCCCCTCGCGGGCTGATCAGCGCGACGTGCTCGTCACCGGTCAGCTTGTCGCGGAACCCGATCGCCGAGAACTCGCCGTGCCGGGTGGGCAGCGTCGTCTCGGCGAGGGTCTCGACGCGGTCGTGCAGCTGCCGCCAGGCGATGAGCTGCTCGATCGTGATGACAGGGACGTCGTTGACCGCTCCGGTCGCAAGCACCTCGGGCAGGCGCATCATCGTGCCGTCGTCGTTGACGAGCTCGCCGATCGCGCCGACGGGCGCAAGGCCTGCGAGGCGGCACAGGTCCACGGCGGCCTCGGTGTGACCGGGGCGCTCGAGCACGCCACCGGGCTTGGCACGCAGCGGGATCACGTGGCCGGGCCGCACGAACGAGTCTGCCGTGGATGACGGGTCCGCCAAGAGCCGGATGGTCTGGGCGCGATCGGCCGCGCTGATGCCGGTGGTCACGCCTGCTGCGGCGTCGATGCTCACGGTGTAGGCGGTCCGCAGCGGGTCACGGTTGTCGGCGACCATCAGCGGCAGCCCGAGCCGGTCCGCGGTCTCGCTGGTGATCGGCGCGCAGAGGTAGCCGCTCGTGTGTCGGATCGTCCAGGCCAGCCAATCGTCCGTCAGGGTCTGGGCGGCGAGGATGACATCGCCCTCGTTCTCGCGGTCCTCGCTGTCGGTGACCAGCACCGGACGCCCTTCGCGCAGCGCCGTGAGGGCCTTCTCCATGGTGGCCAGACCGATCATGCCGACACCTCCGCCAGCTCGGGTGCGGGGTCGCGCTCCTCACGCGAGGCCTTGAGCCAGACGAAGAAGCCGTAGACGACGAGGCCTCCGTAGACGACGTACAGGATCGCGGACGGGTAGAACTTCGAGTGCCACAGGAGCGGGACGCCGACCAGGTCGACGGCGATCCACGCGAGCCAGAAGTCGTTCCAGCCCCGCGCCATGGCGTACGTGGCCACCATCGAGCCGACGAAGATCCAGGCGTCGCACCAGAAGTACCACCGCGGCGCCTGCCAGAACGGGCCGCTCCCGATCGAGGCGAACACCCACTGGAGCACGACGACCCCCGCCACCCAGAACGCGATGTACTGCAGGCGTTCGGTGACCGTCGCCCACCGTGGCGTGATGGCCGGGGCGTGGGAGCCCGCTGCACGAGTCGACCGGATCTGGTTCCACCGCCACCAGCCGTAGACGCTGGTGATGATGAAGAAGATCTGCCGACCGGCCTGGCCGTAGAGGGTTTCCTGCTGCGGGTTGCTGAACGCGACGCCGAAGAAGACGGTGAAGAGCAGGGCGTTGCCGATGATGCCCACCGGCCACGCCCAGACGCGGCGCCGCATTCCCCCGATCGCCGAGGCGAAGCCGAACGCGTTGCCGACGATCTCGCGCCACAGGATGTGGCTGCTGCCGATGGTCAGCTCGGCCGAGAAGAGCTGCTCAAGCCAGTTCATGCGGGAATCTCCCTGTGATCGGTGGTACTGGAACCTGCAGGTGGTGTGTGGGGTTGGGAGTCGGCTGGTCCCTGGGGTGGGGAGTCGGCGTGTCCGGGCGGCGTCGGGGCCGCCATCAGGCGCTCGACGTACTTCGCCAGGACGTCGACCTCGAGGTTGACCACGTCACCGACCCCCTTGTGTCCCAAGGTGGTCAGGGCGAGCGTGGTCGGGATCAGTGAGACGCTGAACGTCACGTCGTCGACGGAGGACACCGTGAGGCTGACGCCGTCAACCGTGATCGACCCCTTCTCGACGACGTAGCGGGCCAGTTCGTTCGGCAGGCCGAACTGCACGACCTCCCAGCGGTCCCCCGGGGTCCGCGCGAGGATCCGGGTGGTGCCGTCGACGTGGCCCTGCACGATGTGGCCGCCGAACCTGCTCGAGGCCGCCATGGCGCGCTCGAGGTTGACCGGGTCTCCGGCGCCGAGGGCGCCGAGGCTGCTGCGGGCGAGGGTCTCGGCCATGACGTCGACGGTGAACTGCCCGGAGTCGTGGTCCACCACGGTCAGGCAGACACCGTTGACGGCGATCGAGGCGCCGTGGACCGCATCGGAGGTGACCAGAGGTCCAGCCACCGTCAGTCGGGCCGAGTCGGCGCCGGCCTCGAGGTCGACGACGCGGCCGAGCTCCTCGACGATTCCCGTGAACATCAGCGAGTTCCCTTCAGTGATGCCGTGACCCGCACGTCGTCGCCGATCAGGGTGATGTCGGTCGGCTTCAGGCGGAGCGCGTGGTCGATCGACGTGATCCCCAGGTCACTCACCGACGGGCGTCCGCGCCCCAACAGGACGGGCGCGACATAGGCCACGAGCTCGTCGATCAGGTCGGCCGCCATGAAGGCCGCCGCGACGGTGGGGCCACCCTCGAGCCAGAGGTGGTGCACCTCGGCCTCGGCGAGCGCCGCCAGGACGTCCTTGGGATCGCGCGTGCGCAGCTGCCACGTGGGGGCCGCGTCGTCGAGGACCCGCGAGCTCGCCGGCAGGTCTCGCTCACCCATCACCACGCGGATCGGCTGCTCGGGGTACAGCGAACCGTCCGGGCGGCGCGCGGTGAGCTGCGGGTTGTCGAGCAGCGCCGTCCCGGTGCCCACGAGGATCGCCCCACTCCGCGAACGCTGCTCGTGCACGTCGGCCCGGGCGGCCTCCCCGGTGATCCACTGGCTCGTGCCGTCTGCCGCTGCGCTGCGGCCATCGAGCGTGGTCGCGAGCTTCCAGGTCACCCACGGGCGCCCTGTGGTCACCAGGTGGGTCCACGTGGCGTTGAGGGCCTGTGCCTCGTCGGCCAGCAGACCACCTTGCACCTTGACACCCCTCCTGCGCAGCCACCTGGCCCCACCGGCTGCGGCCGGGTTGGGGTCGGTCTGGGCGTAGACCACGCGAGCCACGCCCGCGGCATACAGGGCCGTCGCACAGGGTTGGGTGCGCCCGCTGTGGTTGCACGGCTCCAGGGTGACGTAGGCCGTGCACCCGGCCGCGCGCTCCCCCGCAGCGCTCAGCGCGTCGGCCTCGGCGTGGGGTGTCCCCGCACCGCGGTGCCAGCCAGCCGCCACGACCTCGCCGGCGGCGTCCGCGAGCACGCACCCGACGCGTGGGTTGGGGTTGGCCCGGGGGCCGTGGGCGGCCAGCGCCAGAGCACGGCGCATCATCGCCGTGTCGGTCGTGGAGTGCTCTGCCACTGTCCTGCCCTTGCTCGAAACCGTGTCGGTTGAGCTCCGGGGGGCGTGCAGGCGGGCCTGCTGCTGGCGAGAAGTCGGGACGCAGGGTCGGCAACTGCCGCACTGCGAACCCACTGGTCCCGCTGTCGCGTGCTGCCTACCATCCGGACTTTCACCGTCGGTCTGGGAGTTCCACCCAGTCAACCGGCCGCTGGCTGCGGTCGGGTCGCGGACTGTCACCGCCGGTTCGGAATTACACCGACCCCGGAGCACGTCAGGTTCCAGTATGCCGCAGGGCGGCCGGGTGCGCGCCGTCCCGTCCGCGTGACGGTCCTCACGAACCCAGCCTCCGGCACCATCGTGGCCGGCCCATCGAAGGCTGCCGTGGGTACCTCTCCATGGCGCACCCCCGAGCGCACAGGGAATCACGACGTCGGGAGGGATCGCCGCCCCCCAAGGGCATGATGCTGGGATGGACGCTGTGCGACGGCTGCTGCACCCCGCCGCGGGTGACTGGGTCAGACCCCGTCTGCTCGAGTGGGGGACGTCCTCGGTTCCGGTGGGATCGGTGGTCCCGACTGGCTTCGACCGGGTGGTGCGCGTCCTGCATCCCGCCGGGGACGAGGGGCGGACGTGGCGCCAGGTCGCGGCCGAGGCAGGCAGGGTCGTCCACCCGCTTGTGCAGTGGGGCTGCATCGCTGCCCACATCACTGGCTATGGCCGCAGCAGTGAGGTGGATCCCGAGGAAGGGTCGGTTCCAGCGCAGACCTTGGGCGCGATCCTGGAGCACTGCCCCGCAGAGGGGGAGGTGTTCCACGCGGTCTGGGACGGGTTCGGCTACTGGACCGAACGCAACCGCGACGTGACGTCGCTCATGCATGGCCGAGGCCGCGACTACTTCCTGTTCGAGGGCCCGAAGCTCGCTCTGACGCACTGGCCCGGCATGGACGAAGTCTGGTCGCAGTCCGCCAACCTGATCTGGCCGAAGGACCGATCCTGGTGCATCGCGACGGAGATCGACTGGGACAGCACCTTGGTGGCTGGCTCAGCCGCGACATGCGCAGCGGTCCTGGCCGACGACAGGCTGGAGGCCTTCGAGGTCGGATACGGCGACGACCTGAGCTGGCTCGGGGACACCGTCAACCCGCGACCTGCCTGGTTGACGTCTCCGCCGAGTTGACGCGTGTTCGTCCTGGACATCGCGTAGCGGCAGCCACGTGCTGGCCAACTCTGGTCTGGCGCCCTCGGCACCCGACGAGGATCCTCTGAGCCATGAGGCGAATGCCGTTGGAATGGGCGGCGACCGGCGGTTGGGTCATCCTGTGCGCGCTTGGTTCGTGCTCCGCCCCGGAACCACGTGCGACCCCCGCCCGACCGGATTTCGCCGTCGATTGCGACCAGGTCAATGGCGGCGTTGTCGACCATTTCGGCGGCGGTGGATCTCAGCTCGAGCCCGAGACGCTTGCGTCGCAATGGCGCGGAGACCGATTCACCGACACGACCCAGCGCACTGTCCGTCGTGACGGCCAGTCCGCCGACATCGTCGTCGAGCGATCAGATGGTTCGCGGGTCGCCTTCCTGCGATATGTCAACGCCGACGGTGGTTGGCAACTAGAGGGACTGACGCACTGTTGAGATGAACAGCCCAGGCGGTGCCCCGACCCCCTACTACACACGTCTGACAGCGATCGTGCGCGCGAGATGGCTTGCGCCACAACGGGATTGGTTGTGGACAGGGTTGCAATTCCATTCGAACATACGTACGATAGAGCCATGTCAGCCAGTTCGATCGCAGCGCAGCGGGACGAGGTCCAGCAGGGCCTCTGGACCCGCACGGCGATGGTCGCCGGGCGGCTCAACCGGGCGCACGCCGAGCTCGTCGACATCGCTGCAGAGCTGATCGAGGGTGGCCATTGGGGTGATGGCGGTTTCCGCTCCCCCGAGCACTACTTCACGGTCCGAGCAGGGCTGTCCCCCGCGCACGCCCGCGACGTCGTGGCGGTGGCACGACGACGCGCGGAGCTTCCGGACGCAGCCGCGGCCGTCAGCGCTGGTGAGCTGTCGCTCGACGCGGCAGCAGTCGTGGCCCACCATGTGCCCGCCAGCCACCAGGCGTCGATGACCCACCTGGCTCGGCACGCCACGGTCCCCCAGCTGAGGCGAGCCGTGAGTCGGCATGCGTTCCCCGCCCCTGCGACCGAGCTGGAGTCCGCGTCACCCGAGGTGCCGTCGCATCCCGTCGCGCTCGACCACCCGAGCGGCCCGCAAGGCGATTCAGAGCGTCGTGCGTGTGCCAGGCCCGAGCTGTTGATGCACTACGACCGAGATGGCCGGTTCCAGCTCCGCTACAGTGCGCCCGCGACGATCGGGGCACTGGTCGAACAGGCAGTCAAGGAGGCCAAGGACGCCTTGTTCCTGCAGCAGCGGGAGGGTGACCGGTGTGCGACCACCAACCCTGCGGCGGCAGAGCCAGGGGCGAGCCCTACGACGACGGACACGGCAGCAGCAGGCTCTGTGGCGGACGCTGGTGGTCCTGGCGCCCCCGGACCCACCTACGCGGATGCCCTCGCGGAGATGGCGCACCGGTCCTTGGCCGGCGTTGCCTCCACGAGCCGCGCCAGCCACTACCGCGTCTACCTCCACCTGGACACGGACGGCGCCTGGATCACCAAGGGGGGCGCCATCCCCACCCGGCTCCTCACGCGGTTCCTCAGCGATGGCGTGCTCCAGCCGGTGTGGGAGACGCAGGGGCGACCGGTCAGCGTCGGCCGGACGATGCGCATCCTCCCGGCGCGCTCGCGCAGGCTGATCGAGGACCGCGACCGCGGCTGCCGGTTCCCGGGTTGCACAGCAACTCGCTTCGTCGAGATCCACCACCTCCACGAGTGGGCCGACGGTGGCGCCACCGACGACGACAACCAGATCAGCCTCTGCCCGTTCCACCACGACGCCATCGATCGTGGCGACTTCACCATCACCGGTGACCCCACTCGTCACGATGGGCTCGTCGTCGTGAATCGCTACGGACACCGGTTGCGACCACCGGGACCGGACGAGCTCGCGCCACCGGACGTGGGCTGGCGCGAGACCGGCGACGACCACACGACCTACCGACCGCCTTCAGGCGAACGAGCTCGCTGGGCTGAGATCGAGGTTCCCTCCGATCGCGAGCTCAGGGACACGTTCACGCCGCGACTGCGCGTGGTGGCAGGCGCATCGGCGAGCCCGGGCGCGGGGCCATCAGTGATCGAGCGTGACCCCTTCGATGCCACCCGCCGCTGGGACGAGTCCGGCTGACGCCTCTGCGTCACCCCGAGGACGCTCTACGACACCGCCGGGACCGCCGGGACCGCTGGGAACCCGGAGTATGCCGCGCGGCTCAGTGGGCGTGCGTCGTCGCCAGTGCGCGCAGCTCGTCCACTGCGGCCGCTGCGTCGTCGGCACCGTAGACGGCCGACCCGGCGACGAACACGTCGGCACCGGCCTCGGCGCACTCCTCGATGGTCTTGGCCGACACTCCCCCGTCGACCTGCACCCAGACCTCTCCACCGAAGCGGCGAACGGCGTCGCGGACCTGGGCCACCTTCGGCATCTGGTCGGCCATGAAGGACTGCCCCCCGAAACCAGGCTCCACCGTCATGACGAGCACCATGTCGAGGTCGGGCAGGAGGTCCTCGTAGGGAGCGAACTGCGTGCCCGGCTTGATGGCCATCCCGGCCCGGGCACCCAGGGCGCGGAGGTTCTTCGCCAGGGCTCGCGGGTCACGAGCCGCCTCGATGTGGAACGTCACGGACGCACCGCCCGCCTCGGCATACATCGGGGCCCAGCGGTCTGGGTCATCGATCATCAGGTGGCAGTCCAGCGGGATCGGGCTCACCTTCGCGAGGGCCTCGACGACAGGCAGGCCGAGGGTGAGGTTGGGCACGAAGTGGCCGTCCATTACGTCGACGTGGGCCCAGTCGGCATTGGCGATGCGGCCCAGCTCGCTCGCGAGGTTCGCGAAGTCGGCGGACAGGATGCTCGGCGAGATCTGCACGGCGCCAACCCTAATCGAGGCAGCCTCGTCCGAACGGATCGGCCTTGCCGTGACCGTGGGACCCATCGCGCAGTGAGCCTGCACAATCGGCCCATGGAGGCACTCCTGACACTCGGGGCGCTGGGCATCGTGCTGCTCGCGGTCTCCGTCGCAACCTTCGTCTGGGCTGCCGTCACCGACCGGATCGCCAGACGCAAGCTCGCCGAGATGAACCGCCTGCTCCTGCTGGGCCACCACGACCAGGTCCTGGACCACCCCCAGCCGCCCTGGCCGTATCGCGTGGTGGGGAACCGGGTCCGCGCCACGAGTGCCGTTCTCACGGGGCAGTACGTCCGGGCCCTGCAGCTCCTCGACCACCCGGTGCTACCCGCTCGACTGCGACCCAGTCTGGGCGACACGGATCTGATCCTGCGAGGTGGCGCGCTGATCGGGCTCGGCAGGTATGTCGACGCTGCTGCCGTTCTCGGAGAGGAACCGACCACGGCGATCGCCCGACACCAACGCGCGCAGGTGGCGATCGAGACCGGCGACGATGCGACGGCGTTGCGCCTGCTGGCCATCCCCGATCCCGACCCCGACGAGGAGGCCGGACGTCGCCGCATCCTCGGAGACCTGCACATCCGTCGCCAGCGCCTGGTCCAGGGCGAGGCCCTCGTGCGCGAGGCCCAGGGGCTGTACCTGCGTTCCGAGATGGCTGCGCACGAGGTCGATGCCGGCTACTGCGAGCTCCACCTCGGGCAGGCAGCGCTGCAGCGGGGAGACGGCGACGAGGCGGTCCGACGGATCAGTAGTGCCAGGGAAATGCTCACGATCAGGCCGGACAACGCCCCGGGGATCGCGCTGGTCGAGCTGAGCCTCGCGGAGGCGCACGCCTTGGCTGGCGACCCGCGCGCGGCCGACGCGGCCCTGACAGCAGCTCGGGGCCATGCCCAGACCATGGCCTCGACGGCTCTCGACGCAGCCCTCGAGCGCGCGATCGGCATGGTCGGCGTTCACCTGGTGCGACCGGACGCCGAGACGCACCTGCGTCAGGCCAGGGCGATGCACGAGGCCCTTGGAGAGCGCCCCCACGTCGACCTCATCGACGAGGTGCTCGATCGTCTCGGAAGGCCGGGCTGAGGCCAGAACTGGCGGCTCGGGGCACGTCGCGTGCCGACTGACGCCGCCTGCTCGACCTACGCCACCTGCCGAGCGAAGGCCGCGGCCAGCAGCGCCAGGGTCGCCTCACGGGCCGGGGCGAGGGCTGCGGGCGTGCCGACCACGGCTCCGGCGACCGGGTGCACCATCACCTCGTCGACGTCGTACTCGGTCGCGAGGGCGGTGAGCTGCTCGGCGACGGCATCAGGGGTGCCCACGACCCAACGCTGACGCATCTCGGCGGCAAGGCCGCGGTGTGCGTCCGCGGTGCCTGCCTCCTCTGCCTGCTCGACGAGCAGCTGGGGAGCCAGTGGTCCGCCGGTCCGCAGCGCCACCATCGATGCGAGGTTCGGCAGGGCGAGTCGCTCGGCTTCGGCCTGGGTGGGCGCCACCACGACGTTGACGGTGAGGAAGGTGCGTGGCTCGGGATGCGCGGCCGACGGGGTGTAGCGGGTGCGGTAGAGGTCGAGGGCTGCCGCCGTGCCGCGGCCGGAGAAGTGGTGGGCGAAGACGTACGGCAGGCTGCGCTCGGCGGCCAGGCGCGCCGAGTAGTCGGACGAGCCGAGCAGCCAGACGTCGGGTGCCGAGGCTGCGCGAGGAGTGGCGCGCAACGTATGGACCTCGCCGCCGGCTCTGATGCCGACCCCCTCTGGGGACATCAGTGCGATGACGTCGTCGACGTACTGGGGGAACCGCTGGACCGCGTCCTGGTCGACGCCGCCGGCGCCGTGTCGCAGCGCGTAGCTCGTCACCGGGTCGGTGCCGGGGGCACGTCCGATCCCTAGGTCGATGCGCCCCGGGTGAGCCGCTTCCAGCAGGGCAAACTGCTCGGCCACGACCAGGGGTGCGTGGTTGGGCAGCATGACCCCGCCTGAACCGACTCGGATCCGCTGCGTTGCCGCCGCCACCATCGCGATGAGGACCGGCGGGTTCGTTGCCGCCACGGCGGGCATGTTGTGGTGCTCGGCCAGCCAGTAGCGGCGGTAACCGTAGCGGTCCGCCACCCGGGCCAGCGACCGGGTCGCGGCCAGCGCGTCACCCGTGGTCTGGTCGCTGCGGACGGGGACGAGGTCGAGGACGGACAGCGCTGGTGTGCTCACCTGTGGGCAAACCGGCTGCCACCGATCGCTATTCCGACGGGGTCAGCGGACCAACCTGATTTCGGGAAGGTCGGGAAAGCGGTCGTCGACGTAGGTCGCACCATCCGGTGCGAAGCCGTTGCGGGTGTAGAAGGCACGCGCTCGTGGGTTGCCGCGGAAGACCCAGAGCTCGGCTGGCTCCTGTGGCTCGAGCACGGCGTCGAGGAGCTGCTGGCCGAGCCCGGTGCCAAGGCGGGGTGCCGCGACGTAGAGCGCCCACAGCTCCGCGGGCCGGGTGCTCCGCGGTCGCCCGGCCGGGTCCCGGGAGGCTCCGGCCGCCACGAGTCCGCAGATCGTCTCGCCCTCGTCCCGGCGCTCGACCGCCGCGAGGCGTTTCGTCCCCGCTGGGGTCGGTGCAGCCAACAGGTCCCGCCAGCGCTGGATGGCGTCGTCGACGGTCCACGTGGCGAAGTAGCCCTCGGGCAGCTCGGCCCCGTAGGTGTCCACCCACGCCTGGTGGTGCATGGCCCCCACCCCGAGCGCGTCCTCGAGGAGCATCGGGCGGAAGGTCACCGGCATACCGGCGACCCTAGCCGAACCGCGCGCAGCGCCCGCCTGCCCGGCCGCCTGGACCGCCCGCTTGCACCTCCCACTTGTACCTCCTGCCTGCGCCGCCACGAGCAGCTCGGTGCTTCGGTCACCCCTTCTTGCGCAGGAGAGCCAGGAACATGCCGTCGGTGCCGTGCAGGTGCGGCCACAACTGCACCGTGGGGCCGGTGCCGGGGACGACCACGACGGCACCATCGCTGTCACGGACGAAGTCGCGGGCGTCGAGGAGCTCCACGTCCGATCGGCGCTTGGTCACGTCACCCACGACGAACGACGTCTCGGCCAGGTGCGGGCTGCAGGTGGCGTAGGCGACGACTCCACCGGGCGCCGTGGCGTCGATGGCCGAGGCGAGCAGCTCGCGCTGAAGCTTGCCGAGGTCGGCGAGGTCAGCAGGGGTGCGACGCCACCGGGCCTCGGGGCGGCGACGCAGGGCACCGAGACCCGTGCATGGAGCATCGACCAGCACGCGGTCGTAGCGATCGGGCTCGTCCTCGCCGACCGTCCGACCATCTCCGGTCCGCACCGTGACGGTGAGACCGGCCTGCGTCGCCCGCGCGATCGCGGGACGCAGAGTCTGACGGACCAGGTCGGTGCGGTGCTCGCTGACCTCGTTGGCCGTGAGGTCGGCGCCCGCCTCGATGGCCAGACCCGCCAGCAGGCCCGCCTTTCCCCCCGGACCGGCGCACAGGTCGAGCCACTGCTCGGGCCGGTCGGTCTCGATCGGTACAGCAGCCAAGGCCAGTGCGACGAGCTGCGATCCTTCGTCCTGGACCGCCGCCCGCCCCTCACGCACAGCGGGTATGCCGCCCGGGTCACCTCCGTCGAGGATCGCACCAAGGGGCGAGAGCCGGGAGGCCGCGGCGCCCGCGTCCACGAGCTCGGCCACCGTGGCCAGTCCCGGCCGGGCCACGAGGGACACCTTCGCCGCGGCGTTGTCCGACGTCACAAGAGCGACCAGCTCCGCGTCGACGGTGTCGGCCGTCGCGGCGCCGTGGCCGAGCAGCGCAGCACGCAGTGCCTTGACGATCCACTCCGGGTGGGACTGCTCGACGGCCAACCTGGCGGTCAGGTCGCCGGCCGGCACGACCTCCGAGAGCCAGGCGTCGAGGTCACGTTCGCTGATCCGACGCATGACTGCGTTGACGAACCCTGCTGCGCCAGCGCCGTTGACCTTGCGCGCGAGCCCCACCGTCTCGTCGACGGCTGCGTGGGTCGGCACCCGCATGCCGAGCAGCTGGTGGGCGCCGAGCCGCAACGTGTCCAGGACATTGGGGTCGATCTTGGTCACCGGTCGCCCCGCCGCCACGCTGATGACGGGGTCGTAGAGCCCGTGCATCCGCACGGCGCCGTAGACGAGCTCAGTCGTGAACGCGGCATCTCGGCCGCTGATCCCCCTGTCGCGCAACACCTTCGGGAGCTCGAGGTTGGCGTAGGCCCCCTCCGCGACGGCGCGCAGGACCGTGTAGGCCGCGAGGCGCTGCGGGTCGCTGCTGCGGTTGCGTTCGCTGGGCCGCTGCGCAGAGCGCTCCCTGTCGCCGTGAGTGCGCTCGGGGCGTTGACGACCCTTCGCGTTGCGGCGGCCCCCGTCGTCGCCCCGACGAGGTCCGCGTGGTCCTTGGTCACTCATGGCTGAACCGTTCTCCTGCGTCGATGCGGACCCCTCGCGCCCAGTCAGCCGCGGCCATCTGCTTCTTGCCGTGCGGACGCACGTCGCCGAGCCTGACCGGCCCGCTGGCGGTGCCCACGTGGACATCGCGCTTTCCGGCGGCGACTTCTCCCGGTGCCAGCTGCGGCCCGGCATACCCCTCGTCGAGGTGGACGGGCAGCAGCCCAACGCGTGCTCCACGGAAGGTGGACCACGCGCCCGGCGCGGGGGTGCACCCACGCACCTGCCGGTCCACCGCCGCGGAGGGTCGTTCCCAGCGCACCCGCGCGTCCTCGACGTCGATCTTGGGCGCGAGCGAGACCCCGTCGACCGCCTGCGGCACGGGGGTCAGGGCGCCGTCGGCGATGCCGTCCATGGTCGCGACGAGCAGGCCCGCTCCACCCTCGGCAAGTCTGCCGAGCAGGTCTCCCGCGGTGTCACGCGGGCGGATCCGCTCCGTCATCAGCCCGAAGACGGGCCCCGTGTCGAGTCCCGCCTCGATCAGGAAGGTCGAGGCCCCGGTCACCTCGTCGCCGGCCATCACGGCGTGCTGCACCGGTGCGGCCCCCCGCCATGCGGGCAGCAGGGAGAAGTGCAGGTTGACCCAGCCGTGCCGAGGGATGTCCAGAGCCGCCTGCGGGAGGAGGGCACCGTAGGCCACCACCGGGCAGGCGTCGGGGGCCAATGCCCGCAGGCGCTCGAGGAAGTCGGGGTCGCGCGGGCGGTCGGGGGTCAGCACCTCGATGCCGAGCTCCTCGGCTCGAAGGCGCACGGGCGACTTCGCCACGCCGCGACCACGGCCGGCCCGCGCGTCGGGACGGGTCACCACGGCGACGACCTCGTGCGGAGAGGCGATCAAGGCTTCGAGCGACGGCAGTGCCGGCTCGGGTGTGCCTGCGAAGACCAGCCGCATCACATCCCCCGGCCGAAGGTGGCATGCGGGCTGACCTTGACGACAGGAGTGTCGCCGCCGGCCCACTGCGCCTCGCGAATCGCCTTCATGGCCACCTTGCGTTGCTCGCGGTCCATCCGGTCGATGAACAGGATCCCGTCGAGGTGGTCGGTCTCGTGCTGCAGGCACCGGGCCAGCAGCTCCGAGCCCTCGATCACGACGGGCTCACCGAACTGGTTGAAACCCTTGGCCACGGTCCGGAGCGCGCGTGGCGTCTCGAACCGCAGGCCGGGAAAGGACAGGCAGCCCTCCTCGCCGTCCTGGCGCTCGGTCGAGAGGTCGAGGTCGGGGTTCACGAGATGGCCGAGCTCGCCATCCACCCAATACGTGAACACCCGCAGCCCCACCCCGATCTGCGGCGCGGCGAGTCCCGCTCCGGGGGCGTCGATCATCGTCTCGGTCAGGTCCTTGACCAGCTGCCGCAGCTCGCGATCGAAGTCGACGACGGGCTCGGCCGGGGTGCGCAGGACGGGGTCACCGAAGAGGCGGATGTTCTGGATCGACACGGCTCAGAGTCTAGGTGGGCCGACGTGGACGCTGCCCCCGGTCTCCGCTCGAGGCCGTCTGCCTCCAGCACTCGCCACGCTCCTGGCTCAGCGCAGGTAGGTCACCAGCAGCCCGACCACGAGGTAGGCCACGAAGAGGACTGTCACCATCCGCAGTCCCGGGGGCGGCTGGGGAGACGTCCCGAAACGCCCGTCGAAGTACAGCTGCTGCACGGGTGGGGCGTACCACAGCTCCAGCCGCTGACCGGGCTCGAGCCGGAATCGGTGCTCGGCCTTCCGGTGGTCCGATACCAGCGACGGTGCGGTCAGGACGTGCTCGCCTGCGGAGACCTGCAGCTCCCGCGAGCCCACGCCTCGGGGCAGAACCTGCCCGTCGAGGGTGACCACGGGTGAGAGCCACCGAGGGGATCGGCCCTGAACGTGCAGCACCAGGGTCGCTGTGTAGTCCACCGCCTCAGGATAGGTCTGAGCCGGGTCGCAGGTGACCGCAATCCGCCACGTCAGGTGGCGGGGTCGCGCGGATCCATCCGGACCTGGATGCTGGCCTTCTCCTTGCGGGCGCTTCGCACGGCCTTCATCGCGACCAGGGCCGCGGTCAGGGCGGGGCGCTGCTCGAGCGGGGCACGCAGCAGGACGCGGACGGCATCGTCGGCCACCGGCAGCGGACCGAGCTGGTCCACCGCGGCCGGCAGGTGGGCCAGCCGCAGGGCTGCCTCGAGAGCGCGGCGGTCACCGGTCAGAGCTGCCATCGCCACGGTCGGGGGCAGCGAGAGCTCGTGGCGTTCGGCGAGCTCCCGGGCCGCGAACCAGGCGGGGTCCCACCGGACCAGGGCCTCGACGACCGGCAGCGTCGTGTGGGTGGGGGCACCGCACAGCACCAGCTGGCCCCCCGCTGCCGCACCACGCGTCAGGGCGCCAGCGGCCACCCAGCGACGCAACGCCTCCTCCCCCGCATCCAGGGTGGGGCGGTCGAGGCTGGCCCAGGCGTCGAGGAGCAGACACGCGGCATACCCCCCGTCGGCCACGGGTTCGGCACCGGGTGTGGCGATGACGAGGGACGGCACGGCCGCCACGCGGTCGAGCACGGCACCGGCCCCGGAGGTATGCACCGGAACCCCCGGGAACGCCCTGCCCAGCTCCTCGGCCGTCCGACGTGCGCCGACCACCGACGAGCGCAGCTCGCGGCCACCACAGTGCCGACACTCGAACCGCCCGACCCCTCGCCCGCACCAGCGGCAGGCCGGCTCGGCCTGACGGGAGCCCAGGGCGACTGGGCCGGCGCAGTGCCCGCATCGCACGGCGGTGCGGCAGGTCTGGCAGGAAAGGGAGGGGACGTAGCCGCGACGCGGCACCTGCACGAGGACGGGGCCGGACTCGAGGGCAGCCTTGGCAGTCCGCCAGGCGAGGGAAGGCAGGTGCGCCGAGGCCGCCGCAGCATCACGCTCGACCTCGACTCCTTCGCCGGCCACCTGCACCCGGGGGGAAGCGCCGCGCAGGCCACCGCCCGTGATGGTCCGCAGCTCGCCGGAGTCGACGAGCCGCTGCACGGCCACGGTGCGCGTGAACCCTCCCGAGAGGACTGCGGCTCCCTCGACGGCCGCGCGGGTGAGGAGCACGTCGCGGACGTGGGGGTAGGGCGACCTGGGCTCGTCCAGCAGGTCGTCGCCGTCGTCCCACCATGCCACGAGCCCGAGCTCGCGCACCGGCGCGAAAGCCGCCGCCCTGGTGCCCACGACCACGGACACGTGGCCACGCAGGACCTTGAGCCATGCGGTGTAGCGCGCCTGCGGTCCCTGGTCAGCCGTGAGCCGCACGTGACGCCCGGGGCCGAGCACCTCGGTGAGGGCCGCGTCCACGCGCCCGACGTCGCGGTGGTCCGGCACGACGAGGACACTGCCCCGCCCGCCCGCGAGGGTGGCGGCCGCTGCCGCCGCCAGCGCCGACGGCCAGTCCTGCGCCGGGTCCGAGCTGGGTGCGGCCAGCCACGAGGCCGCTGGCGACTCCCCCGCCGCCAGCCGCGACAGGTATGCCGGCCCCGCGGCATACCTGTCCCAGACGCCTCCCGGACCGCTCACCTGGGGAAGGGGGTCGGGGGTCGGAGGCTCCAGCGCAAGCGCCTTCTCCGCTGCGGCGTGCCGCGGGGGGACCGCGAGCCGGAGCACATCACCGAGCGAGCCCGCGCAGCGCGCCGCGACCGCGGTGGCGACCCTGAGCTGGGTGGGCCGTAGCACCGGCTCGGGCGACACGACCCGCCGGATCGGCGCAAGCCGTCCCTCGTGCTCGGCGGCAGCCGCCCGCGCCACGAGGAAGCCGTCGAGGTCCTGGCCGGCGAAGCGCACCTTCACCCGGGTGCCGGGCACGGCCTTGTCGGCCATCGCCTCGGGCACGAGGTACTCAAAGGGTCGGTCGAGGTGGGCCAGGCCCGTGTCGACGACGACCGAAGCCACCGGGTCAGTGGACGCGGTGGCTTCGGTGCGAGGCGTGCGGGTCCGCGGCAGCGTGGAGCGGATCAGCTCCAGCTGCTCGGTCTCGCCCTCCTGTCCGCTCACGGGAGCGAACCTAGCGGAGGGGGCCGTCAGTCCTTGACGGCCTTCTGCAGCGCGTCGATGCGGTCCGTGCGCTCCCACGTGAAGGGGTTCTCCACGTGGCCCGCCTGGGTGCGGCCGAAGTGGCCGTAGGCCGCCGTCGGCTTGTAGATGGGGCGCAGCAGGTCGAGGTCCTGAACGATCGCGCCCGGCCGCAGGTCGAAGACCTTCGAGATCGCGGACTGGATCTTGTCGACCGGCACGCTCTCGGTGCCGAAGGTCTCGACGTAGAGGCCGACCGGCTGGGCCTTGCCGATGGCGTAGGCGACCTGGACCTCGCAGCGCCGGGCTAGGCCCGCAGCCACGACGTTCTTGGCGACCCAGCGCATGGCATAGGCGGCTGAGCGGTCGACCTTCGACGGGTCCTTGCCGGAGAACGCGCCGCCACCGTGGCGGGACATGCCGCCGTAGGTGTCGACGATGATCTTGCGACCGGTGAGCCCTGCGTCGCCCATCGGCCCGCCGATGACGAAGTTGCCGGTCGGGTTGATCAACGTGCGGTAGTCGGAGAGGTCGAGCTCGGTGCCCTCGTCGGCCAGCTCGGCCAGGACGGGCTTGATCACGTGCTCGATGATGTCGGGTGCGAGCAGTCCGTCGAGCGAGATGTCCTCGGCGTGCTGGGTGGACAGGACGACGGTGTCGAGCCGGACGGCCTTGTCGCCGTCGTAGCCGATGGTCACCTGGGTCTTGCCGTCAGGGCGCAGGTAGGCGACCTCGCCGCTCTTGCGGACGGTGGTGAGTCGCTCGGCCAGCCGGTGCGCGAGGTGGATCGGCAGCGGCATCAGCTCGGCGGTGTCCTCGCAGGCGTAGCCGAACATCAGGCCCTGGTCGCCGGCACCCTGCTTGTCCAGCGGGTCGACGCCACCAGTGCGGTTCTCGTACGCCGTGTCGACGCCCTGGGCGATGTCGGGGCTCTGCTGGCCGATCGAGACCTCGACACCGCAGGAGGCGCCATCGAAGCCCTTGGTGGAGGAGTCGTAGCCGATGCCGAGCACGGTGTCGCGCACGATCTTGGGGATTTCGACGTAGGCCTCGGTGGTGACCTCGCCAGCCACATGGACCAGGCCGGTCGTCACCATTGTCTCCACCGCGACCCGGCTGCCCGGGTCCTGGTCGAGCATGGCGTCGAGGATCGCGTCGGAGATCTGGTCACAGATCTTGTCCGGGTGGCCCTCGGTGACGGACTCGGACGTGAACAGGCGAGCGGACACTCATTTCTCCTTTGGAGCAGCGAATGCTGACGATGCTGGCCGCTGCGGCGACAGGCCGCGCGACCCCGAGAGTGTACCTAGGTCAGAGGATCTCCTGGACGGCGTCCCACACTGCGGCGGCAACCAGCTCCTTGGACGCCGGCCCGGCGTCGGTCACGTGGCTGGACCCCAGCCGCAGGATGTGGACGGTGTTGTCGTCCTGGCCGAAGGTCTTGTCGGCGCCCACCTCGTTCACGACGAGCAGGTCGCAGCCCTTGCGAGCCAGCTTGTCGCGGCCGTGCTCGAGGACCCCGCCCTCGTCGTCGCCGGTCTCGGCGGCGAACCCGACGATGACAGGACTGGCCTCCTCACCGCGCGACTCCACCAGACCGGCGAGGATGTCGGGGTTGCGAACCAGCTCGATGGTCGGCGCGGACTGCGCCTCGGGGCCGCCGGGGGCACCGAACGTCTTTTTGATCTTGGCGTCCGCGTAGTGCGCCGGTCGGAAGTCGGCCACGGCAGCGGCCATCACGACGACGTCGGCGTCCTTGGCAGCCACCTCCACCGCCGCCTGCAGCTCGAGCGCGGTGGAGACCGGCACCACCGTCACTCCCGCCGGCGCGGGCAGGGAGGTGTTGGCGGCGAGCAGGGTCACGGTCGCCCCGCGCCGGGCGGCCACCAGGGCGAGGGCGTAGCCCTGCTTGCCCGAGCTGCGGTTGCCCAGGAACCGCACCGGGTCGATCGGCTCCCGGGTCCCTCCCGCGGTGATGACCACCGTGCGCCCTTCAAGCTCGGAGGTCGTGGCGGGAGTGCGTGCCGAAGCTTCCGGATATCCGGTCGTTTCGCTTCCAACACCGATGTGGGGCGCGGGGTGGGCGAGGATCCGCTCGCACACGGCATACAACGTCTCGGGTTCGGGGAGGCGGCCCGGCCCCGTGTCGGCGCCGGTGAGGCGCCCCGACGCGGGCGGGATGATGTGTATGCCGCGTTCGGCCAAGATGGAGACGTTGGCCTGGGTGGCCGCGTGGTCCCACATCTCGGTGTGCATCGCCGGCGCCATGACGACGGGGCACCGCGCGGTCAGCAGGACGTTGGTGAGCAGGTCGCCGGCCAGGCCGTGCGCGGCCTTCGCGAGCAGGTCGGCGGTGGCCGGCGCGACGACGACCAGGTCGGCGGTCTGTCCGAGGCGGACGTGTGGCACCTCGTGCACCGAGTCCCAGACTCCGGTGTGCACGGGCTTGCCCGACAGCGCCTCCCACGTGGAGGCTCCGACGAACTGCAGGGCGGACTCGGTCGGCACCACGGTGACGTCGTGGCCAGCCTCGGTGAACAGGCGCAGCAGCGAGCACGCCTTGTAGGCCGCTATCCCGCCGCTGACACCCAGGACGATGCGCGCCACGGCGCCCCTGTCCCCTGCCCTCGTCCGGCCCGCGTCCGGGCTCAGCTCTCGATCGGCGTGGAGATGACCAGGCCCTCGTTGATCTCGCGCAGGGCGATCGACATCGGCTTCTCGTGCACCTGGCTGTCGACGAGCGGGCCGACGTTCTCGAGCAGGCCCTCCTGCAGCTGGCTGTAGTACGCGTTGATCTGGCGGGCGCGCTTGGCCGAGTAGATGACCAGGGCGTACTTGGAGTCGGCCTTGGTGAGCAGGTCGTCGATCGGCGGGTTGGTGATGCCGATCGGGTTGGCGACGGTTCCAGACACGGGGGGTACTCACTATCTGTTGGTAGCTCAGGTGTTGGTCAGGCGCAGCTGTGGTCAGGTGCAGCTTGGTGTTGCGCAGACGCTGGCGTCAGTGCGATCGCATCAATGATACGAGTTCTTCGGCCGCACGACGAACGTCGTCGTTGACGATGGTCACGTCGAACTCGTCCTCGGCGGCCATTTCGACCTTCGCGGTGTCCAGCCGACGACTCCGCTCCTCCTCGTCCTCGGTGCCGCGACCGACCAGCCGACGGACGAGCTCGTCCCAGCTGGGCGGGGCGAGGAAGACGAACAGGGCCTCGGGCATGGTGGCCCGGACCTGGCGGGCCCCCTGGAGGTCGATCTCCAACAGGGCCATCTTGTGCTCGCGCAGCGCCAGCTCCACCGGAGCGCGGGGGGTCCCGTAGTGGTTGCGACCATGCACGACGGCAGACTCCAGCAGCTCACCGGCCTGTTCCATCCGCGAGAACTCGGCCTCGTCGACGAAGTGGTAGTGAACGCCCTCGACCTCGCCGGGCCGCGGGCGGCGGGTGGTGGCGCTGACCGAGAGCCAGACCTCGGGGAAGTTGTCGCGGACATGGGCGGACAGGGTGCCCTTGCCCACAGCGGTGGGTCCAGCGAGGACGACGAGCCGCCGGGGGCGGTCCTCGCCGACGGAAGCGGGTCGGCTCACGCCTCGTCGAAGCGGGTGAGCAGCGCGGAGATCTGGTTGGCACCGAGGCCGCGGACGCGTCGGCTCTCGGAGATGCCGACCTCCTCCATGATCTGGCGGGCCCGGACCCGGCCCACGCCGGGCATCGACTCGAGCAGCGCCGAGACCTTCATCTTGCCGACGACCTCGTTGGCCTTGCCGTCGGCAATGACCTCCTTGAGCGAACCCTGGGCGTACTTGAGCCGGTTCTTCACCGCAGCTCGCTCGCGGCGGGCGACCGCAGCCTTCTCGAGGGCCGCCGCACGCTGCTCCGGGGTCAACGGGGGAAGGGCCACGGTGGTACTCCTTGCGCAAGCGGTTCGGCACGGGTTCGTGTCTGGGTGATCTCTTCCGACTCTAGCAACCGCGCCGCCGGGTTTCCCGTCGAGGTTCCATGGCGCCGGTCACAGCAGCGCGTCCCCGTGTCCCCGACCGGGCTCGGCACGGCCAGGGCCGCGCTCAACGCAGGAGGGCTCAGCGCAGGAGGGCGGCCAGGGACTCGTTCGTGCGGATGGCGCGGTCACGCAGGGCCGCCACGTCGGGCCCGGAGCTGAGGACGTCACGACTGCTGGCCGGCAGAACGTTGGGGAGGGCGTCCCCGAACACACGCCGCAGGTCCTCGCTCGTCCCGCCCTGGGCGCCCACCCCCGGCGCGAGCAGGGGTGCCGTGGCCCCCGCGAGGTCGAGGCCGAGCTCCTGAACCGCAGAGCCGACCGTCGCCCCGACCACGAGCCCCACGCTGCCGAGCTCGCCGCGCTCCCGGGCCGCGGCGTTCTCGCCTGCCGCACCGGCCACCATGGACTCCGCGACGCTGACGTCCCGCAGCCGGGCGTGCTGGACGGAGCGGCCCTCCGGGTTGGAGGTCAGACCCAGGACGAAGACGCCTCGTCCGGTCTGGGCCGCGAGGTCGAGAGCGGGCCGCAGGGACTCGAACCCCAGGTAGGGGCTCACCGTGACGGCATCGGCGGGCGCCACCGCGTCCTTGCCGAGGTAGGCCTCGGCGTACGCCGCCATGGTCGAGCCGATGTCGCCACGCTTGGCGTCGAGGATCACCAGCGTGCCGGCCTCACGCAGGGCGAGGATGGCGCGCTCCAGGATGGCTACGCCCCGCGACCCGAACACCTCGAAGAACGCCGACTGCGGCTTCACCACCCCGACGTGCCCGGCAAAGGCCTCGACGCACGTGTCAGTGAAGGCAGCCAGCCCATCGACGTCGTAACCGAGTCCCCACGACTCGACCAGGGCGCGGTGCGGGTCGATCCCCGCACACAGGGGGCCATGGGTATCCATCGCCCCGCGCAGCCGTTGTCCGAACGTCAACTCAGTCATGGTCACGCCAACCTCCCGTGGGCGACACCGACTGCATCGGTGAGCCGCTCGAATCCCTTGTCCTGCAACAGTTCTGCCAGTTCACGACCCACTCGCACCGGCGCGCTGGGGTCGTTGAAGGTGGCGGTGCCCACCTGGACCGCGCTGGCACCAGCCGCGACCAGCTCAAGGGCGTCACGCCCCGTGCGCACTCCCCCGACCCCGATGATCGGCACCGTCGGCAGGCGCCCCTCCAGCATCGCCGCCCGGGTCTGCCAGATGGCGCGGACCGCCACCGGCCGGATGGCGGGCCCCGACAGGCCGCCCGTCACCCCAGCCACCTGTGGCCGCAGCCGGTCGGTGTCGATGACCATGCCCAGCAACGTGTTGATCATGGTCAGCCCGTCGGCGCCCGCCTTCACGCAGGCCTGGGCCACACCGACGATGTCGGTCACATCGGGAGTGAGCTTGGCGAAGATGGGGATGTCCCGCGGCAGCTGCTCGCGCACCAGCGCGACGACCTTGGCACTGGCCATCGGGTCGCACGCGAACACGAGGCCGCGGTTGGCGACGTTGGGACAGGAGATGTTGACCTCCACGCCCACCACCGCATCGAAGGCGTCGCTCGCCCGCAGGGCCGCAGCCACGTCGGCGAACTCGCCGCTGGTGTTGCCCGCGATGGAGACCAACGTCCGGGCACCGGCTTGCTTGAGCCAGGCAAGGTCCTTGTCGACGAAGGCGGAGATGCCGGGCCCCTGGAGGCCGATCGAGTTGAGCATCCCGGCAGGGGTCTCGGCCATGCGCGGCGTACCCCGCCCCGATCGGGCGTCGGCCATCACGGACTTGGTGACGAACGCGCCCAGCTCGCGGATGTCGAAGAACCGCGCCAGCTCGCGACCGTTCGCCGCGCAGCCCGACGCCGTCATCATCGGGCTCGGCAGCGTCACCGACCCGAGCCGCACCGACATGTCGACCGACATCAGTGACCACCCACCCGGGGTGCGCCGACGGTGTCGGTGGGCACCCGGCATACCCCGTCGACGAAGGCGTCCCACCGGACGCGGTCACCGCGGAACACCGGACCCTCGACGCAGGAACGCACCATCCGGGTGGCCCCGTCGTTGCCCGTGACGGGCATGACGCAGGTCATGCAGACGCCGACGCCGCACGCCATCGACTCCTCGACCGCCACCTGGGCGACCGCGCCCTCGGCGGCGGCGACGTCCGTGATGGACTTGAGCATCCCCATGGGTCCGCAGCCGTAGACGACCCCCGCACCGGTGCGCCGGATGACCTCCGGCAGCACGTCGGAGACCCAGCCCTTGGTGCCTGCCGAACCGTCATCGGTCGTCACCGAGACACCGTCGGCGTACCGGCGCGCCTCCACGACGCCGAACAGCTTGGACTCGGTGGCCGCCCCGAGGACCATCTCGACGTGGCAGCCCCGGGCGCGCAGCGCCTCGGCCAGCCAGAACAGCGGCGCGCTGCCGTAGCCGCCTCCGACGAGCACGCACGCCACCGCCTCCTTGGGCAGCGGGAAGGGCCGACCGAGCGGCCCGACGATGTCGACCTCGTCGTGGGCGCGCAGCGTGCTGAGCCACTGGGTGCCCGGCCCCACCGCCGAGATGACGACGTCGACGGTGCCGCCGTAGGTGCCCGACGGGCTGACCTTGTGGATCGAGAAGCACCGGCGCAACAGGGTGGCGCTGGTGTCGCCCCCCACCGCGAGGGCCACGAACTGACCCGGATGGGCCAGCTCGGCCAGTCCGGGGGCCACGAAGGTGAGGTGGTGGTACGCGCCGACGCGTCGGGTCGCGATGAGCTCGCCGGTCACCTGCACGACGCCACTGCCCTGCGAGGTGTGCCGCGTGGTCGCGCTCACGCGGTCCCTCCCTTGGTCGTGCCCACTCCAGTGCCCGTGTCGTAGAGGTCCAGGTCGCGGGCGTGCTCCTGCAACGGCTTCACGGTGAACACGCCGTGCATCTGCGCCTCGATGCCCTGCACGGCCGCCGCCAGCTCCTGCACGGTGGTGACGATCGGCTTGTCCATCGACGTCGTGGCGGCCCGGATGGCGTAGCCGTCAGCCCGCGCGTTGGGACCGCTCGGCGTGTTGACGACCATCGCGATCTCGCCCGCGAGGATGAGGTCGACGATGCTCTGGTCACCGGCCGTTCGCTCGCTGTGCTTGTGGACCACCTGGGACGGGATCCCGTTGCGCCGCAGCACATCCGCGGTGCCCGTCGTGGCGACGATGGTGAAGCCGAGGTCGGCCAGGCGCTTGACCGGGAAGATCATCGCGCGCTTGTCGCGGTTGGCCACCGAGACGAAGATCCTGCCTTCGCGCGGCAGTCCCGAACCGGCCGCGAGCATTCCCTTGGCGAACGCCGTCCCGAAGTCCTGGTCGATGCCCATGACCTCACCCGTCGAGCGCATCTCGGGGCCGAGCAGGCTGTCGACCACCTGGCCGTCGCGCGTGCGGAACCGCTTGAAGGGCAGCACCGCCTCCTTGACCGCCACCGGTGCGTGGCTGGGCATCGAGCCGCCGTCGCCGTGCGGTGGCAGCAGACCCTCCTCGCGGAGCTCCTTGATGGTGGCCCCGAGCATCACCCTGGCCGCGGCCTTCGCGACCGGCACACCGGTCGCCTTGGCCACGAACGGGACGGTGCGGGACGCGCGGGGGTTGGCCTCCAGGACGTAGAGGATGTCCTGGGCCAGCGCGAACTGGACGTTCATCAGGCCGCGCACGCCGATGCCCTCGGCCAGCTTGAGGGTCGCCTCGCGGACGCGCTCCAGCTCGGCCACCCCCAGCGTCACCGGCGGCAGGGTGCAGGCCGAGTCGCCGGAGTGGATGCCGGCCTCCTCGATGTGCTCCATGATCCCGCCGAGGTACATGTCGGTGCCGTCGTAGAGCGCGTCCACGTCGATCTCGATCGCGTCGTCGAGGAACCTGTCCACGAGGACGGGGTGCTCGGGGCTCGCGACGGTGGCCCGGGTGACGTAGGTGGCCAGGGTCTCGTCGTCGTAGACGATCTCCATGCCGCGTCCACCGAGGACGTACGACGGGCGCACGAGGACGGGGTACCCGATCTCGCGGGCCACCTCGACCGCCTCGGCAGCGCTGTAGGCCGTGCCGTGCTTGGGTGCCGGCAGCTGGGCCTCCGCGAGGACGCGTCCGAAGGCACCGCGGTCCTCGGCGAGGTCGATGGCCTCCGGGCTGGTGCCGACGATGGGAACGCCGGCCTCCTTGAGCGCCTTGGCCAGGCCCAGCGGCGTCTGGCCGCCGAGCTGGACGATGACACCGGCGACCGGGCCGGCCTGCTGCTCGGCGTGCACGACCTCGAGGACGTCCTCGAGGGTCAGTGGTTCGAAGTAGAGCCGACTGCTCGTGTCGTAGTCGGTGGAGACGGTCTCGGGGTTGCAGTTGACCATGACGGTGTCGTAGCCGGCGTCCCGCAGGGCGAAGCTGGCGTGGACGCAGGAGTAGTCGAACTCGACACCCTGCCCGATCCGGTTGGGACCACTGCCGAGGATGAGGACGGCGGGCTTCTCACGCGGCGCCACCTCGGTCTCCTCGTCGTAGGTGCTGTAGTGGTACGGCGTCGTCGCGGCGAACTCCGCCGCACACGTGTCGACCGTCTTGTAGACCGGGCGCACCCCGAGGGCGTGCCGCACGCCGCGGACGACCGCCTCCGGCATGCCCCGCAGCGAGGCGAGCTGCACGTCGCTGAAGCCGTGCCGCTTGGCCAGCCGCAGGAGCGTCGGCGTGAGCTCGGGGGCCGCGACGACGCGGTCGGCAATGGCGTTGATCAGGGCCATCTGGTCGAGGAACCACGGGTCGATGCCGGTGGCCTCGTGGACCTCCTCGACGGACAGGCCGCCGCGCATCGCCTGCTGGACGGTGACGATCCGCCCGTCCGTGGGCGTCTTCGCGGCGTGCAGGAAGGTGCGGGCCTGGTCCTCGCTCGGGGTCGGGCCGTCCCAGTGGAAGGTGCTGTCCTTGCGCTCCATCGAGCGCAGCGCCTTCTGGAGTGCCTCAGTGAAGTTGCGGCCGATCGACATCGCCTCGCCCACCGACTTCATCGTGGTGGTCAGCGTGGGATCGGCCGCCGGGAACTTCTCGAACGCGAACCTCGGCACCTTGACGACGACGTAGTCCAGGCTGGGCTCGAAGCTGGCCGGCGTCTCGCGGGTGATGTCGTTGGGCACCTCGTCGAGGGTGTAGCCGATCGCCATCTTCGCGGCGATCTTCGCGATCGGGAACCCGGTGGCCTTGGAGGCCAGCGCGGACGAGCGCGACACCCTCGGGTTCATCTCGATGACGATGATCCGGCCGTCGACGGGGTTCACCGCGAACTGGATGTTGCAACCGCCGGTGTCCACGCCCACCTCACGGATGATGGCGATGCCGATGTCGCGCAGCCGCTGGTACTCGCGGTCGGTCAGGGTCAGCGCCGGGGCCACCGTGATCGAGTCGCCGGTGTGCACACCCATCGGGTCGAGGTTCTCGATCGAGCAGACCACGACGACGTTGTCGACGTGGTCGCGCATCACCTCGAGCTCGTACTCCTTCCAGCCCGTGATCGACTCCTCGAGGAGCACCTCGGTGGTCGGCGAGTACTGCAGGCCGTCGCCGGCGATGCGCCGGAGATCCTTCTCGTCGTAGGCGAAGCCTGACCCGAGACCACCCATGGTGAACGACGGGCGCACGACGACGGGGTAGCCGAGTTCGGTTGCGGCACTGAGGCATTCGTCCATCGTGTGACAGATCGTGGACTTCGCCGACTCGGCCCCGCAGCGCTCGACGACGCCCTTGAACTTCTCACGGTCCTCGCCGAGCTGGATCGCCTCGACGTTGGCACCGATGAGCGGGCAGTCGTACTTCTCCAGCACTCCGGACTCGTGCAGGGAGATCGCGCAGTTGAGGGCGGTCTGGCCGCCCAGGGTCGCGAGCACCGCATCCGGACGCTCGCGGGCGATGATCGCCTCGACGATGTCTGGAGTGATGGGTTCGACGTAGGTCGCGTCGGCGAACTCCGGGTCGGTCATGATCGTGGCCGGGTTGGAGTTGACCAGGATCACCCGGATGCCCTCCTCGCGCAGCACCCGACAGGCCTGGGTGCCGGAGTAGTCGAACTCGCAGGCCTGGCCGATGACGATCGGCCCCGACCCGATGACGAGGACGCTCTTGATGTCTTCCCGCTTCGGCATCAGGCGCGGTTTCCCTTCTCGTTGTTGCTCATGAGCTCCACGAACCGGTCGAACAGGTAGCCCGCGTCGTGCGGGCCGGCGGCCGCCTCCGGGTGGTACTGGACCGAGTAGGCAGGCAGGTCAAGGCATTCCAGCCCTTCGACCACGTCGTCGTTGAGGCAGACGTGCGACACCCGGACCCGTCCGTAGGCCGTGCCGTCGGCTTCGTCGGCGGGCGCGGCGACGGTTGCGTCCAGCGGGGCGTCGACGGCGAAGCCGTGGTTGTGGGCCGTGACCTCGACCTTGCCGGTGCTGCGGTCCATCACGGGCTGGTTGATTCCCCGGTGGCCGTACTTCAGCTTGTAGGTGCCGAAGCCCAGCGCCCGCCCGAGCAGCTGGTTGCCGAAGCAGATGCCGAAGAACGGGATCCGCTCGTCGAGCACCTGGCGCAGCACAGCCACCTCGGCGTCCGCGGTCGCCGGGTCGCCCGGTCCGTTGGAGAAGAACACGCCGTCGGGGCCGTCCTGCCCCACCGCGCGGATGTCCTCGATCGTCGAGGCGGCCGGCAGGACGTGGACCTCGATGCCCTGCTGGGCCATCAGCGTCGGGGTCATCGCCTTGATCCCGAGATCGAGGGCGGCCACGGTGAACCGGCGCTCCCCGACCGCCGGCACGACGTAGGTCTGCTTGGTGCTCACCTCGGCCGCCAGCGCGGCACCCTTCATCCGCGGAGCGCGCTGGACGGCGTTGACCAGCTCGGTCACCGGCAGCCCGGCTCGCTCCCCGGAGAAGATGCCGACCCGCATCGCGCCACGCTCGCGCAGGTGCCGGGTCAGGGCCCGGGTGTCGATCCCGCTGATGCCCACCACTCCCTGGTCGACCAGTGCGTCCTCCAGCGAGCGCTGGGAGCGCCAGTTGGACGGGCGCAGGGCGGGGTCGCGCACGACGTAGCCCGCCACCCAGAACCGGTCGGACTCGTCGTCCTCGTCGTTGACCCCCGTGTTGCCGACGTGGGGTGCCGTCATCACGACGACCTGCCGGTGGTAGCTCGGGTCGCTGAGGGTCTCCTGGTAGCCGGTCATCCCGGTGGAGAAGACCGCCTCGCCCACCGTCTGACCGGTGGCGCCGTAGGTGTCGCCCCGGAAGATGCGCCCGTCCTCGAGCACGAGTACGGCGGGGGCCCTGTCGAGAGCAGGGTCCAGGTCGAACCCGTGTGCAGCGGCGCTCATGGTGTCGTCTTTCCTTCGGTCTCGGGATCGGTGGGCGCCTTGTCAGGCTGGGTCGTGGCACCCTCACCGGGGTCAGGTTGGTCCCCGGTGTGCCACCACAGGGCCGACTCGACGCGTTCGACGTCTGCCTTGAACCGGGGCAGGAAGCCGGTCTCGTAGATGTCGCCGTTCTCGGCCCGCCACTGCAGCACGACGAGGCGGTTGGCACCCACGAACTTGCCGACCATGCCGCGGTCACGACGGGCGGAGATGAGGCGGGCAGCCGGGATGATGACGGTGGCCTCGCCCTGGCGGTCGATGCGGACCAGCTCGTCGACGTCACCGCGACTGACGATGAGGGTTGCCTTGGCGCGGTTGCCGAGGCCCTCCACGGTGACCCGCTCCAGCCTGCTCTCCGCAGCGGTGGTGCTCACGTACGTTCCCTCCGCGATGACCTGCGGGGGCTTCTCCTTGAGGGCAGGAGCCTCCAGGGCGTGGTCGCGCGTCGTGCGGTTGCGCTCCAGGGCGATGGCTGCAGACTCGTGCGCGCGCCGCTTGCGCAGCCACGCGGCATACAGGAGGGCATAGATCAGGCCCAGCGCCACGAGCAGCACGCCCACGGCTTGCAGACGGGTCACGCGATGGCTCCCTTCTGGGCCGTCACGCGACCGGCGAAGACCGTGGCGTGAACCGCACCGCGCAGGGTGCGGCCGTGCCAGGGGTTGTTGCGGGACAGCGACAGCGACGAGCCGCGGTCGACCGTGACCGTCGCCGTGGGGTCGACCAGGGTCAGGTGAGCCGGCGAACCCGCGGACAGCGGCTGTCCGTGCGAGCGCAGCCCTGCGATCCGCGCGGGTGCCACCGACATCACCCGGGCCACGCCCGCCCAGTCGAGCAGGCCGCCGCCGACCATGACGTCGCTGACCACCGAGAGCGCCGTCTCGAGCCCCAGCATGCCGAAAGCTGCGTCGACGAACGCGTGCTCCTTGTCGTGGCGGGCGTGCGGGGCGTGGTCGGTCGCGACCGCGTCGATGGTGCCGTCGGCCAGCGCAGCGCGCAGGGCGTCGACGTCCTCCTGCGGACGCAGCGGGGGGTTCACCTTGTAGGTCGGGTCGTAGCCCGCCAGCAGGTCGGTGGTCAGCACGAGGTGGTGCGGCGTGACCTCGGCGGTCACCGCGATGCCCTGTGCCTTGGCCCAGCGAATCACCTCGACGGTGCCCGCGGTGGAGACGTGCGCGACGTGCACGCGCGAGCCCGTGTGCCGGGCGAGCATGACGTCGCGAGCCACGATCGACTCCTCGGCGATGCCAGGCCACCCCGGCAGACCCAGACGCCCCGAGAGCTCGCCCTCGTGGGCGCAGGCGTGGGGGCCCGCGAGGTGCGGGTCCTGGGCGTGCTGGGAGACGACCCCGCCGAAGGCGCGGACGTACTCGAGGGCCCGGCGCATCACCCGGGCGTTGTGGACGCAGTGCCCGTCGTCGGAGAAGACGGTCACCGCAGCCCTGGACCGGTGCATCAGGCCGAGCTCGGCGAGCTCCTCACCCTCGAGGCCCTTGGTGACGGCGCCGACCGGCACGACGTCGACCAGTCCGGTCGCCCGGCCCAGGTCGAGGATGCGCTCGGCCGCCTCGGCGGTGTCCGTGACCGGACTGGTGTTGGCCATCGCGAGGATCGCCGTGAATCCGCCGACCGCCGCGGCGGCCGAACCCGAGGCGATCGTCTCGGCGTCCTCGCGACCGGGCTCGCGCAGGTGGGTGTGCAGGTCGACCAGACCGGGGAGGGCGACCAGTCCGTCGGCGTCCAACACGTCGGCCCCCTTGGCGGAGCGGATCGACCCGACCTCGGTGATCACGCCGTCCTCGATGAGCAGGTCCTGAGCCCCGGATCCCAGCAGGTTTGCCCCGGTGACGAGCAACGTGGTCATCAGCTGTCCTCTCCCTCGTTGCCGGCGAGCAAGTGGTAAAGCACGCTCATCCGCACCGCGACGCCCGCACTGACCTGATCGAGGATGAGTGACTGGGCTCCGTCGGCGGCGTCGGCCGCGATCTCGAGCCCGCGGTTCATCGGGCCCGGGTGGCAGATGACCGCATCGGGGTTGGCCGTCGTGAGCACATCGAGCCGCCCGCGGGTCAGCCCGTAGCCGACGGTGTACTCGCGTGCCGTCGGGAAGAACCCGCCGCTCATCCGCTCGCGCTGGACCCGCAGCATCATCACCGCATCCGCTGTCGGCAGCACCGCGTCGAAGTCGTGCGACAGCGAGAAGCCCTCGGCCTGCGCCCACGTCGTGATGCCGCTGGGCATCAGGGTCGGCGGCGCGACGAGGGTGACCCGGGCGCCGAGGGTCCTGAGCGTGATGAGGTTGGAGCGCACCACGCGTGAGTGGGTCAGGTCGCCGACGATGACGACGTGCCGGCCCTCGAGGTCACCGAGGCGGCGCTCCAACGTGTAGGCGTCGAGCAGCGCCTGGGTCGGGTGCTCGTGCATCCCGTCCCCGGCGTTGATGACGTGCGCGTCGACCCACTGGCTGACCTGGTGAGCGGCGCCGCTCGCGTGGTGACGGATCACCAGGGCGTCGACCCCCATCGCGGCCACGGTCAGGACGGTGTCGCGCAGCGACTCCCCCTTGGACGTCGACGAACCCTTGCCACTGATGTTGATGACGTCGGCCGACAGCCACTTGCCGGCGATCTCGAAGGAGCTGCGCGTGCGGGTCGAGTCCTCGAAGAACAGGTTCACCACCGTGCGCCCACGCAGCGTCGGGAGCTTCTTGACCTCGCGCTGCTGGACGGCGTGCATCTCCGCAGCGGTGTCGAGGATGGCCCGGACCTGCTCGCGGCCCAGGTCGGCGGACGACAGCAGGTGCCGCTTGGTATGCCGGGTGCCCAGCTGCTGCTCGCGCGTCGGGTGGGTGGTGGCGGCTGTGGTCGTGGTGGCGGTCATCGGGCATCCCCTCCGGCGATGGTGACCTGGTCCTCGACCTGGTCGGGTTCGCTGAGCCGCACCCGCACCTTCTCCGTGCTCGAGGTGGGCAGGTTCTTGCCCACGTGGTCGGCCCGGATCGGCAGCTCGCGGTGACCCCGGTCCACGAGGACGGCGAGGCGCACGATGCGCGGACGACCGAGGTCGGACAGCGCGTCCAGTGCGGCGCGGACCGTGCGCCCGGAGTAGAGCACGTCGTCGACGAGCACCACGACCTTGTCGTCGATCCCGCTGGCGGGGATGTCGGTGTGCATCGGGCTGCGGGTCGGCTGCCTGCGCAGGTCGTCACGGTGCATCGTGACGTCGAGGGCACCGACTGCCACCGGCACGCCCTCGACCTCCTCGATCAGGGCGGCCAGCCGGCGTGCCAGCGCGACCCCCCGGGTCGGGATCCCCAGCACGACCAGGTCGGCGGCGCCCTTGTTGTGCTCGAGGATCTCGTGCGCGATGCGCCGCAGCACGCGGGCCACGTCGGCCTCGGTCATGACGGTGCGGGAGTCGTCACCGGAGGTGTTCGCGGAGGCGTCGACGGGGTCGACGGCGTCGACGGAGAGGGAGGCGGGAACACCGGGTTCAACCGCCGAGGGTGCAGCAAAGTCAGGACGCATCAGCGTCAGGACCTCCTTCCCTGCCTCACAGGACAGGTCGTTAAAGGATGTCGTTCGCCGGTGACTCTACCCGGTGCCGGGACCACGCGGCATACCGGCCCGCCGTGACGCACCTGGTCGTCCGGTGCGTACGGCTCAGGCGAGGGTGGGCTTGACCTCGGCCAGGCGCCCGAGCAGGCCGTTCACGAACTTCGGCGAGTCGTCCGTGGACAGGCTCTTGGCCAGCTCGACGGCTTCGGCGATCGCGACGCTCTCGGGCACCTCGGTGGCATACAGCACCTCGAACGCCCCGAGGCGCAGGATCGCGCGGTCGACGCTGGGCATCCGCTCGAGGGTCCAGCCCTGCGAGTAGGTCGCGAGCAGCTCGTTGATGTCGGTCCAGTGCGCGACCACACCCTCGACCAGGTCGGAGGTGTACTGGCTGAGCGGGGCCTCGGTGACCGGCTTCGCGAGTCGCTCGGCGAGCAGGTCGCGGGCGTTCAGGCCACGGTTCTCGGCCTCGAACAGGAGGTCGATGGCCCTTTTTCGTGCCTTGGTGCGAGCGCCCACTCAGTTCACGCGGCCGAGGTAGGAGCCGTCGCGGGTGTCGACCTTGACCTTGGTGCCCTGCTCGAGGAACAGCGGGACGTTGATCGTCGCACCGGTCTCGAGGGTGGCGGGCTTGGTGCCACCGGTGGAGCGGTCACCCTGCAGGCCCGGCTCGGTGTAGGTGATCTCGAGGACGACCGACGTGGGCAGCTCGACGTAGAGGACGGTGCCCTCATGCGTCGCGACCTGGGCGCTCTGGTTCTCCAGGAGGTAGTTGGCGACGTCGCCGACGACGGTCTCCGGGATGTGGATCTGGTCGTAGGTCGACCCGTCCATGAAGACGTAGTCGGTCCCGTCCTTGTAGAGGTACTGCATGTCACGACGGTCGACATTGGCAGTCTCGACCTTGAGCCCCGCGTTGAACGTCTTGTCGACCACCTTGCCGGACAGGACGTGCTTGAGCTTGGTCCGCACGAAGGCCGGGCCCTTGCCGGGCTTGACGTGCTGGAACTCCACGACGGCCCACAGCTGGCCCTCGAGGTTGAGGACCATGCCGTTCTTGAGGTCGTTGGTCGATGCCATGCGTGTGTCACCTTCTGTGAGATGTCAGCCACCTGAGCCGGTATGCCGCGTGGCTGAGCGCGCGCGGCAGTCCCGGCCGCGTTCTGGCTGGAAACGTTCGGGGTGGGAATCGCCGGTCAGTCTAGCCGTCGGCCGACGGTCCCCCGAATCGCTGCGCAGCACCACGGGTGGCGGTCAGCACACCAGGGCGAGGGTCTGTGCGGCCAGGCCGATCTCGATGCGCTGCCCCCACGACAGGTCGAGCCTGTCGTTCTCCATCCCGTCTCCGAACACCACCAGCCGGTCGCTCAGCACCTCGACGGTGAGTGTCTCGGAGGTCAGGAGCCCCTCGGTGAGGGCGGTTCCGGTCGTCGGCGACGGCCAGGCCTCCCGGACGAACCACGCCAGGCTGCCTCCCTCGGCGGTGGGCAGCACCAGGGAGCTGTGCCGTTCCCTCGCCAGTGAGGAGCACCAACCGGTGGCGCCGGTGCCGGTCGAGACGACCAGACCCGAAGAGGCCTGACGCTCGGCCCGGCCGTCGACAGTGAGCTTGTAGCGTGCGGTCTGGTGCGAGACGTGGCCGACGAAGACCTCGTTGAGCGCGACGAGCCGCTGCCCGTCGTCGGTGGACGCCTGCACCATCGTCCGCCTCTGGAGGGTGGCTGACCCGCTCGCCGCGTGGAGCAGGATCTCGCGCAGGTGCGCCGGCGCCGGACGGACCAGCACCCCTGCGCCGGCGCCCGGCCACGGGTCGATGCCCACGACCGGCTGCCCTTCGAGGTGCTTCGCGGCGTTGGCCACCAGGCCGTCCTGTCCGACCACGACCACGACGTCGTCGGCGGCGAACATGAACCGCGGCAGATCTGCTCGTTCGACGACGCCGCGACGCCAGTCGCCGGGGACGGCACCCGCCACCTCGGCCAGCGCTTCGACCTGCGCCTCGTGGGCAGCCTCCACCCCGGCGAGGTCACGCCCACGCTGGCGGAGGAAGAACTCGGCCGCACCACGCGTGCCGTGTCGGTCCAGCAGCGCGTCGAGCTCGGTCCTGCGGTGGACGACCACCACCCGTGGCGCGAGCGCGGCCATGGTCACACCTCCTCGTGACGGACCAGCCTGGCCAGCAGCGGGCTGATGAGGTCGGGGGTGAGCACGAGGCTCTGGATGGCCGGGAGGTTGGTGGCGAGCTCCTTGAAGGCAAGACCGGTGAGGACTCCGTCAGGCAGGCCCGCGTAGACCTGCACCCGCGCCGCCTCGGCGCCGGCCTCCGCCTCCCCCACCTCACGGATCCTGGAGGCCTGGCTGGTCGTCAGCATCTCGTCGCGCGCCGCTTGGGAGCGCGACTCGATCTGCGCTGCGGCGGCCTCCTCCTCGGCCTTCCGCCGCGCGTTCGCCCCGCGCTGGCCCACCAGCTCCTGCTCCCGACGGGCGAGCTCGATCTGGCTCTGCATCTCGTTCTCGGCAATGGTGCGTTCGCGTTCGACCGCGAGCGCGCGTCGCTCGTAGGTCGCCTTGTCCGCGTCCTGCTGGACCTGCTCGCGGGTCGGGGTCTGCAAGGCACGTTCGACCTCGGGCTCCGGTCGCACCGCCACCACCCGGACCTCGACGATCTCCAGACCCGTCGCACCGACGCGACCGTCGGTCCGAACCCCCTGAGTGACGGCTGCACGGACTTCGGCGTAGCCGCGGGTGAGGGCCTCGACCAGGGTCAGCCGGGCCACGACCTCCAGGGCGTGCTGCTGCGCACTCTGGGTCAGCAACGCACCCAGCTGCCCGAGCGGATCGCTCCGCCACCGCCCCGTCGCGTCGTCCAGGCCGAAGTCGAGGCGGTCGGCGGCCAGGGCTGGCTGCACGACCCGGAACGTGATGGTCGCCTGGACCGTGACGTCCTGGAAGTCCAGCGATCTGGCGTGGAAGAGCATCGGCAGCTCGCGGTCGTCGACCGGCACCTCGGACAGGATCGCCGAGAGCGGGCGGAACCAGAAGGACTGCCCGTTCCCCTCGTGGACGATGCGGCCCGCCCTCGCGTGACGCACCCAGGACGTCGATCCGCTTCTCAGGTGTCGCAGGAACGGCACGGTCGTGATGTCAGCCATCTCAAGCTCCTTAATCGTCGTTGTGACGATTACTAGGCTAGCGGCATTCTGCTATTCTCGTCAACATGACGAATAGCAGCATGCTGGTCGCGGTCGACGTCGTGCTCCTGACCATCAGGGACCAGGTTCTCCAGGTACTCCTCGTGCGACGCGGCATCGCACCCTTCGCGGGTCAGTGGGCCCTGCCGGGGGGATTCGTCGAGCCGGACGAGGGCTTGGCCGAGGCGGCCAGACGAGAGCTCGTCGAAGAGACGGGCATCGTGTCGCCGACCCACCTCGAGCAGCTCCAGACCTATGGCGACCCCGGCCGCGACCCACGCTCCCGGGTGGTCTCGGTGGCCTACATCGCGCTCGTCCCGGACCTTCCGGTGGCGACCGCCGGCACGGACGCGTCCGAAGCCAGGTACGTCCCCGTCTCCGATGCTCCACCGCTCCCCTTCGACCACGACACGATCCTGGGCGACGCCGTGGAACGCGCGCGGTCGAAGCTGGAGTACACCTCGCTGGCCACGGCCTTCTGCCCACCGGAGTTCACGGTGGCCCAGCTGCGCAGGGTCTACGAGACGGTGTGGGGCGGGTCGCTGGACCCGCGCAACTTCCACCGCAAGGTGACGGGGTCCAAGGGCTTCCTGGCGGCCACCGGAGCCACGACAAACGTCGACGGCGGCCGACCAGCCGCGTTGTACCGCCGGGGTCCCGCCGCGCTCCTGCACCCTGCCCTCCTGCGGGCAGAGGAGTAGGGGTCCCGACCGACTCGCGAGGCCGGGTCGGTCACCGCCGGGACTGGCTGGACCGCCCGCCTAGGCTGGGAGGATGACAGCCACCGACACCGCCCAGGACATGACCTACCGCCCGCTGGGGTCGAGCGGCCTCATGGTCAGCGCCCTCGGCGTCGGCTGCAACGCCTTCGGCCGCAGGGTGGACCATGTCGGGGTGGGTGCGATCGTGTCCGCCGCCCGCGACTGCGGCGTGACGCTGCTCGACACCGCCGACATCTACGGAGGCGAGCCCGGGCAGAGCGAGTCAATGCTCGGCGAGGCCCTCCGGGGTCAGCGGGACGAGTTCGTGCTGGCAACCAAGTTCGGGATGGACATGCAGGGGGCCAACGGAGAGGACTTCGGAGCGCTGGGTTCGCGCCGCTATGTGCGTCGCGCGGTCGAGGCCAGCCTGCGCCGGCTGCAGACGGACCACATCGACCTGTACCAGCTGCACCGGCCCGACCCGCTGACGCCCATCGAGGAGACGTTGGAAGCCCTCACCGACCTCGTGCGCGAGGGCAAGGTGCTCTACCTCGGGTGCTCCAACTTCGGCGGCTGGCAGGTCGCTGACGCCTCGTGGACGTCGTCGACCGCGGGGCTGGCGTCGTTCGTGTCCGTCCAGAACGAGTACTCGCTGCTGGACCGCTCCGTCGAGGACGAGGTGACGCCTGCGTGCGAACGCTTCGGGCTCGGCATCCTGCCGTTCTTCCCCCTGGCCCGTGGCCTGCTCACCGGCAAGTACCAGCGGGGAGCGGTCGCGCCCGAGGGTTCGCGCGCCGCGGTGGAGTCCGACCGGGCCGGTTGGCTCGCCGACGCCGACTGGGACCGGGTCGAGGCGCTGCAGGGCTTCGCCGCCGAGCGTGACGTCGAACTGCTGGACGTCGCCATCGGCGGTCTCGCCGCGCAGCCGGCCGTCACGTCGGTCATCGCCGGTGCGACGACCGGGGAGCAGGTGGCCCGCAACGCCCGGGCAGCCGGCTGGCAGCCCACCGCCGCCGATCTCGTCGAGCTCGACGAGCTGTAGTCGGCTGTCCCTCGGTGGTCAGACCCCGATCGTGAGGTTGGCGACGTAGCCGTCGGTGATGTTTCCGGTGACGGTGGCGAGCTGGTAGATCCCGCCGTCATTGCCGAACACCATGTCCTGCGTCAACGAGGTCCGGGCGAGGTTCTGCACGCTGGCCTCGTACCCCGTCGTCGCGTAGACCTTCGTGCACGCAGCCTCGGGGAGGGCGATCTGCGAGGTCTTGACGATCTGGCCGCTGCTGGTCGCGTCGTCCACTGAGGAGTACACCTCGAAGTGGATGTGCGGCCAACGCCCGTCGTAGGCCGCGGGGAAGATGCTGGTGTAGGTCGCCGTCCCCGCCGCGTTCGTCGCCTGCACGCCTCGCAGGTAGTTCTCGTCCTCGACCCCCTGGGAGTACAGCGAGTACTGGCCGTCACGGTTGCAGTGCCACAGGTAGACCGCCGCGCCCTGCATGGCGGCGTAGCCGTTGCCGGCGTCGGTGACCGTGAGGTTGATGGTGAGCGGGATGCCCTCGGCCTTGGTCGTCGACGAGCCGAAGCTGCTCGTGATGTCGGAGCGCACGATGCCGGAGTCGTCGAGGACGTTGGGGCCGTTGGAGCCGTCACCCGGGTAGGGGCCTCCGGTCTCGTCGGGCACCTCGGCCTTCGGGGTGGTGCCGGAAGCGCTGGAGCCCGAGGAGCTGCTCGTCGACGAGCTGGAGGAGCTGCTCGTGGACGAGCTGGAGGTGCCCGAGCTGGAGGTGCCGGAGCCCGCGGACGTCCCGCAGGCGGCGAGCGCCGCTCCTGCCCCGAGCCCACCCAGGAGGCCCAGGATGCGGCGACGGCCGAGCAGGGTCGCCACGTCGAACTCCAGGCCGCGGTCGTGTCGGTCGTCGTGGGGGTTGCCGAAGTGGTCGACGCCGTGGTCCTCGTCGGGGACGGGGGCCGACGGCCCCGCGGCGACGGACGAGGTCAGACGGGGCGAGGTCGGGTGGGGCGACGCGGGGTGGGACGAGGCCGATTGGCGCGACGGCTGGCTCTGGTTGCTCATGACTCGATGGTGATGCCCCGGCCCACGGGCGCGCTGTGCCCTCCCTGTGTGGTCCCTGTGGAGTCACCTCCTCCGTTTGGCCACGTTTGCGCGCGGCTGCGTCGAAGCGGTCCGCGGGATGTCACCATGGCTGCCGTCGACGCATCACCCGGCATCGACCCCGCCAGTCCTCGGAGCTCCTCGTGCCTGTCCCCCTCGCCTCCCGGCCCGCCCGTCGACCCCGGCGGGGTGGGCCGTGTGGCGTCTCCCGCGGACCCCTCGCGGTGGTGCTGGGCCTCACCTGCGCGACCGCGCTGCTGGTGAGCGGGTCGGTCGCCTCGGCGGCCAGCACCTCCACCGTCTGGTCGTCGACGGTGACGTACGGAACCACCGACCACACGGTCGATGGCGACACCGTGGCGGTCCGGGTCGACGGTGATCCCGGCTCCCTGGCTCCCCCACACATCCGCAACACCGGCATCCAGACCATGGAGATCGGCAGCTGCCACGCGGCAGAGGCAACGACCGCCATGAACAGCATGGTCGCGGGTCAGCGGGTGCGCCTGACGACGAACTCGACCTCGGCCTCGAGCCTCGGCCGCCCGGTGCGCCACATCGACGTGTCCACGAGCACCGGATGGCTGGACGTGCAGCTCATGCAGCTGCGCGCGGGTCACGCCCTGCCGATCCTCCTGGCCGGCGACGCGACGCGGTGGAAGTCCTACTTCACGGCGGCACAGCAGGCGGCCGCAGCCCGCACCAACCTCTGGGACACCGACTACTGCCGCTCAGGCCCGTCGCAGACCACGCCGCTCAAGGTCTGGGTGAACTGGGACGCCAACGGCGACGACAACGCCAACGTCAACGGCGAGTGGGTTCGCGTCCTCAACAAGAGCACCACCAGCCTGTCCGTCGCGGGGTGGCAGCTGCGCACGGGCGGCCAGGACTCCTTCACCTTCCCGTCGAACGCGGTCGTGCCGGCCGGTGGGCTCCTGACCCTCCGGGTCGGCCAGGGCACCGCCACGTCGACGACGTTCTACTGGGGCGGCACGGCCCCGAAGTTCCCCAACGCCAGCGTCGCCGCCAACAAGCACGGCAGCGGCGCCTATCTCTTCGACCCCGACGGCGACGTGCGTGCCTGGTCGATCTACCCGTGCCTGTACGCCTGCACGAGTCCTCTCGCTGGTCGCGTCAGGCTCACCGTCCAGGCCGACGCACCGGGTGTCGACGCGGACAACCTCAACGGCGAGTACATCACCCTCCGCCCCGCCGGTGCCTACTCGATCGACCTGTCGTACCAGACGATCTCGAACAACGGCTACACGTGGGAGATCCCGCGCGGGACGGTCGTGAAGCCCGGCGAGGTCTACGTCCTGCGCGTCGGCAAGGGCACGAGCTCCCGGCTGAAGAACTACTGGGGCAGCACCAAGCCGTTGATCACCAACGCGGGTGGGTTCGTCGAGCTGCGCACGGCCGAGAGCGTGCGCATCACCTGCCGCGCCTGGGGCACCGGGCGCTGCTGAGACCCTGAGGAGCAGCCTCCTGCTTCAGAGCGGGATGGCTCCGCCGCGGCCGACCTCGGCACTGACCTCGGCGTACGCGGCCTGGAGCAGGGCAGGGTCCGGCCCCTCGAGCCGCACCGGTTTGGCCAGCCCGGACAGGATGACGAACCGCAGCAGCGACCCGCGCGACTTCTTGTCGCGCTTCATCGCGTCCAACAGCTGCGGCCACCTGTCGCCCCGATAGGACACGGGCAGGCCGAGCGAACCCAGGATCGAACGGTGCCGCTCGACCAGGGCGTCGTCCATCTTCCCCGCGAGGCGGGCGAGCTCGGCGACGTAGACCATGCCGATCGACACCGCTGCCCCGTGCCGGAACGCAAAGCGCTCGACCTGCTCGACGGCGTGCCCGAAGGTGTGGCCGTAGTTCAGGATCTCACGCAGGTCGGCTTCCTTGAGGTCCTGCGAGACGACGTCCGCCTTGACCCGGACCGCGCGCTCGATGAGCTCGCGGACGTGCGGACCGTCGGCCCGCTTCACCCCGTCGGGGTCGGCCTCGACCAGGTCGAGGATGACGGGGTCTGCGATGAAACCGCACTTGACGACCTCGGCCAGCCCGGCGACGAAGTCGTGGGTGGGCAAGGTCTCCAGCGTCGCGAGGTCGCACAGGACCCCGGCCGGTGGGTGGAACGACCCCACGAGGTTCTTGCCCTCGGGCGTGTTGATCCCGGTCTTGCCACCCACGGCGGCATCAACCATCGCGAGCAGCGTCGTGGGGACGTGCACGACCTTGATGCCGCGCAGCCAGGTCGCTGCGACGAACCCTGCGAGGTCGGTCGTCGCCCCTCCCCCGACGCTGACGACGGCGTCCGAGCGGGTGAATCCTGCCTGCCCCAGGACGCCCCAGAGGAAGGCGGCAACCTGCGCGGTCTTGGCCTCTTCAGCGTCAGGCACCTCCGCGGCATACGCCTCGAAACCCTTGGCCACCAACGCTTCACGCACGCCCTCACCCGTGGCCGACAGGGCTCGCGGGTGCACCACGAGGACTCGCTGCACTCCCTCGCCGACCAGTCCCGGCAGCTCGTCGAGGAGTCCGGTGCCGATGACGACGTCGTAGTCTCCCCCGACGCTGATGCGAGTGGTGCTCATGCCTGCTCTCCTGAGGCTGTCGGCGCGTCCGGCCCGGTCCCCGCCCCGAGGAACGCCAGGATCTCCTCGACCACGGCCGCGGGCTTGCGGCCTGCGGTGTCGACACGCAGGGTGGCCAGTCGCTGGTAGGTGGGTCGGCGCTCGTTCATCATCTTGGTCCAGCTGGCGCGCGGATTGACCATCAGCAGCGGGCGGCTGGCGTCGAAGCCGATGCGCCGGGCGGCGTCGGCGATGCCCACGTCGAGGAAGACCACCGTGTGCCCGGCCAGGGCCGACTGCACCTCGGGGTCCATCGGAGCACCGCCCCCGAGCGAGATGACCCCGACCTCCTCGGCCAGCGAGCGCAGGACCTCGGCGCGCTCCAGCTCACGGAAGTGCGCCTCGCCGTGGTCGACGAACAGGTCGGGGATGCTCTGGCCGGCAGCCCCCTCGATGGCTCTGTCGGTGTCGTGGGCGGGCAGGTCGAGGGCCCGGCCGAGCCGGCGGCCGATCGTGCTCTTGCCCACCCCAGGAGGCCCGATCAGGACCACGCGCGGTCCCGCGGTGCCGTTCACCACGTGCGCATCGCCTCGGGGATGGAGGCGAGGTATGCCGCGTGGTTGCGAGCCGTCTCGGTCACCGAGTCGCCGCCGAACTTCTCGACGCAGGCCTGCGCGAGCACCAGGGCGACCATCGCCTCGGCCACCACTCCGGCCGCCGGCACCGCGCACACGTCTGATCGCTGGTGGATCGCCTTGGCCGCCTCGGCCCCCGTGGTGTCGACGGTGTCGAGGGCGCGGGGCACGGTCGAGATGGGCTTCATCGCGGCGCGCACGCGCAGCACGTCACCGGTCGACATGCCACCCTCCGTGCCACCGGCTCGTCCGGTGCGCCGCTGGATGACTCCGGACTCGTCGCGCTCCATCTCGTCGTGGGCCGCAGACCCGCGCCGGGCCGCGGTGCGAAAGCCGTCGCCGACCTCCACCCCCTTGATGGCCTGGATGCCCATGAGCGCTCCAGCGAGCTGCGCGTCGAGCCGCCGGTCCCAGTGGACGTGCGAGCCCAGACCCGGCGGCAGCCCGTAGGCCACGACCTCGACGACACCGCCCAGGGTGTCGCCGTCCTTCTTGGCCGCCTCCACCTCGGCGACCATCGCCGCCGAGCCGGCAGCGTCGAGGGTGCGCACCGGGTCGGCGTCGATCTGCTCGACCTGGTCGGGGGTGGGCAGTGGCGCATCCTCGGACACGGCGGCCGTGCCGATGGCGACCGTGTGCGAGACGAGCCGGATGCCGTAGGCCTGCTCGAGGAAGCGGGACGCGACCTCTCCCAGCGCCACCCGGGCGGCCGTCTCGCGGGCGGACGCCCGCTCGAGCACGGGACGTGCGTCGTCGAAACCGTACTTCTGCATCCCGACGAGGTCGGCGTGGCCCGGACGGGGACGGGTCAGGGGTCGGTTGCGGGCGACCTCCTTCTCCGCGTTCACGTCGTCGGACGCGGCATACGCCTCGTCGGAGACGGGGTCCGGCGACATCACGGTCTGCCACTTCGGCCACTCGGTGTTGCCGATCCGGATGGCGACCGGGGACCCCATGGTCACGCCGTGGCGCAGCCCTCCGAGGAACTCGACGTCGTCCTGCTCGAACTTCATCCGCGCGCCACGGCCAAAGCCGAGGCGGCGGCGGGCCAGTGCGGCGGCAACGTCCTTGGTCGTCACCTCGACCCCGGCCGGGAGACCCTCGATCGTCGCGAGGAGGGCCGGGCCGTGGGACTCACCTGCGGTCAACCAGCGAAGCATGCCCCGATCCTCCCATGCAGGCCATGGGCCGGTTTGCCTAGGCCAGCAGCTGGTACTCGAACACCAGCGCGACGAACGCGCCAGCGAGCATCGACGGCCCGAACGCGATGTGCGAGCGCAGGCCGACCCGCTGCCCGACGAGCATGACCAGCGCGATCACGCCGCCCACCACGAAGCCCGCCAACAGCGCCACCACGGCGTGCCCCACCCCGAGCCACCCCAGCAGCAGCCCGATGAGGCCGGACAGCTTGACGTCGCCGAAGCCCAGCGAGCTCGGGGAGAGGAAGGCCAGCACGAAGTACAGGGCATACATCCCCCCCATGCAGGCGAGCGCCCGCACCAACGCGTCCCACTCGCCCAGCCCCGCGGTGGCGACGACGACCAGCACGATCAGGGCCGGATAGGCGGGGAGCACCAAGCCGTCGGGCAACCGGTGCACGTCGGCGTCGATCCACACGAGCCCCACAGCCAACCAGGCGAAGAGCAGGTAGGCCGGCGCCGCGGCCCAGCCCGCGAGGTCACCGATCCGCCAGCCCACCAGCGCCCAGAGCAGGGCCAGCGCGACCGCGGGCCACCACCAGTGCCGGGGCGGCGTGCCTGCGTCGTCGGACTCGATCCGGTAGCCGGCGCTCGCCAGGGTGCGCCCGGTCAGCGCTCCGAGACCCGCACCGGCCAGGGCCAGCACGATGATCACCCAGGCGGGGGCGCCCGAGCCGGTGGCGAGGTCGATCATCGGCCGAGGGCCTGTCTCCCGGCGGCATACATCGCCTGGACCGGTGCTTTCTCACCGGTGAAGAGCCGGAACTGCTCGGCGGCCTGGTAGACCAGCATGTCGAGCCCGGACACCACGTCCATGCCCACGGCCGCCGCAGCGCGGGCCAGCGGGGTCGGCCAGTCGGCGTAGACGACGTCCATCAGGGTGCCTGGTCGTCTGCCGTGGCCCAGGGCCAGGGCCGCCACCTCGCCCGCCTCGGGCGGCAGGGTGCTCAGCACGAGCCCGCCCCGGTGACCGCTGCTCCACGACGCCAGCGGGACGACCTCCACCGCGATGCCGGCATGCACCGCGAGGCGCAGGGTCTCGGGTCGGGGTTCACCGCGAACGGCGAGCCGGATCCGCTCCACCCCCAGGGCGCCGAGGGCGATGACCGCTGAGCGCGCCGTGGCGCCGCCGCCGAGCAGGGTCGCCGCGCCGCCGTGGTCGATGTCAGCCAGCGCCGCTTCGATGCCCCGGACGTCGGTGTTGTGGGCGTCCCACCCGCCGTCGGGACGACGCACGAGGGTGTTCACGGCCCCTGTGACGTGCGCGGTCTCGGTGACCGTCGTGGCCACCGTGAAGGCGACCTCCTTCAGGGGCATGGTCAGGCTCAGCCCCCGCCACGACCCGTCGAGGCCGGCCACCCACCCCGCGAGCTCCGGCTCGCGGACCTCGTGCGCGGCGTACGACCAGTCGGTCAGACCCAACGTGCGGTAGCCCGCGCTGTGCAACACCGGTGACAGGGAGTGCGCCACCGGTGATCCGAGGACCGCCGCGCGGCGCGGGTCAGCCACCGCCCTCGCACTTCGGCTTGTTGGCGTCGCACCACTCCTGGCGCTGCGCGTTGTTGCGGTCGTGCTCGGCCTGGGTCACGGCGAAGAGCGTCTCGCCGGTGTCGTAGTTGACCGTCACGAAGTAGAACCACGGCCCCGCGGTTGGTTGGGCGGCTGCCTCGATGGCCTTGGCGCCCGGACTGCTGATCGGACCCGGGGGCAGACCCTTGAAGGCGTAGGTGTCGTAGCGGCTGGACTTCGCGGAGTCGTACTCGGTCTTGGTCAGGTTGCCCCGCTTCTGGAGCGCGAAGTTGACCGTCGAGTCCATCTGCAGCAGACCGACGGTGGGGCCGTTGGGGTTGTCGAGGCGGTTCTCGATGACGCGAGCGACCTTGCCACGGTCGGCGACCCCGGCCTCACCCTCGACGATCGAGGCCACGATGAGCGTCTTCTGGAAGTCCGCTTCGTTGACCCCCGCCTTCTCGAGCTCGGCGACCGCCTGGGCCACCATGATCTTGAGCTGCTGGGTGGCCGTCGCCTTGACGGGGAACTCGTAGGTCGCGGGGTAAAGGTAGCCCTCGACGTTGCCCTTGGCGCCCGCGGGGAGCCCGAGGGCCTGGGGGTTCTTGGCCGCCGCCGTGTACTCCGCGACGGGGACACCGGTGCCCTTGGACAGCGCCGCGAACACCTCGCTCTTCCACAGTCCCTCACGCACCGTGACCCGGGGAACGCTGCGGTTCTTGGAGTCCACCAAGATGGCGAGCGCCGCCTTGCCGGTCATCTGCTTCTTCATGGTGTAGCTGCCGGGCTGGATCGCCGCGGCCCGTGTGTCGGCTGCGGCTGCGTCGAGGTAGGCCTTGGCCGTCTTGACCACGTCGGCCTTCTGCAGGGTGGCGCCGATCGTGCGGCCCGTGTCGCCGTCGTTGACGACGATCTGCACCTCACCGGTGCCAGGACCGGGGTAGTCGTCGCTCTCCAGGAACCCGTCGACGACGGGACGAAGCACGGTGTATGCCGCGAACGCCGCCACCGCGACGACCGCCAGTGCCACGAACAGACATCCGAGCCGCCTGCCCGTGCGGCGCGGTTTTCGAGCAGGGCGGCGGTGCCGGTCGGCCCGGCTGCGGACCACGGGCTGGTCATCCCCGTGCGGGTGGTCCTGCGCGTCCTCGTGCCCCCCGAAGATCGAGTGCTCCAGATGGGGGTCGGTCATCGCCGCCTGTCCTTCGTCCTGGGCTTGCGCCCACCTGTCCTGACCAGCTCCCCGGGCGGTCGCCCGGAGTTCCGCTCCGCGTCGAGGGCGGCCTGCAGGATGAGGACTGCAGCAGCCTGGTCGATGACCGAGCGCTGCCGCCGACCGTCGACCCCGCTCTCACGGAGGTTGCGATGGGCATCGACCGTCGTGTGTCGTTCGTCGACCAGACGGACGGGCACGGGGGCGATGCGCACCGACAGCCGCCCAGCATACGTGCGGGCCGCTTCCGCGGCGGCACCTTCGTCACCTGACAGTGTCCGGGGCAGGCCGACCACGACCTCGACGGCCTCCAGCTCGGCCACGATGGCGGCCACCTCCTCGAGGTCGCTCGGGGAGTCAGTCGCGGCGTCGGGGTCTCGCGACACCGTCCGCACCGGGGTCGCCAGCAGGGCGGACGGGTCGCTGGCAGCGACCCCCACCCGCACGCTGCCGACGTCGATGCCCACCCGCCGTCCTGGGCGGGTGGGCATCGAGGTCGAGACGGGGTCGTTCACCCAGCGCCCTGGGTCGCCGCCTGCACAGCACGGTCGATCTGACCGAGGGCCTCGCCGGTGCGGCTGGGATCGGTGCCACCACCCTGGGCCAGGTCGTCCTTGCCGCCGCCGCCACCACCGAGGGTCTGGGCCGCGAGGCGCACGAGCGCTCCGGCCTTGACTCCGCGGTCCCGAGCGCCGGCGTTGGTGGCCACGACGATGGCTGGGCGACCGCTGGCCACGCCGGTCAGCGCCACGACCGACGGGGCTGCCTCGCCCAGACGGTTGCGCAGATCCAGCACCATGGTGCGGAGGTCGTCGGCGGTCGTCCCGTCGCCGGCATCGTGGGTCAGCACGCGGACGCCGTCGACGTCGTGGGCGTACTCGACCAGCTTGCCGGTCGCGGCCTGCACCTGCTCCCGGCGCAGCTTCTCCAGCTCGCGCTCGGCGTCGCGGACGCGCGCCACGAGGGCGGCCACCCGTTCCTTGAGCTCGCCCGGTTGCACCTTGACGATCTCGGTGAGCTCGGCGACCAGCGCCCGCTCCTTGGCGAGGTAGTGCAGCGCGTCCATGCCGACGAACGCCTCGAGGCGTCGCACGCCCGATCCCACCGACGACTCGCCGGTGACGGTGAGCGCGCCGATCTGGGAGGAGTGGCCCACGTGGGTGCCACCGCAGAGCTCGCGCGACCAGGGGCCGCCGATCTCGATGACGCGGACCTGCTCGTCATAGTTCTCGCCGAAGAGGGCCAGGGCGCCGAACTCCCGCGCCTGCGGCAGGGTCATGTACTGCGCGGACACCGGCAGGTCCTGGCGGACGGCGAGGTTCGCGACCTCCTCGATCTCGCTGCGGGTATCGGGCGACAGTCCCTGACCCCAGGCGAAGTCGAGCCGCAGGTAGCCAGGCTTGTTGTAGGAGCCAGACTGCAGGGCGGTCGGGCCGAGCACCTGGCGAAGCGCCGCGTGCACGACGTGGGTGCCCGAGTGCGCCTGGCAGGCCGAGATGCGCCAGTCGGCGTCCACCTCGGCAGACGCGTCCTGACCGATCCGCAGTGGACCGGTGAGCACCTCGACGGTGTGCGCGACGAGGCCCTTCACGGGGCGCTGCACGTCCACGACCTTGAGGTGCGCGCCGTCGGCGGTGATGACGCCCTCGTCCGCGATCTGTCCGCCGGACTCGGCATAGAAGGGAGTGCGGTCGAGCACGACCTGGCCGCGCTGGCCCGGCTCGAGCTCCTCGACGCGCTCGCCGTCCACGACGATCCCGAGCACCCGCGCGTCGCTGGTCAGCTCCTGGTAGGCGCGCCAGTCGGTCGCGCCGAGCGCGCGCAGGTCCTTCCAGACCTCGGTGTTGGCGTGGCCGCCCTTCTTGGACCGGGCGTCGGCCTTCGCGCGGTTGCGCTGCTCCTCCATCAGCCGGGTGAAGCCCTCGCGGTCGACCTCGAGCCCCTGCTCGGACGCCATCTCGAGGGTCAGGTCGATCGGGAAGCCGTAGGTGTCGTGCAGTGCGAACGCCTGGTCACCGGCGAGCGTGCTGCCGCCGGAGGACTTCGTCCTCGTCACGGCGGTGTCGAGGATCGTCGTGCCGGAGGCGAGGGTGCGACGGAAGGCCTCCTCCTCGGCATAGGCGATCTGGGAGATGCGGTCGAAGCCGGCCTCGAGCTCGGGGTAGGAGTTCTTCATCCGCTCGACGGAGACCGGCAGGAGCAGCGGCAGGCTGGGCTCGTCATACCCGAGCAGGCGCATCGAACGCACCGCGCGGCGCAGCATCCGCCGCAGCACGTAGCCGCGGCCCTCGTTGCCGGGGGTCACGCCGTCACCGATCAGCATCAGGCTGGACCGCACGTGGTCGGCGACGACCCGCAGCCGGATGTCGTCTGGGTGCGACTCGCTGGCCGCGTGGCCCGAGTGCGCGCCGTACTTCTTGCCCGTCAGCTCGGCCGCCCGGTCCAGGACGGGGTAGACCTCGTCGATCTCGTAGAGGTTGTCGACACCCTGGAGCAGGGTCGCCATCCGCTCGAGCCCCATGCCGGTGTCGATGTTCTTCTTGGGCAGCTCACCGGAGATGTCGAAGTCGTCCTTGGCCCGGACGGCGGACAGCTCGTACTGCATGAAGACGAGGTTCCAGAACTCGAGGTAGCGGTCCTCGTCGACAGCCGGCCCACCCTCGCGCCCGTACTCGGGGCCACGGTCGAGGTAGAGCTCGCTGCACGGGCCACCGGGGCCGGGAACGCCCATGTGCCAGTAGTTGTCGAGCTTGCCGCGCCGGGTGATCCGCTCGGCGGGGATGCCGATCATCCGGTGCCACAGGTCGTAGGCCTCGTCGTCGTCCTCGTAGACGGTGGGCCAGATCTTGTCGGGGTCGAGGCCGTAGCCGCCCTGCCCCTGGGGTGTCGTGATGAGGTCCCAGGCGAACTGGATCGCGCCTTCCTTGAAGTAGTCGCCGAAGGAGAAGTTGCCGTTCATCTGGAAGAACGTGCCGTGCCGCGAGGTCTTGCCGACCTCCTCGATGTCACCGGTGCGGACACACTTCTGCACCGAGGTGGCGCGGTCCCAGAGGGGCTCCTGCTGACCGAGGAAGTAGGGCTTGAACGGCACCATCCCGGCGTTGACGAACAACAGGTTGGGGTCGTCGTAGACCAGCGGCGACGAGGGGACGATCGTGTGGCCCTTGCTCTCGTAGAACGAGAGAAAGCGGCGCCTGATCTCGGCGGTTTCCATGAAAGTACTCAGTCCTTAGGCGCATGCGGGGCCACCGACGGGCCGGCATGACGAATCGTACGGGCAAACAACGGGGGTATGCCGGGGCGACGGCGCGGGTGCGCCAGCGCCCCTAGAAAGCTCGTCCGCCTCGCGGGCCCGTGGGGTCGTCGAGCAGCGCCCGTGCCGACGCGGCGTCGAGGCGCGCCGCGTTTGCCTCGGGGTCGTCGGCGGTGCCGGCATCGATGCCCAGGGCCAGGCGGAGCTCGCCCTCACGCTCGGCCATGCCTTCCCGCACGGCGGCGGCGAGCTCGCGCAGGCCGTCACCGAAGTCCGCCAGCCCGTGCGCGACCCCGGTCGGCGTGTAGGCCTCGGCGGCCTTGCTGACCTTGCGCACGGCATACACACCGGCTGCGGCGCCCAGCGCCACCCAGAACAGACGTGCCATGGTGATCAGCCCCTGCGGCGGCGACGGCCGCCTGCGCTGCGGGTGCCCTTGGCACCCATGGCCGAGCGGACGCCGTAGGTGAAGGCTGCGACCTTCACGACGGGCGAGCCGAGCGTGGCCGCGAACAATGCGGTGAGCGCGCTGGCGTTCGTGGTGATCGCCGAGACGTTGGTCGTGATGCCGTCGACCCGGGCCAGCTGCTCGTTGGTCAGGCTGACGGTGTCGGTGAGCTTGAGCAGGGTCGGCTGGACGTTCTCCGTGGTGCTGCGCAGGCTGACCCTCGTCTCGTCGAGGATCTTGCCGGCCTTGCCGACGACGCTGCCCAGTCGAAAGACCAGGAACGCGAAGGCCAGCGCCGCGATCATGCCCGCGATGTCGCCCAAACTCACTGAATCCATGCTGGTCACCCTAACCGACCACGAGGATGCCTCGCGCGACCGCGGCGAGGCCCCATGGCTTGTCAGCCCTTCCGGATGCGGGACTTGAGCCACTCCCACCGAGGGCCGAGTCGCTCCTCGAAACCGCGGTCGGTCGGCCGGTAGTAGTCGGTCTTGCCCTGCAGGTCGTCCGGCAGGTAGTCCTGCTGGGCGACCCCCTCGGGCTCGGAGTGGGCGTAGACGTAGCCGTCACCGTGCCCCAACCGGGTCGCACCGGCATAGCCGCTGCCGCGCAGCGAGGGTGGCACCGCCCCACCACGGCCGGCGCGGATGTCGGCGATGGCCTCGTTGATGCCCGTGTAGGCCGCGTTGCTCTTGGGCGCGAGCGCGTTGTGGACCACGGCCTGCGCCAGGATGATCCGGGCCTCGGGCATCCCGATCTGGGCCACCGCGTGCATGGCCGCGACCGCGGTCTGCAGCGCGGTGGGGTCGGCCATCCCGACGTCTTCGGAGGCCGCGATGACGATGCGACGCGCAATGAACCGGGGGTCCTCACCTGCCTCGAGCATGCGCGCGAGGTAGTGCAGCGCGGCATCGACGTCGGAGCCGCGCATCGACTTGATGAGGGCCGACGCGACGTCGTAGTGCTGGTCACCCGTCTTGTCGTAGCGCACGCTGGCGAACGCCACTGCCTGCTCGGTGTGCGCCAGCGTGATCTGCACGGGCCCGTCCACCTCGGCACCAGCCGGTATGCCGTCCTGCGCCACTCCCGCGGCCGCCTCCAGCGCGGTGAGGGCTCGCCGGGCGTCACCGCCGGAGATGCGCACCAGGTGCTCGGTCGCGTCGGCCGCGAGGGCGTACTCCCCCGCGAGCCCTCGCTCGTCGGCGATGGCAGCCGCGAGGACGTCGGCCACCTCCTCGTCGGACAGGGACGTGAGCGTGATGAGCATCGAGCGGGACAGCAGGGGCGCGATGATGGAGAACGAGGGGTTCTCGGTGGTCGCCGCGACGAGGATGACCTGCCGGGTCTCGACGCCGGGCAGCAGGGCGTCCTGCTGCGCCTTGGTGAACCGGTGGATCTCGTCGAGGAACAGGACCGTCTGGCGGTCGTACATGTCGCGCTCGCGGGCGGCCTGGTCCATGACGGTCCTGACGTCCTTGACACCTGCGGTCACGGCCGAGAGCTCGACGAACCGTCGGTCGGCCGCGGTGGCGACGAGGTGGGCCAGGGTCGTCTTGCCCGTCCCGGGAGGTCCCCAGATGATCGCGCTGAGAGCGCCTGCCGAGCCCCCGGAACCCTCGATCAGCCGGCGCAGCGGGTTCCCCGGCCGCAGCACGTCGGACTGGCCCCGGACCTCGTCCAGCGAGCGCGGCCGCATGCGGACGGCGAGGGGCGGCAGCGAGGCCCCCGACGGCATACCGTCGCCGTCCCGCGCGGACGCGGCCACACCGAACAGGTCGTCGTCGGCACCAGTTCCCACGGGTGGCAGGCTATCCCCCGTGACCGACGCGCCCGACCACCCATCCGCCGCCGCCGCTCACCCCGACCGGTCCACCTCCGCCCTCTCCCACCTCGGCGGCCTCGCGGGGCGCCACCCGAAGACGGTCATCGTCGTCTGGCTGCTCGCCGTCGTGGCCGCGTTCGCGGGGGCGACCGGCGCCTTCGGCAACCAGTCGCTCTTCGACCGCCTGCAGTCCGGCGAACCCTCCGTCGCCGGCGAGAACCTCCAGGGCCGCGACCAGCTCGTCGCCGCAGGCCGGTCGGCCACGTCGACCTACATCCTCCAGGTGACCAGGGCCGACGCGGCCGCACCCTCGGCGGTCGCGGCCGTACGCTCGGCAGCCGAGACGATCGGTCGCCTAGACGGGGTGGCCTCCGTGGCCGCGCCCCAGCTCGTGCCGACGGGCCCGGAAAGCCCGGCGGCCAAGGCCTTGCTGCCGACGTCTGGCGATGGGTTCGCCGCGGTGGTGACCTTCGAGCGAGGGCTCACGAGCGAGGAGCGAGACCGCGCGCAGGCCCGAGTCGACACCCAGTTCCACGCCCTGGTCGCCGCCCTGCCGGGTGCCGAGGGCACGACCGGCGGCCTGGCCGACCTCATCGAGGCGATCACGTCCCAGGTGGAGACCGACCTGCGCGCCGGCGAGGGGATCGCGCTGCCGATCAGCTTCCTGGTGATGGTGCTGGTCTTCGGTGGTTTCGTGGCGGCCGGCATGCCGATCATCGGGGCCATCGCCTCCATCGCCGGCGCGCTCGCCTCGCTGCTCGGGTTCTCCCACGTCATCGACCTCGACGCCACCGTGGTCAACGTCGTCACGGTCCTCGGGCTGGGTCTGTGCATCGACTACGGGCTCCTGACGGTCAGCCGGTTCCGCGAGGAGCTGCGCAGCCGCGTGCAGGGTCGCCCCGCCGCCGAGATCACGCGCGACGAGATCCTCGCGTCGGTCGCCCGCACCGTGGACTCGGCCGGTCGGACCGTCGTCTTCTCCGGCCTGACCGTCGCGATCTCCCTCGGGGGGCTGCTCGTCTTCGAGGCGTCGATCCTCAAGGCCATCGGCTCGGCCGGTTTGTCGGTGGTCCTCGTGGCGATGCTCGTGGCCCTGACCCTGGTCCCCGCGCTCTGCGTCGTCGGCGCGCGCCGACTCCTGAAGCGCGGCACCGAGCAGGCCCCCGAAGAGGGAGTCTTCTCCCGCCTCGCCACCCGAGTGTTCGGTCACCCGCTGCTCGTCATCGTCGCCGTGCTCGCCGTCCTCGCAACCCTTGCGGCCCCGGCCCTGCACCTGCGGCTGACGTCCTCCGGCAAGGAGCTGCTGCCTGTCAGTGCACCCCAGCGTGAGTTCTTCACGGCGCTAGAACGCAACTACCCGCAGCTGTCCGGTCCCGACGTGCAAGTGGTGGCCGAGGCAGGGCTCCAGCAGACCCAGGCGTACGCCGGGTCGCTCCCGGTCGTCGACGGGCAGCGCCTCACCGGCCGGGTCGAGAGCGTCAACCCCGGTCTGACGGTCGTCGAGATCGACACCCCGGGTGGCGCGCTCGGCGACGGCGCGCGCGACGCCGTCACCGCGCTGCGGGCCGACCGCCCGGACTTTCCCACCAAGGTGATCGGCGAGGCCTCGGGCCTGCGCGACTTCACCGACTCCCTGCGCGAACGCGCCCCCATCGCCTTCGCGCTGGTCGCCCTCGCCACCCTCGTGCTGCTCTTCCTCATGACGGGATCGGTCGTCATCCCGGTCAAGGCGCTGCTCATGAACGTGGTGTCCCTCGGCGCCAGCCTGGGCGTCGTCGTGTGGATCTTCCAGCAGGGGCACCTGGAGGGCCTGCTGGGCTTCGACTCCGTCGGGGCGATCGAGTCGACGATCCCGATGCTGGTGCTGGCGTTCGGGTTCGGGCTGTCGATGGACTACGAGGTGTTCCTGCTGTCGCGCATCGTCGAGCTGCACGAGCGGGGCGTCGGCAACGACGAGGCCGTCATCGCAGGCTTGCAACGGTCGGGGCGGATCATCACCTCGGCGGCGGTGCTCGTCGTGATCGTCTTCTCCGGCTTCGTCGCCGGGCAGCTGCTCGTCATCAAGGAGACGGGCGTCGGTCTTGCCGTGGCGGTGCTGCTCGACGCCACTCTCGTCCGGATGCTGCTCGTACCCGCCACGATGGCGCTGCTCGGCGACTGGAACTGGTGGGCGCCCCAGGGTCTGCGGCGCTGGCACGCCCGGTTCGGGATCACCGAATGACGTTGCGGCAGATCACTTCCCACACCGACCTCCTCGACGCCACTGGTGGCAGCGCGTTCATCCGCTACGACATCCCGACGCCCTTGGAGGGCACGGGCTACGCCCTTGGTGACGCCGTGGCCCTCCCCCGGCGCACCCACACCCGCCGGCTCGGGATGCTCCTCATGGGCCCCACCTCGGACGTCGGGCGCCTCGTCGGCGCGATGCTCACCGGGGGGGTCCTTCCCCCAGAGCTCCGGTCCGTCACGGTCCAACGGGGATCCCTCGAGGCCGTCGCCGCCCACCTACGGCTCATCGACGGCAACGAGTGGGAGTGGCTGTATGCCGCGACGGCACCTTCCGTGGTCCCCGCGGAGTCCGGTCTGGTCACCCTGGACGACACCGACCTCGGCGAGATCCGCGAGCTCCTGGACGTGGCCAACCCGGGCACCGACGCGCGGCCCTTCGAGTTCCCCGAGCAGCACTGGGTCGGCGCTCGGGACGACTCCGGCCGCCTGATCGCCTGCGGTGTCCGCGAACCCAACGTCGCGGGCTGGCCGGTCCTGTCAGGGATCACCGTCCATCCACGCCACCGTGGGACGGGGCTGGGACTGGCCGTCACGGCATACCTCACGCGCGCGGCGGTCCGGGAGCGCGGGGCGTGCACCCTCGGGATGTACTCCGACAACGCCGTGGCGCGCCGGCTCTACACCGGACTCGGCTACGGCGACGTGCACGAGTGGTCGAGCCGCCGACTGGCCGGCTGACAGGGCGTTCCGACCTGCGCGAACGCCGCGGATGTGCCTACATTCGGAGGACCCGGCACCACTGTCGTGCCCCAGAAGCATCGAGGAGAGGACTGCCATGGCCACCGTGTCCAACGGCGACGTCGAGATCCACTACGAGGACAGCGGCGGCTCCGGCCGTCCGGTCGTGCTGATCCACGGTTGGCCGCTCAGCGGTGCCTCGTGGTCCACCCTGACCCCGGCTCTCCGGGAGGAGGGCTACCGCGTGATCACCTACGACCGCCGCGGTTTCGGCCAGTCCGGCAAGCCCGGCGCCGCCTCCTCCTACGACTACGACACGCTCACCGGCGACCTCGACGTCCTGATGTCCGAGCTCGACCTGCGGGACGCCAGCCTCGTGGGCTTCTCGATGGGCGGCGGCGAGGTGGCTCGCTACGTCGGGACCTACGGCGAGGACCGCGTGCACAGCCTGGTCTTCGCCGCGGCGATCCCGCCGTGCCTGCTGAAGGACGACGACCACCCTGACGGCGCCCTCGACCTCGACACGGTCAGCGGCATGCAGGGCCAGCTCCGCGAGGACCCCGACGGGTTCCTCGACGGCTTCCTGACGAACTTCTTCAGTGCCGACGGTCAGCTCAAGGTGACCGAGGAGCAGCGCCAGGACGCGCTGGCCCTCGCGGCCCAGGCAGACGTCCACGCCGCTGCGGAGTGCATCCGCTCCTGGGTCAGCGACTTCACCGGCGACCTGGCACAGGTCTCCCTCCCCACCTTGGTCATCCACGGCGACAGCGACGCCATCGTGCCCTTCGAGGTCTCAGGTCAGCGCACCCACGAGGCCGTGACCGGCAGCGAGCTCGTCGTCCTCGAGGGCGGACCCCACGGGATCTTCGCGAGCCACACCCAGGAGTTCAACGCGGCAATCGTCGCCTTCCTCGCGCAGTAGCCCCTCCGCATCCGGGTCAGGTGATGTCGGCGGGGTTGTACATCTTCTGCTCGACGAGCACCATCCAGTTGCCCGAGTTGTCGCGACACACGGCTTCGACGCCGTAGGGGCGGTCGGTCGGCGGCTGGATGAACTCGACCCCCTTGGCGACCAGCTCCTCGTGGGTCTTGCGGCAGTCGTCGACGTTGAGACCCAGACCGTTGAGGCCCCCGGCGTCCTGGGCGCGCTTCATCGCCTCAACCAGGTCGGCATCCATCGGCGGTCCGGGGATGGCGAGATTGACGAGCAACTCGGGTTGCGACGGGTGGATGACCGTGCACCAGCGGTAGCCGTCGCCGAGGGTGATGTCGTCCTTCTCCTCAAATCCGAGAACCTCGGTGTAGAACTTCTTTGCGTCATCCTGGTCCTTGACGAAGACACTGATGATGGCGATGTTGTTGATCATGCGTGGAGCCTAGGAGCCGCGGGGCTCGGCGTGCTTCTCCTCGATTGCGGACTCGCGTGGCACCGTGTCGGTCGACCTCTCTGCGAGGCCCCACATGAAGACGTAGCAGCCCGGGATGTGCGGTGCGCCCGCCACGGCATACCGGGCCTGGAACTGCGACGGCGTCTCCCCCACGATCGCCTTGAACCGGCTGGAGAACGAGCCGAGGGACGAGAACCCGACGGCGAAGCACACCTCGGTGACCGACAGGCCGGTGGCCCGCAACAGGTCCTGGGCTCGCTCGATGCGACGCTGGGAGAGGTACTCGCCCGGCGTCAGGCCGTAGGTCGCCTTGAACAGTCGCAGAAAGTGGTACTTGCTGACCCCGGCCACGGCCGCCAGGGACTCGACGTCGACCGCGCCGGCATAGTGCCGGTCGGCGTGGTCACGCGCCCGACGACGCAGGTGCACGAGCACGTCGTCGGGCGCCCGCAGTGCCTTGTCACCCACGAAGCCCATTGTGCCGCGATGGGACTGTGCGGTTGCAGGACTAGGCAGATCGCTGGATCTGCCGAGCGAGCCGCGCTCCTAGGCTCGGGCTCACCATCCAGTTTGCGCGCAGGGGGCCCGAAAGGAACGTCCGATGCGATCCCCTGTCCGCCTGACCATTGCAGCAGCACTCACCGTCCCCTTTGCCGCCATCGCCAGCCTGCCGGCCGCGGCAGCCCCTGCCCGCGCCGGGCTCGTCACGGTCCAGTGTGGTTCGACCACGTACCAGACCTGGGTCAACGGGAATGGCGCCTTCACTCCGGCCCACGACCTTGGGAGCACGAGCACGCTCATCCCACTGGCCTTCGGCCCCACGACGTTCACGCTGACCGACCCGAGCGGTGTCGTCGTCGAGTCAGGCACCGACCCGGCGGCAGCCAAGGGCAGCTCGGCGCACGCAGCCGGTGCGAAGTGGTGCAGCTTCTCCATCACCGGGACCGACGAGGACGGCTTCACGTTCTCCGTGACCGGCGCTGTCCTCGGCAAGGTGACGCCGATCGGCTGAACCCGGCCACCTGGCCGACTACCCGGGCGATCGGGGATCAGCGCGCGCCCGAGCCCGGACAAGGGTATGCCGCCCGCKCGAGGTGAGCGGGCGGCATACGGGCCGTGCCCGAACGGCCTCAGGCGTCGGTCATCTCGTGGGCAGCCTTCACCTCTGGCTTGGCGTCGACGCCGGCCTCCTTGCGCTGCTCGGACGTGATCGGCGCGGGAGCCGCGGTCAGCGGGTCGTAGCCGCCGCCGGACTTGGGGAAGGCGATGACGTCGCGGATCGAGTCGGTGCCGGCGAGCAGCGAGACGATGCGGTCCCAGCCGAAGGCGATGCCACCGTGCGGCGGGGCGCCGAAGGCGAACGCGTCGAGGAGGAAGCCGAACTTCTCCTGCGCCTCCTCCTCGGACAGCCCCATCACCTTGAAGACGCGCTCCTGAACGTCGCGGCGGTGGATACGGATCGACCCGCCGCCGATCTCGTTGCCGTTGCAGACCATGTCGTAGGCGTAGGCGAGCGCGGGGCCGGGGTCGGTGTCGAAGGTGTCGAGGAACTCGGCCTTGGGCGAGGTGAACGCGTGGTGCACCGCGGTCCACGCACCTGCTCCGACCGCGACGTCACCGGCGGCGACCGCCTCGGACGAGGGCTCGAACAGCGGGGCGTCGAGCACCCAGAGGAACGACCAGGCGTCCTCGTCGATGAGCTCGCAGCGTCGGCCGATCTCGAGGCGCGCGGCACCCAGCAGGGCCCGCGACGACTTGGTGGCGCCAGCGCCGAAGAAGACGCAGTCGCCGGGCTGGGCGCCGACGTGGGCGGCCAGTCCGTCGCGCTCGGAGTCGCTGAGGTTCTTGGCCACCGGCCCGCCGAGCGAGCCGTCCTCCTGCACCAGGACGTAGGCCAGGCCCTTGGCGCCACGGCTCTTGGCCCAGTCCTGCCAGGCGTCCAGCTGCTTGCGCGGCTGCGAGGCACCACCTGGCATGACGACGGCGCCGACGTACTCGGCCTGGAACACCCGGAACGGCGTGTCCTTGAAGTACTCGGTGCACTCGACGAGCTCGTTCCCGAACCGCAGGTCGGGCTTGTCGGAGCCGAACCGGCGCATCGCGTCGGCGTAGGTCATCTGCAGGAACGGCGTCTGCAGCTCGACACCGATGAGCTTCCAGACCTCGCGGACGACCTCCTCGCCGAGCTCGAGCACGTCCGCCTGCTCGACGAACGACATCTCGATGTCGAGCTGGGTGAACTCCGGCTGGCGGTCGGCGCGGAAGTCCTCGTCGCGGTAGCACCGAGCGATCTGGTAGTACCGCTCCATCCCCGCGACCATGAGCAGCTGCTTGAACAGCTGCGGGCTCTGCGGCAGGGCGTACCAGGAGCCGGGGGCCAGACGCGCGGGCACCAGGAAGTCGCGGGCCCCCTCGGGGGTGGACCGGGTCAGCGTCGGCGTCTCGATCTCGACGAAGTCGCGGGCACCGAGGACCGAGCGGGCCGCGGCGTTGACGCGCGACCGCAGCCGGATCGCCGCGCCGGCGGAGCTGGCACCGGGACGACGCAGGTCGAGGTAGCGGTGCTTGAGGCGCGCCTCCTCGCCGACGGTCACGCGCTCGTCGATCTGGAAGGGCAGCGGCGCCGAGGCGTTGAGCACCTCGATCGAGCTCGCGACGACCTCGACCTCGCCGGTCGGCAGGTCCGGGTTGACGTTGTTCGCGGTGCGGGCGACGACCTCGCCGGTCGCGCGGATGCAGTACTCGTTGCGCAGGTCATGGGCCGCACCGGTGAGGACCTCGTCGCGAGCCACCACCTGGACGATCCCGCTGGCGTCGCGCACGTCGAGGAACGCCACTCCGCCGTGATCGCGCCGACGGGCAACCCAGCCCGTGAGCGTGACGGTCTGGCCGGAGTGGTCGGCACGCAGGGTGCCGGCCTCATGGGTGCGGAGCACGAGAGATCCTTCGATTCAGTCGGGTGGTGAACCCGGCCATCCTACGGACCGGCCCACGCGGCTCACGAATCGGTTTGGTGTTGGTCAGCCCACTTCGCCGTCGACGTAGACCCAGCGCCCGGCCCGCCGCACGAAGTGGCTGCGCTCGTGCAGCACTCCCTCGGAATGGGCCGCCTCGAACTCGACCTCGCCGCTCGGATCCCCCTCGCGGCCGTCGGCCGTGGCCAGCACGGTCAGCCCGAGCCACCGCGGCCCGTGGTCGAGCTCGAGTGCGGCAGGACGGGTGCGGGGGTGCCAGGTGCGCACGAGGTAGGCCTCGTCCCGGACGACGAAGGCGCAGTAGCGGCTGCGCATCAGCTCCACGGCCGTGGTGGCCGTGCGCTGGCCGTCGTGCAGTGGCCGGCAGCAGTCGGTATACGGCAGACCGCTCCCGCAGGGGCACCCCGTGGTGGCGCCGGTCCCGAAGACGCCCACTCAGTCCGCCGCGACGGCGGTCGCAGGGCTGGTCGCGCACGGTCGTGCACGGCGGGGAGTCGGGGTCGGGTCCGTCATGGGGTCACGCTAACGCAGCGTCACGCTGCTGGTGGGTTGACTACTGCAGGCGGCTGAGCCGTCCGACCGACGCCGCGCCTACCGTCGCACCATGGACATCTCCCGACGGGTCCGGTCGGTCGTCGTGGGCGCCGGCGCCGGCGTGGCGGCCGCAGCGCTGTGGGGTGCGACGGCCTGGTTGGCCCCACCCGTGCCCGGCAACGCCGTGCTGGCGACGCTGGCTGTGTTCACGGCGGTGGCCGCGGCCGGATGGCTCCGGCGCAGGAGGTCCGGGGTCGTGGCAGCGCTCACGGCGGGGTTCGTCGGGTCGTGGATCATCGTCGTGGCAGTTGCCCTGATCATGCCGTTGGTCCCTGACCGGTGGGTCCCGACGATCGTCACGGTGGCGATGAACCCGGCCGCCAATGTGCGCGAGAGCCGCATCGAAGCCGTCGACCCCTACATCGCCCTGCTGTTCCTGGGCACCGTGATGGGGATGGCCCTCGTCGTGGCACTGCTCCCCAGGCTCCACCGGCGGTTGCTGGCTTGGCTCGTGCCACCGGTGCACCCCTCTCCCGTGCCCCAGGTCCGCTAGGGGGTATGCCGCGTGGCCGGGCCMCGCGGCCTGGCGCATCGCCGGGACGAAGGCCGGGGCGCGCCGGGTCGATCGTCCGGCCGGGTCAGGCGCGCACGCGGCCGGGCTCGCGCGACGGTGAGCAACGGAGCACCGTGACGGTGCCGTCGACGACGAGGTCGCCCGCGGCATGCGGGACCAGCAGGGTCTGGCCAACCCACAGCGGCGTCGGTTCCTGGTGGGCCGAGCGGAGCGTGCCGGCGCCGTCGACGACGACGAGCACCGAGAAGCCGGCGTCCAGGTGTGCGGACTCGTTCCGGGCCTGGATGACATCGGCGAGGAAGTACTCGGCGGCCTCGGGGGGCAGCGCGGGGCGGACCCCGCTCCCGTCCAGCCATCGAGTCCGCAGGTCGCCGACGCCTTCGCTGTCCAGTGCGGTCCGGGCAACGCTCTCGAGCGCGACCCGAGGGTCGAGTCCCAACCAGGCCTGGTCGGCGTCGATCCCGAATCGCTCGTGCTCGAGCATCACGGAGATGTCAGTGGGTTCCTGCAGCTCGACCACGAGGACGCCCGCCCCGATCGCGTGCGGCTGTCCTGCGGGCACGAGGACGGCGTCGCCGCGCTGGACCTCGAAGCCGTTGAGCAGTGCGAGGAGGCGCTCGTCCTGGGCCTGCACGAGCTCCGCGAGACGCGCTGCGTGGACGTCCTCGCGGAACCCGACCCACACCATCGCACCCGGCTCGGCGGCGATGACCAGCCATGCCTCCGTCTTGCCGTGCGCGCAATCGAGGTGACGGGTGGCGAACGACCTGTCGGGATGGCTGTGGACGGGCAGCCGCTCGCCTGCGTCGAGCAGCTTGACCAGGAGCCCCGGTGCCGCACCGTGGCGAGCGAGGTGGTCCTCCCCCAACCAGGCGACGGCGTCCTGCTCAAGGGCGTCCGAGAGCAACCGCCCATCGGGCAGCACGGTGAGCCCGTCCCCTCCCTCGGCGAACAGCTGCGTCGTCGAAGCCAGCCAGTCCTCGGGACGGCGGCCGTCGAAGTCGTCGGGCACCTCGAGGCCGCGGAAGGCCAGGATGCGCTCTCCGCCTCGGTAGAACCGGCGCGGCGTGTTCGGCGTGAGGGGGACGACCGCGCCCACGGGGGTCACCTGGGGTGTCACAGCGCGGCTCCCACCAGTCGTGACAACGACGTCATGGCATGTGACGATAGCCCGCTCTGTCGCGCCCGACGACCTACCGCCGGTATGTCGGGTGGCTGGGCCACGGAGCGTCGTGCGGCCGGAGCGTGCTCCAGCCCAGGTCCCTCGCCGCGAGCGCCGCGAGGGCCGCGATCGCGATCGTGGCGTTGTTCACGCGACCGGCGAGGACCGCGTCACGCACCTCTTCGAGCGGGACCCAGCGCACCGGCATACCGAGCTCTTCACCGTCCCTCGCGTGGCGGTCGGACTCGGGGACGGGCGTGAGGTCACGGGCGAGGTAGATCCGCAGGGCCTCGTCGAGGCCACCCGGTGAGCTGACGTAGTCCGCCAGCACGTGCCAGGTCGCGGCCCTGAGGTCGGCTTCCTCGTGCAGCTCGCGAGCGGCACCCACCTGGGGCGGTTCCCCCGTGACGTCGAGGAGGCCGGCCGGGATCTCCCACTCGAAGGTCCGCACTGGGTGCCGGTACTGCTGGATGAGGCAGAGCCGACCCTCGTCGTCGAGGGCTGCCACGGCCACGGCGCCGGGATGGCGGACGTACTCGCGGGTCACCTCGCCGGCCGCACCGAGGTCGACGCGCTCGCGCACGACGTCCCACACCAGCCCGTGCATGGCCACCTCGGAGTGGCGCACCGGCAGGGACTCGTGTCGGTCGGCGAGCACTCCCGCGTCGCCGGACCCGTCGCGGTCCGCGCTCACGCGGAGGCGTCGACCGTGCTGCGCGGCCGTTCGACCTCGACCAGACGGGCCGCGCGCTGGGCGTTGATGGCGGCCTCGACCAGTCCGGCGAACAACGGGTGGGCCCGGTGCGGCCGGGACTTGAACTCGGGGTGCGCCTGCGTCGAGACGTAGTACGGGTGCACCTCACGGGGCAGCTCGACGAACTCGACGAGGTTGTCGTCCGGCGAGAGGCCGGAGAAGACCAGGCCGGCCGCCTCGAGCTGCTCGCGGTAGCCGTTGTTGACCTCGTAGCGGTGCCGGTGGCGCTCGTCCACGGCCACGGCGCCGTACGCCTCGGCGATGACCGATCCCTCGGCGAGCTTGGCGGGGTAGGAGCCGAGGCGCATCGTGCCACCGAGGTCACCCGCACCCTCGACGAACGCCTTCTGCTCCTCCATGGTCGCGATGACCGGGGCCGGCGTGTTGGGGTCGAACTCGGTCGAGCTCGCGCCCTCGATGCCGGCGACGTTCCGCGCGTACTCGATGACCATGCACTGCAGGCCCAGGCAGATGCCGAGCGTGGGCACCTGGCGCTCGCGGGCCCACTTCAGGGCGCCAAGCTTGCCTTCGATCCCGCGCACGCCGAAGCCGCCCGGTACCAGCACGGCATCGACGCCGCCGAGCGCCTTCTGCGCGCCGGACTCGGTCTGGCACTCGTCGCTGGCGACCCAGCGGATGGAGACCTTCGCATCGTGGTGGAACCCACCTGCACGCATCGCCTCGGTGACCGACAGGTAGGCATCCGGGAGGTCGATGTACTTGCCGACGAGGGCGATCTCGACAGTGTGCTCGGGGCTGTGCACGCGCCGGAGCAGCTCGTCCCAGTCGTGCCAGTCGACGTCACGGAAGTTCAGGCCGAGGCGACGGATGACGTAGGCGTCGAGGCCCTCCTTGTGCAGGACCTTCGGGATGTCGTAGATGCTCGGGGCGTCGACGGCCGCGGCGCAGGCCTCGGTGTCGACGTCGCACATCAGCGAGATCTTGCGCTTGATGCTGTCCGGGATCTCGCGATCCGCGCGCAGCACCAGCCCGTCGGGCTGGATGCCGACCTGACGCAGCGCGGCGACGGAGTGCTGGGTGGGCTTGGTCTTGAGCTCGCCGCTCGGGGCGAGGTAGGGCACGAGCGAGACGTGCAGGAAGAAGACGTTGTCGCGGCCCACGTCGTGGCGGACCTGGCGAGCGGCCTCGAGGAAGGGCAGGGACTCGATGTCGCCGACCGTGCCGCCGATCTCGGTGATGATGATGTCGGGAGCATCGGACCGCGAGACCCCGGGGCTGCCGGCCGCCTGGGCGCGCATGCGCTCCTTGATCTCGTTTGTGATGTGCGGGATCACCTGGACCGTGTCGCCGAGGTACTCCCCGCGCCGTTCCTTGGCGATCACCTGGTTGTAGATCTGCCCGGTCGTGACGTTGGCCCGGCCCACGAGGTTGCTGTCGAGGAAGCGTTCGTAGTGACCGATGTCGAGGTCCGTCTCGGCACCGTCGTCGGTCACGAAGACCTCACCGTGCTGGAACGGGTTCATCGTGCCCGGATCCACGTTGAGATAGGGATCGAGCTTCTGCATCGTCACTCGCAGTCCGCGAGCACGGAGCAGATGTCCGAGGCTGGAGGCGGTCAATCCCTTGCCCAGAGAAGAGGCAACGCCGCCGGTTACGAAGATGTGTTTCGTCTGTTCCACCACGGGGTTCAAGCCTACGTCATGCCGGGCAGGGCTGAGTACCACTGGTGCCAGCGACTCGCCGTGGCTTTGCCGTCGTCCCACGATGTGGCCCGCTCCCGGCCCGCCGCGGAGGCGGTATGCCACGCGGCTGGGTCAGCCAGGAAGCGCTCGACAGCGCCTGCCAGGGCCAGGACATCACCCACGGGCACGAGGGCGCCCACACCCTCGACCAGGTCCTTGAGGCCGCCGGTGTCGGTGGCCACGACCGGCACCCCCGCAGCCATCGCCTCCTGCACGACCAGCGCCCGCGCCTCCCAGCGACTCGGGAGAACGAAGACGTCGGCGGCACGCAGCCAGCGCTCGGGATCGGCCTGCGACCCGACGAAGCGGACGGCGGCGCCGACCGCCTCGGCCCTGCGCCGCAGCCGGCGGAACAGGTCGTCGTCACCGTCGCCCACGACCACCCACACCGCCTGTGGCGCGGGTTTCTCACCTCGTTGGACCGATACGTGCGCTGCGGCATCGACCAAGGTCTCGAGGTCCTTCTGTGGCGCGATCCTGGCGATGGTCAGAACCAGCGAAGCGTCGGGCTCCGGCTCGATTCCGTTCTCCCGCAACAGGTCTGCTGCGAGAGCTCGGCGCTCGACGTCGCCCAGCGGCTCGTCGGCGAGCAGTCCGGGCACGCGCGGCGACGGCACTGGTGCGAGGTGTGGCTGGTGCGCGCCATGCCGTCTGGCCTCGTCGACGAGGTCGGTGCTCGCACCGGTGACGAGGGCCGCACGACGGGACACGAACCGCTGGATGGCGGTCGACGCCCTGCCGCGCAGACCACCAGTGGCCAGGACCGCATTGTGCTGGCTGACCACCACGGGAGTGTGCGTCCCGACAGCGACCAGCGTCGCCACCAGGCCGGCTTGGTGTCCGTGGGCGTGCACGACCTCGGCAGCACCGACCAGCCTGCGCAGCCGCCCCAGGCGGCGCAGCGAGCGGACCAGCCCGGCTGCCCGTCCGGGCCACCACAGCCGCGCATCCGTGATGCCGAACCTCTGCGCCGTGAGCTCGTCCGTGACGAGGCTGACGTCGTCGCCCAGCTCACGCAGACCCCGGGCCAGGTCCACCGCGTGGGTCCCGATGCCGCCGGTGCTGCGCCCGACCAGCACCACGACCTTCATGACCCGCTCCCCCGGCGGCGGCTGCGGCCGCGTTCGCGCAGGGCCTGCATGGCCTGGCGGTCGGCGACCATCATCACGCCCAGGTAGGCGACCAGCGTCACGAGCCCGGTCAGCAGACCGCTGCCGAGGGCCGACCACAGGGAGTCCGGCGACAGGCCCCGCGCCACGGTGTCGCCGACCGCGAGCCCTACCGCCACCGCGACGACGGCAGCCCCGAGGGTCCGGCCGGAGCCCTGGACCGCCTCGGCGCCCCAGGCGCTGCGCACCAGCAGCGCCAGTACCACCGCCGACACGGTCATGCCCAGGGTCGAGCCGATGCCGAGCACCCCCAGCGTCGTGCCGGCTCCCGAGCCCTCCGGGACCAGTGCGATCGGAACCAGGGCCGCGAGCGCCCACCCCGCGGCCACCGCGAGCGCTGCATGGATGGGTCGGCCACGGACGTAGAGCGCGCGGGTGAGCAGGGCCGCGACGGAGAACCCCACCAGGCCCGGGGCATAGGCCGACAACGCGCCGGGAAGCGCCGCCAGCGCCGCCGCACCACCAGCGTCCGCGGCACTGTCGAAGGAACCGAAGAACACGCCGACCGGGCGCGAGACCGCCATGAGCACCGTGACCGCGCCCGCCGTGAGCAGAAGGATGCCCCTCAGGGCGGCAGCCAGGGTGTCACGCGCCGAGATCCCGACCTGCTCCTTCAGCTCCTCCACGGCGCTCGAGTGGGCCAGCGCCGGGAAGGCGGACGTCGCGATCGGGACGGCCAGCACGGCATACGGGAGCAGGTAGACGGCTTGGACGTAGGCGTAGACGTTGACCACGCCGGTGTCGACGGTGCGGGGCGCGTGGGTGAGCCACAGCGTGGCGGCGACGGCGGCCTGTTGGGCCACGAGGGCGATGACACCCGCGCCGGCGAGCGAACCGGCCCGGCGGGCCACCCCCTCCGGGAAGCTGAAGGTGAGCCTGATCCGGACCCCGGCTCGCAGGGCCGGAACCAGCAAGGGCAGGCTCAGCACGACCACGCCGAGGGTGGTGCCACCCGCCAGCACCCAGGTCGCCCGGGTGGAGATGTCGGCAGGGGTGGTCGTGGGCTCGGCAGCGACCCGGTAGCCGAGGTAGGCGGCAATGACCACGAGGCTGGAGAGCAGGGGTGCGAGAGCGGCCGCCAGGAACCTTCGATGCGCCTGGAGCACGCCGGCCAGGACGACACCGACGCCGTAGAGCGCCACTTGGGGCGCGAACACCAGCAGCATCGTGGTGCCGAGGTCAGCGGCGCCGGGCACCGTCGTGTCGCCGAGCAGCGCCTCGCTCAGCCACGGTGCCGACAGCGCCAACAGGATCGAGAGGGGCACCAGCACCGCGACCGCCCACGTGAGGAGGGCTGATGCCGTCCGGTCGGCGTCCGCACGTCGCCCTGCACCCAGCTGGCCGGCGATCAGCGGCACGGCCACGGCGGCGAGGGCGCCACCGGCGGCGACCTCGTAGACGACGTTCGGGAGCATGTTGACCGTCTGGTAGGTGTCCCCCACCCCGCCGGCGCCCACGGTGCGCGAGAACACGATGGTGCGTCCGAAGCCCGCCAGCCGTGCCAGCAGGGTCACCACGGCGATGAGCGCCGCGGCCTTCGCGACCGAGGTGCCGACCGACCTCGCCGTCATCGACGACCCAGGGCGTCCAGCTCGCGCAGCACCGGGGTGGACTCGATGACCTGGGTGAAGGACACCTTCTCCGAGGCCAGCGTCAGGGCCGTCAGGACGGCCAGTGCGGCCCAGCGGCCTCGCCTGCCGCTGCGCTGGACGAGGGCGGCGCCGAGCAACGCGCCCGCGCTGTTGGCCCCGGTGTCGCCGAGCATCGCCTCACCGGAGAGGTCTGGACCCAGCAGCCCGACGGCGGCTCCCGCCGCGGCACCCGCGGCTGCGGCTGAGCGCGGTGCGGTCGCCGTCAGCGCGCCGAGCAGGATCGTGGCCTTGAGGGCACGACCGGGACGCAGGTCGAGGAGGTTGAGGAGGTTCGCCGTCCCCGCGATCACCGCGCCACCCACGAGCGTGTCCACAGCCCCGGGTAGGCCGCGCGGCCGGTGCTCGCGGCTGTGCACGCCGCGGTCGATGAGGGCGGCCGACACCAGACCGGTGATGCCGAGGCCGACGATCTTCACTGCCCCGGTGGTGACCTCACCCCGGGCGAGGGCGCCCAGGTGGCCCTTGAACCCCTTGCTGCTGGAGTCCCCGGCCAGGTCGTCGAGACCGCCGAGTCCGGCCGAGGCGACCGCGGCCACGACGGGCCCCGGCCCGGCGCCCATCAGGGCGGACGCGCCCGCTGCCCCGACGGCGTACGCGGGTCCCTCGAGCAGGGTGAGGGTCCGACCGGCGTGGTTGGTGCGGTCCCAGGTCGCTGAGCCACCCGGCGGGCGGTCGCGCAGCAGACGCAGGGCGGAGGCCGCGAGTGCGCCTGCGACGGCGCCGGACACCAGTGCACGCACGGCGGCTACTTGGTCGCCAGCTGGGGGAACGTGGCCGCGGCGTCGGACGCGAGGCCGTACTGTCCGGACTTGCCGGCCTCCTGCTCGAGCAGTCCGAAGACGAGGCTCGCCTGGCCCATGGGCAGCTCGGCGTTGTCGACCGTGGTCAGGACCTTGGACTGGTCGCCGTCCTCGCGGGCGGTGCTGATCACCGACGTGGTGTTGGTCGCCCCCGAGCCCGCGCTCTGGGCGATGAGCACCGCTCCGGCGCCGGCCCCGTCGAGAGCACCCGCCAGTCGGCTCAGGCCCGTGGCGCGCTGTTCGCGGGCCGGGGTGTCCGAACCGGTCACCGGTCCGGCGACGATGACGGCGATCGAGGACACGATGACCTTGTCGGGGGTGTAGCGGATGAGGTCGCCGGTGCGCAGTCCCTCGAGCGCTGCGGCGGCACCGGCTGTCGTCGAGCCGGCCTTGGCCAGCACCGACCGCGCGAGCACCTCGTTGACGACGTCCCCGCCGGACTGGTCCACGGGCACCCCGACCTGGCCCGCCAGCTGCTGGCCGAGGGTCGCCCGGAACGCGGCCTTGTCGGGGTCGATCCAGTTGTCCTGCACCGAGATCGTCGAGCCGACCACGGCACCTGCCGTGGCCAGCGTGCCCTGCGTCGTCTTGACGAGGTTCGCGTCCGCACCGGGCAGGACGACCACGGTCACCGTGGCGCCCTTGAGGCGCTCCGCGAGCAAGGTGCGGTTGCTCGCCGCGGTGAACTCGTCGCGGGCCTGGGTGCCCTTCTCGGCCACGTCGAGCTCGCCGCGCAGGGCAGCCTTGTCGTTGCGCAGGTTCTTCACCTCGGAGGTGAGCGTGTTGCCGATGTCCTCCTTGAGGGGGCCGGCGCCGAGCACGATGCCCACGGCCAGGGCCATGAAGATCGAGACGATCGAGACGAGGTGGTAGCGGAAGTCGATCACGTGACAATTCCTACGACGAAGGACCAGAAGTCGTCCCAGCGGGCGCCGAGTACCTGGAGGAACGCGCGCCCACCCGTCGTGGACCACAGCGCGGCGAGCAGGGCGCTGAGACCCACGAGCAACATGAGCGTGAGGGCAAGATTGGAGATGCGCGAGCGGTAGAGCCGGCTGACACCCTTGGCGTCGATGAGCTTGCCGCCCACCCGAAGCCTGGTGAGGAAGGTGCTGGCCATCCCGCTGCGACCCTTGTCGAGGAACTCGACCAGGGTGGCGTGGGTGCCGACGGCGACGATCAGCTCGGCACCCTTGTCGTCGGCGAGCAGCATGGCGACGTCCTCGCTGGTCCCGGTGGCGGGGAAGACGACGGGTTCGACACCCAGGCGCCGAACCCTCTCCAGCCCGGGGGCGTTGCCGTCGCGGTAGGCGTGCACGACGATCTCGGCGCCGCAGCGCAGCGTCGAGTCGGAGACCGAGTCCATGTCGCCGACGACCAGGTCCGGCTTGAGCCCGACCTCGAGGAGCGCGTCGGCGCCGCCGTCCACGCCGATGAGGACCGGACGGTACTCGCGGATGTAGCTGCGCAACATGCGCAGGTCTTCCTTGTAGTGGTAGCCGCGCACGACGATCAACGCGTGCCGACCGTCGATCTTGGTCGTGATGTCGGGGACACCGACACCGTCGAGCAGGAGATCGCGCTCGCGGCGGAGGTACTCCATGGTGTTGGCTGCGAACGCCTCGAGCTGGACGGCCAGCCCAGCCCTGGCCTCGACCATGGAGGACGCGACCAGCTCGTGGTCGAAGGCCTGCCCCTTGGCGACGACCTCGTCGCCCACCCAGATCTGGTCGCCCTCGATGCGGACCTGCTGCCCCTCGTGCAGGTCGTGCATGACGTCCTTGCCGACGTTGTCGATCAGCGGGATGCCCGCGTCGACGAGGATCTCCGGTCCCAGGTTGGGGTAGCGACCGGAGATCGACGGCGCGGCGTTGATCACCGCCGCCGGCCGGCAGGCGAGCAACGCCTCGGCACTGACCTTGTCGATGTCCTGGTGGTCGATCACCGCGATCTCGCCGGGACGCAACCGCTTCGTGAGGTTCTTGGTGCGGGCGTCCACGCGGACCAGCCCGCGTACCCCCGGGGTCTCGGGGTCGCGGGCTCGGTGGCGGGGGAACTTCAAAGGCATGGTGTCCCATCCTCCCATGGGCCCTTGGGGATGCCGCGCGCCCCACGCGGGTGCCCGGCCGCGACCTGGGTCACGTCGACCGTCCACCGGCGGCGGCAGGCCCCCCGGATCTCTCGGCTGGGGCCGCGGACCCGCTGGTCAGACGCGGACAGTGGAGGTACGGACGGTCGAGGCACGCCGGGAGGCGGTCTCCTCGACGAGCTCACGGGCGTGGTCGAGCGCCGTTCCGGTGTCGACGCCAGCCATCATCCGCGCCAGCTCGCGCAGCCGCTCCTCGCCCTCGAGGGCGTGCACGCCGCTGGACGTAATGTGGCCATCGCTGGACTTGCGAACCACCAGGTGCCGGTCGGCGTAGGCAGCCACCTGCGGCAGGTGGGTCACCACCACGACCTGCGCGTGCTGGGCGAGAGCGGCCAACCGCGCGCCCACGTCGAGTGCAGCAGCACCTCCGACCCCCGCGTCGACCTCGTCGAACACGAACGTGGGGATGTCACTGCCGCCGGCAGCCCCGGTGACGACCTCGAGAGCCAGCATCACCCGCGACAGCTCACCGCCTGAGGCCGCCTTGGCCACCGTGCGGGCGGGACTGCCAGGGTTCGCCGCCAGCAGGATCTCGACGTCGTCGCCGCCATGGCCGGCCAGGCCGGCGGAGCGAGGGGTCACGGCGACGTCGACCGTTGCCTGACCCATCGCCAGGTGGGCGAGCTCGCCGGTCACGGCGGCAGCGAGGCGCTTGGCCGCGGCGCCCCGCGCCTTCGTCAGCGCCCGGGCGGCGTCTGCGCGCTCCTGGGTCAGCCGGAGCACCTCGGGCTCGAGCGCCTCGATCCGGCTGTCCGAGCCCATCAACGTGTCGAGCCGCTGGGCCGAGGTGCGGCCCCACTCCAGGACGTCGTCGATCGTCTCGCCGTACTTGCGGGTCAGGGCCGTCAGGTCGGCACGGCGCTGCTGCACCCACGCCATCCGGGCCGGGTCGACCTCCACGTCGGTGAGGTAGCCGCTGAGGTCCGCCGCGAGATCGGCCGCGAGGTACCCGAGATCGGCCAGCCGCCGGTCCAGCTCGCGCAGCGCGGGGTCGTGCTCGACCTCGCCCGTGAGGGCCTGGCGCGCGGCGGCGATCCTCTCCACCGCGCTGGGCGCCGGCTCCGCGGCATACTCCTCCTCGCCGGCGAGGTGGTCGTGGGCGAGGGACGCCGCACGGCGAAGTCCCTCGGCGTGGGCGAGGCGCTCGTCCTCGACGCGCAGGTCGGCGTCCTCGCCGGACTGGGGATCGACCTGCTCGAGCTGCTCGAGCCCGTGCTGCAGCACCTCCATCTCGCGAGCCCGGTCGCGGGCCTGCTCACGCAGGCCCGCCAGCTCGGCAGTTGCGGCCTGGTGGGCGTCGTAGACGTCGGTGTAGCGCTGGAGGACCTTGTGCAGGGGCGCTCCCCCGAACTGGTCCAGGACGGCACGGTGCTGGTCGCTCTGCCGCAGTCGCCACTGGTCGGCCTGGCCGTGGACGGCGACGAGATGCTCGCCGATCTCGCTGAGCACACCCACGGGGGCCGTGCGGCCGCCCACGTGGGCCCTCGACCGGCCCTCTGCCGACACCGAACGCACCAGCACCAGGCCATCGGTGACGTCGGCCCCTGCCTCGGCGGCCCGCACCGCGGCGGGATGGTCGCTGGTCACGTCGACGACTCCCTCGACCACTGCGGTGCCGGCTCCGGCCCGCACGAGCCCGGCGTCGGCGCGGGCACCGAGGAGCAGCCCCAGGCCCGTCACGACCATGGTCTTGCCGGCGCCCGTCTCACCGGTGACGACGTTGAGCCCGGGGTGCAGCTCGAGGACGGCGTCATCGATGACGCCGAGTCCCTGGATCCTCAGTTCGGACAGCACGGTGCACAGCCTCTCACGCACGACCGACGCCGCCGGTCAGGCTGGCGGTCGGGCGTCACCCTGGCGGGGGGAGCTGACCCGCGCGAGCGGCGTCCTCGCGGCGTGCCTCGCCACGCCACCCGTGGATGGACAGGTCGAACTTGGCCACCAGCCGGTCGGTGAACGGGGACGTGGTGAGCCGGGCCAGCCGGACGGGCGTCTGCGACCGCACGACCTGGATACGGGCACCCGGTGGGAGGTCGACGGCGCGCCGGCCGTCGCACCACAGCGCACCGGTGCCCAGGGTGTCGGGGACGACCTCGAGGGCGAGGTGGGAGTTGGGCCCGAGCACCATGGGCCGGGCGAACAGTGCGTGCGCGCTGATGGGGACCAGCAGAAGGGCTTCGACGTCCGGCCAGACCACCGGCCCACCGGCAGAGAACGCGTAGGCGGTCGACCCGGTGGGCGTCGCGACGACCACTCCGTCGCACCCCCAGGTGGTGAGGGGGCGACCGTCGATCTCTGCGACGACCTCCAGCATGCGTTCGCGGTTGGCCTTCTCGACGGTGACCTCGTTGAGCGCCCAGCTGGTGTAGACGGGATCGCCGTTGACGTGCGCCGACACCTCGAGGGTCATGCGCTCCTCGACCGAGTACGTCTTGGCGACGATGTGCTCCACCGTGGAGTCGATGTCCTCGCGTTCGGCCTCGGCGAGGAAGCCGACGTGGCCGAGGTTGACGCCCAGCAGGGGCGCACCCGTCCCCCGCGACACCTCGGCGCCGCGCAGGATGGTGCCGTCCCCACCGAGCACGCACACCAGCTCGCACCCCTCGGCCGCGGCGTTGCCGTCGTCGACCAGCGTGACGCCGGGGTGCTGGGCCAGCTTCACGGCGGTGGCCTCATCACGCTGGACGACCACCTCGATACCTGCGGCGTGCAGACGTTCGACGACCGCCGCCGCGACGTCCTGGGCCTCCTGGCGGCGCGGGTGGGCCACGAGCAGGACCTTGCGTCGCTGCGTGGTACTCCCTGGGCTCACGGTGCTCTCCCCACGATGGTCGTCGGTCACGGTGCGGTGACCTCGTCGGCTCTGCTCACCAGAGCCTCCCATCCCATCGACTCGGCGTCGCGGGGGGTCAGCCACAGCAGGTACTCGGCGTTGCCCTCACTGCCCTCGATCGGGCTCCTGGCCAGGGCCCGGGGGTGCAGCCCTGCGGTGACCGCCGCCCGGGCGACTTCGGTGACCGCCCAGGCCCGGTCACCCTGGGTGCGGACGATGCCCCCCTTGCCGAGCCGGGTGCGACCCACCTCGAACTGGGGTTTGACCAGCACCACAGCATCGCCGGTGTCGAGGAGCAGCTCACGAAACGTGTCGAGGACCAGGGTCAGCGAGATGAAGCTCAGGTCGGCCACGAGCAGCTCCACCGCTCCCCCGACCTCGGCGGCCGTGAGACCGCGGACGGTGGTGCGCGACCGGTCGGTGACCCTCGGGTCCGCGGCCAGCTCGGGCACCAGCTGGCCGTGCCCGACGTCGAGCGAGGTCACGTGGGCGGCGCCCTGGTGCAGCAGCACCTGCGTGAACCCGCCGGTCGACGCGCCCACGTCCAGGCATCGCTTGCCCGCCACCGTGAGCCCCGCGGGTCCGAAGGTCTGCAAGGCCCCCACGAGCTTGTATGCCGCGCGGCTCACCCACCGCGGTCCCTCCTCGCGCACCTCGATCGGCTGGTCGGCGCCGACCGGGGTGGCCGCCTTGGCAGCGGGCTTGCCCTCGATGCTCACGTCCCCAGCGTCGATCAGCGCACGGGCGTGTCCTCTGGACCGCGCCAGTCCACGGCGGACGAGCTCGAGGTCGAGCCGGGCGGTGTCGCTCACTCGCCGCCGAGGTCGGACAACCGCGCCTGAAGCGTCTGCTGCACCCGCTGGCCTGCCTCGATCTGGGCGTCGAGGTCGTCGCTGGGAGCGTTCTGCAGGTCCTGCAGGGACGCGTCGATCACGATGTCACCGGTGGCCTGGTCGCCCAAGCCCGCGCCGAGCGATTCGGCGCGGTCGGTCGGGTTCTCGTGCCGGGAGGCATGGGCGACCGCTGCGCCGAGGCTGGCGCCCAGGGCTCCCTCGTGGTCGTCGCTCGGTGCGTCGGTCGCGTCAGTCGTCTGGTCACTCACTCTGCAGCCTTCTTGGCGGTCGTCTTCTTCGCGGTCGCCTTCGTGGCGGTTGCGCTCTTGCTCGCAGTCTTCTTCGCAGCGGTCTTCTTCGCCGCAGGCGCGCTCGTCTTTGCAGTCTTCTTCGCAGCGGTCTTCTTCGCCGCAGGCGCGCTCCGGCTCGCAGTCTTCTTCGCCGCAGGCGCGCTCCGGCTCGCAGTCTTCTTCGCCGCAGGCGCGCTCCGGCTCGCAGTCTTCTTCGCCGCAGGCGCGCTCGTCTTTGCAGTCTTCTTCACGGCAGTCTTCCTCGCTGCATTGCTTGTGGGCGTTGGCACGCGGGCAGGCTCAGCGGCGGGCGCGGGTGCCCGGTGGGCGGTCGTCACCGCTCCCGACACGCCGACCGAGCGGGCCAGCGGGCTGCGCGACGCTCCGGCGACCGCTGCCGCACCGGTGGCGGCGAGCATCGCCCGGAGCTCGCCCAGCTCCTTGGTGACCACCGTCAACGCGGCCCTGGCAGCATCCACGTCGGCGACGCGGGCCACGTCCGCCTTCTTCAGGGCCGACTCCACCTCACCCTGCACGAGGGTGAGCAAGTTCGCCCGATTCGCGCGCGCGGCCTCGAGCAGCTGGTCCGCGAGCGTCGAGGCCTGCACGGCCCGCCGGGTGACCTCGTCGGCGCCGGGGAGGGCCAGCAGCCCCTGGGCTGCCTCCATCGCCTTGGCCTTGGTCATCTCACCCAACCCACTGGCGAGCTGCACATAACTGCGCACGGATTCGAAAGCCACGATGGTCCTCCTCGATGGAGCGGCGGGATGTCGCTCGCGTCCCTCACGCTACTGCCATGCGTCGATCTCGGGAACGAGTCTGCGCACCGCGTCGAGATCGAGCTCGTCATGGTCGAGCGCCTCGTGCAGGCAGGCTGTTCCGGCTCGAGCCGCCTCGATGGGACTCCCGACGCTGGCCACGTCCCAGGCGCCGTCGACGACGCGACGGCGGTCCCCGCCGCACACCCACCAGACGTAGTCGGTCTCGGCCGGCAGGTAGGGCTCCGAGAGCGACCGCAGGTCCTCGAGCAGGTAGGTGGGACGCAGTGGGGCCGGCGCCACGGCCAGGCTGGACACGCTGTCGACCCCGGTGAGCACCAGTGCCGAGTCCATTCCTGCTTCCACGGCCCCGGCCACATCCGTGTCCAGACGGTCGCCGACAGCCAGAACCTGGGCCGGCAGCCGGTCCAGGCGTCGCGCGCAGAGCTGGTACAGCGGCGCATGCGGCTTGCCGACCACGAGCGGGTCGCGACCCGTGGCTCGTTGCACCGCCGAGACGAGGGTGCCGTTGCCCGGTGCGGTCCCGCGGTGGGTGGGCAGGGTGGCGTCCGTGTTGGTCGCCACCCAGACGGCGCCCGCCGACACGGCATACGCAGCCTCTGCGAGGTCTGCCGCGGTGACGGACGGTCCGTAGCCCTGGAGCACGCCTGCCACCGCGAGGCCCGGGTCGTCGCGCGTCTCCTGCGGCGTCAGCACCCCGAAGCCTTGGTGCTGCAGCGCTTCGCGGACGCCTGCACCTCCGATCGCCAGCACGGTGGACCCGGAGGCCAGCAGCCCGGACAACGCGACCGCCCCCGCCTGCGAGCTCGTCGCGACGTCGCGTCCGGTCACGTGAAGGCCAAGGTCGGTGAGGTGCGCCGCGACTTCCTCGGGTGGGCGGGAGGCATTGTTGGTGGCGTACACGATGGGCACGGTCAGCGAGGTCAACGCGGTGACAGCGTGGTCCACCGCCTCGGGGCCCCGGTAGACGACCCCGTCGAGGTCACAGACCACCGCCGCATACTGCTCGATCAACCCGGGCACGCTAGCGGGCGTCCTCGCCGGAAGCCTTTCCGCCAGCGGATGGGGACTCTGCGGCGATCTCGCCGTCGCCGCCGTCGCCGCCGTCCACCTCGTCCTCTTCACCTTCGAGCAGGTCGGTCAGGATGACTCCATCCAGCTCGGCCAGGCGCTCGGCCGCATCGGTCTCCAGTTCGTCGTCAGCGTCGGCTGCCTTCGCGAACCAGTCCCGGGCGTCTTCCTCACGGCCGACAGCGAGGAGGGTTTCCGCGTACGCGTAGGACAACCGGGCGGTCCAGGGCTTGCGCCCCGCCTTCAGCTGGGGGATCTCCAGCGCCAGCTGCGCAGCCTCGGGCTGACCGAGATCGCGGCGGATGCCGGAGATGACGATGGCCAGTTCGACCCGGTCCTCGACGGCCAGGGTCTTGGCCTCCGGAGACATCGCGAGCTCGAGCGCACGCTCCTGCCGGCCCAGCCCCCGCTCGCAGTCGACCATGAGGGCGAGCAGGTGCGAGGAGCCGCTGAGTCGACGTGCGGTGCGGAACTCGCTGAGCGCGCGGGCCCACTCCCCCTTGCGGTAGGCCACCAGGCCCAGCGCCTCCCGGGCCGCGGGGACTCGCCCAGCGCGGCGAACAGCTGTCTCGGCGTGCGCCTCGGCACTCTCGAGATCGTCCACCTCGAGCAGGGCCGCAGCCATCACCAGGTGTTGGGCGACCCCCTCGGCGTTCTCCTTGCTCAGGGTGCGCAGCTGCTGGTGCACGGAACGATCCAGCTCCTTGCCCGTCACACCTTCGGCGATGCGAGGTTCGGGAAGCTTGGGCTTCTTCGGGGCGAGACGCGGGCCACCGCGCTCTCCGTTGTCGAACGCACTGGCATCCCGGGAGCCACCCCGTCCGCCGGAGCCGCCCCGTGGTGCATGACCGCCACGGTCGCCACGGTCGCTTCCAGGGCGGCCACCGGAGGCGCCACCACGAGAGGAGCTGCTGGGGCCGTCGCGACGCGGCCCCGAGGCCCCGCCACGTCCGCCGCCGCCTCCGGAGGGGCGACCACCGCCCGAAGAGGGACGACGGTCCTGGCCACCTCGGCCTGGCTGGTTCTCGGGCACGTTCTGCTCCTCGCTATGCAGGTAATCGCTCGCAGTCTACGGACTGCGGTCCCCTTGGGACACCACCGCCTGGGCTGCGTGCCCAGGGGAGGGATCAGTAAGGGAAAAGGGAATGCAAAAGGGCCATCCCCGATGGGGATGGCCCTTTTGAAAGTATGTCCGGCTGCGTCCTACTCTCCCACACCGTAACCAGTGCAGTACCATCGGCGCTGAAGGGCTTAGCTTCCGGGTTCGGAATGGAGCCGGGCGTTTCCCCTTCGCTATGACAGCCGAAACTCTATGGAGATATCAATCAGTGGTTCTCAGTCCCGACCGTATCTCGGGAACTGCACAGTGGACGCGTAGCACCTGCTTATTGAAAAGCATTGTGTAATCAAGTTATCGGCTTATTAGTACCAGTCAGCTACATGCATTACTGCACTTCCACGTCTGGCCTATCAACCCAGTAGTCTAGCTGGGAGCCTCTCGGACCTAAGTCCATGGAAACCTCATCTTGAAGCACGCTTCCCGCTTAGATGCTTTCAGCGGTTATCGTTTCCGAACGTAGCTAATCAGCCGTGCTCTTGGCAGAACAACTGACACACCAGAGGTTCGTCCATCCCGGTCCTCTCGTACTAGGGATAGCCCTTCTCAAGTTTCCTACGCGCACAGCGGATAGGGACCGAACTGTCTCACGACGTTCTAAACCCAGCTCGCGTACCGCTTTAATGGGCGAACAGCCCAACCCTTGGGACCTACTCCAGCCCCAGGATGCGACGAGCCGACATCGAGGTGCCAAACCATGCCGTCGATATGGACTCTTGGGCAAGATCAGCCTGTTATCCCCGGGGTACCTTTTATCCGTTGAGCGACGGCGCTTCCACAAGCCACCGCCGGATCACTAGTCCCGACTTTCGTCCCTGCTCGACATGCCTGTCTCACAGTCAAGCTCCCTTGTGCACTTACACTCAAAACCTGATTGCCAACCAGGCTGAGGGAACCTTTGGGCGCCTCCGTTACCTTTTAGGAGGCAACCGCCCCAGTTAAACTACCCACCAGGCACTGTCCCTGATCCGGATCACGGACCGAGGTTAGATATCCAGAACGACCAGAGTGGTATTTCAACGTTGACTCCACCGACACTGGCGTGCCGGCTTCAAAGTCTCCCACCTATCCTACACAAGCCGTACCGAACACCAATACCAAGCTGTAGTAAAGGTCCCGGGGTCTTTCCGTCCTGCTGCGCGTAACGAGCATCTTTACTCGTAGTGCAATTTCGCCGAGTTCGTGGTTGAGACAGTGGAGAAGTCGTTACGCCATTCGTGCAGGTCGGAACTTACCCGACAAGGAATTTCGCTACCTTAGGATGGTTATAGTTACCACCGCCGTTTACTGGGGCTTAAATTCTGAGCTTCGCTCCGAAGAACTAACCCGTCCTCTTAACCTTCCAGCACCGGGCAGGCGTCAGTCCGTATACATCGTCTTGCGACTTCGCACGGACCTGTGTTTTTAGTAAACAGTCGCTTCTCCCTGGTCTCTGCGGCCGATCACGCTCGGGCAGCAAGTGCCGTCACGATCAGGGCCCCCCTTCTCCCGAAGTTACGGGGGTATTTTGCCGAGTTCCTTAACCACGATTCACTCGATCGCCTTGGTATTCTCTACCTATCCACCTGAGTCGGTTTGGGGTACGGGCGGCTCGAACCTCGCTAGAAGATTTTCTTGGCAGCATAGGATCACTGATTTCACCCATACGGGTTACCCATCAGGTCTCAGGATATGTGTGAGACGGATTTGCCTATCTCACTCCCTACACCCTTAGACGTGGACTACCATCGCCACGCTCAGCTACCTTCCTGCGTCTCTCCATCGCTTGACTAGTACTAGATCGGGTCGCGCGCTCCACTCAAATCAGTCCGAAGACGTCATCGAGCTTCAGGCGCTTAGCATCACTAGGTTCGTCATGGGCGGTTCTTCGCCGGTTCCGGAATATCAACCGGATGTCCATCGACTACGCCTGTCGGCCTCGCCTTAGGTCCCGACTTACCCAGGGCAGATTAGCTTGACCCTGGAACCCTTGGATATTCGGCGGACGGGTTTCTCGCCCGTCATTCGCTACTCATGCCTGCATTCTCACTCGTGTGGCCTCCACGGCTGGATCACTCCGCCGCTTCCCTGGCCACACGACGCTCCCCTACCCATCAACACGCTTGGACCGTGGATCCTCAGATGTCACGGCCGGGCAAAGTGTCAATGCCACAGCTTCGGTGGTGTGCTTGAGCCCCGCTACATTGTCGGCGCGGAATCACTTGACCAGTGAGCTATTACGCACTCTTTAAAGGGTGGCTGCTTCTAAGCCAACCTCCTGGTTGTCAATGCAACTCCACATCCTTTCCCACTTAGCACACGCTTAGGGACCTTAGATGGTGGTCTGGGCTGTTTCCCTCTCGACTACGGAGCTTATCCCCCGCAGTCTCACTGCCACGCTCTCACTTACCGGCATTCGGAGTTTGGCTAACGTCAGTAACCTGGTGAGGCCCATTAGCTATCCAGTAGCTCTACCTCCGGTAAGAAACACGTGACGCTGCACCTAAATGCATTTCGGGGAGAACCAGCTATCACGGAGTTTGATTGGCCTTTCACCCCTACCCACAGCTCATCCCCTCAGTTTTCAACCTAAGTGGGTTCGGTCCTCCACGACGTCTTACCGTCGCTTCAACCTGGCCATGGGTAGATCACTCCGCTTCGGGTCTAGACCCAGCGACTAAATCGCCCTATTCGGACTCGCTTTCGCTACGGCTTCCCCACACGGGTTAACCTCGCCACTGAGCACTAACTCGCAGGCTCATTCTTCAAAAGGCACGCTGTCACCCCACAAGGAGGCTCCAACGGATTGTAGGCAAACGGTTTCAGGATCTATTTCACTCCCCTCCCGGGGTACTTTTCACCTTTCCCTCACGGTACTTGTCCGCTATCGGTCACCAGGGAATATTTAGGCTTAGCGGGTGGTCCCGCCAGATTCACACGGGATTTCTCGGGCCCCGTGCTACTTGGGATACTTCTCTGGAGTGCACATCATTTCGTCTACGGGGGTCGCACCCTCTGTGCCGGGCCTTTCAATGCCCTTCGACTATAACGCGCATTTTTGACTCCATGTCAGAATGTCAGTACTGACTGAAAAGTCCCACGACCCCGACCATGCAACGCCTGACAGCTATCACACATGATCGGTTTAGCCTGTTCCGCTTTCGCTCGCCACTACTCACGGAATCGCGGTTGCTTTCTCTTCCTGTGGGTACTGAGATGTTTCACTTCCCCACGTTCCCTCTACCCACCCTATGTGTTCAGGTGGGAGTGACTGGACTTGCCTCCAGCCGGGTTTCCCCATTCGGAAATCCTCGGATCACAGTCTGGTTATCGACTCCCCGAGGCTTATCGCAGATTCCTACGTCCTTCTTCGGTTCCTGGTGCCAAGGCATCCACCGTTTGCCCTTATAAACTTGAGTTTACAAAGATGCTCGCGTCCACTGTGTAGTTCTCAAGGTACGGGCGGCCCCTTCCCCGTGTCGGTGCCTACCGCGTGGTGGCTGTTCAACAGCACCGTGCGGTGGTTCATCCGTGGGAAGGGTCCTGGCCGATCTACCGGCCTGAGGTTCAAGCTTTCGCCCGAAGCCCTCAGGACCCAACAACGTGTCAGGCGCCGGCACCCTCTCGGTCGCGTTCCCAGTCCGAAGACCTGTACTTGCTTGCGAGTTGATGTCAGCGCCAAATAATCGATGTTCCACCCTTGAGCTCCTGGTGTAGGACATACGCCTACAGACCAGGCTCTGGATCGCTTTCGCGACCAGTGCTCCTTAGAAAGGAGGTGATCCAGCCGCACCTTCCGGTACGGCTACCTTGTTACGACTTAGTCCCAATCGCCAGTCCCACCTTCGACGGCTCCCCCTCAAAGAGTTGGGCCACCGGCTTCGGGTGTTACCGACTTTCGTGACTTGACGGGCGGTGTGTACAAGGCCCGGGAACGTATTCACCGCAGCGTTGCTGATCTGCGATTACTAGCGACTCCGACTTCATGGGGTCGAGTTGCAGACCCCAATCCGAACTGAGACCGGTTTTTTGGGATTCGCTCCACCTCGCGGTTTCGCAGCCCTTTGTACCGGCCATTGTAGCATGCGTGAAGCCCAAGACATAAGGGGCATGATGATTTGACGTCATCCCCACCTTCCTCCGAGTTGACCCCGGCAGTCTCCTATGAGTCCCCACCATTACGTGCTGGCAACATAGAACGAGGGTTGCGCTCGTTGCGGGACTTAACCCAACATCTCACGACACGAGCTGACGACAACCATGCACCACCTGTATGCGAGTGTCCAAAGAGTTCTGCATCTCTGCAGCGTTCTCGCATATGTCAAGCCTTGGTAAGGTTCTTCGCGTTGCATCGAATTAATCCGCATGCTCCGCCGCTTGTGCGGGCCCCCGTCAATTCCTTTGAGTTTTAGCCTTGCGGCCGTACTCCCCAGGCGGGGAACTTAATGCGTTAGCTGCGGCACGGATCTCGTGGAATGAGACCCACACCTAGTTCCCAACGTTTACGGCATGGACTACCAGGGTATCTAATCCTGTTCGCTCCCCATGCTTTCGCTTCTCAGCGTCAGTAGTGGCCCAGAGACCTGCCTTCGCCATCGGTGTTCCTCCTGATATCTGCGCATTTCACCGCTACACCAGGAATTCCAGTCTCCCCTACCACACTCTAGTCTGCCCGTACCCACCGCAAGTCCGAGGTTGAGCCTCGGATTTTCACGGCAGACGCGACAAACCGCCTACAAGCTCTTTACGCCCAATAATTCCGGACAACGCTCGCACCCTACGTATTACCGCGGCTGCTGGCACGTAGTTAGCCGGTGCTTCTTCTGCAGGTACCGTCACTTTCGCTTCTTCCCTGCTGAAAGAGGTTTACAACCCGAAGGCCGTCATCCCTCACGCGGCGTCGCTGCATCAGGCTTTCGCCCATTGTGCAATATTCCCCACTGCTGCCTCCCGTAGGAGTCTGGGCCGTGTCTCAGTCCCAGTGTGGCCGGTCGCCCTCTCAGGCCGGCTACCCGTCGTCGCCTTGGTGAGCCATTACCTCACCAACAAGCTGATAGGCCGCGAGTCCATCCCAGACCGAAAAACTTTCCAGACGATAGCCATGCGGCTTCGTCTCGTATCCGGTATTAGCTCCGGTTTCCCGGGGTTATTCCAGAGTCTGGGGCAGGTTACTCACGTGTTACTCACCCGTTCGCCACTGATCCGGTAGGAGCAAGCTCCCACCATCACCGTTCGACTTGCATGTGTTAAGCACGCCGCCAGCGTTCGTCCTGAGCCAGGATCAAACTCTCCATTGATGTTTAGCTCGTGGTCCGAAGACCACGAAACTGCTACCCAAGAAGGGTTGTTTCACTGACTGAGCAAGAACAACTAGCTATTGCTAGAAATTCATTGTCAACCAAAGGATTTTCGTTCGACGTGACTGCATCCCCAAGCCTTTGGCCTGGTTCGCTGCCACCTCGAGACGAGGTAATTGGCATCGATTTTTGACACGCTGTTGAGTTCTCAAGGTTCGGACGCGCACCATCGACGGACCTTTCGGTCTGTGTCCGGGGCAACCCTTCAAAGTTACTCGCATCGCTCTTGGGCGTCAAATCCTTGCGCTTCCTGCTGGAAGCGGTGGATCGAGCGCGCTTGGCTCTCCGCGAGGTGTCCCACTCTAGCAGGCCGTTTCCGTTTCCAGAAACTCGCTATCCGGCGTCCGACTGCCCTCTCAGGCGGTGCGGATGCCCTCCGGCGAAGCACTTGCTTTGCGGTGGGACGCCCACTGTAGCAGTCTCTCGACCCGCTCCTGACCACCCTTGCGGGCGCTCCGAAACGTTCTGGTTTCCCAGTTGCTGTTCGGTGGGGTCTGCCCCGGGACCGGCCTACTTCGCGTGAACTTTCGTTCACCGCGGTGGTGTCCGTTCCTCCCTGTCGGGCTGACGTCGAGAACATTAGACGGGGCTCGCCGCAAAACACAAATCCGCAGGTCAGCGGACTGTGGGCTCACCGGCTCAGTCGCCCCGCGGCCAGCGACTTGCGTCCACGCCGCAGGAGAGCGACCCGCCCGTGCAGGAAGTCGGCTGGCGCGAGCTGCTGCTCGGGGTCGGCCAGCTTGACGTTGTTGAGCGAGGCACCACCGTCGCCGATCGCCCGGCGCGCAGCGTTCCGGGAGTCGACCAGCCCCACCGCCACGAGGGCGTCGGTCACGGACATCCCCACGGCCACCTCTCCCCCGGGCAGCTCGCCGGTGGCGTCGGCCAGCGTCTGCTCGTCCAGCGCCGACACGTCCCCCTTGCCGAACAGCGCCTCGGAGGCGGCCTGCACGGCCGCGGTCGCCGCGGCTCCGTGGACCAGCGTCGTCACATCGGCCGCCAAGGCCTTCTGCGCCTCACGCAGGAACGGCTTGTCCGCCAGGGACTGCTCGAGCGCCGCGATCTGCTCCGCTGTGCGGTCGGTGAAGACCTTGAGCAGCGTGACCACCGAGGCGTCCTCGCTGTTGATCCAGTACTGGTAGAAGGCATAGGGACTGGTCATCTCGGGCGACAGCCAGATGGCGTTGCCCTCGCTCTTGCCGAACTTGTTGCCGGCGGCATCCGTGAGCAGGGGTGTCGTCAGCAGGTGCACCGACTCCCCCTCGACACGGTGGATGAGGTCGGAGCCCGCGGTGAGGTTGCCCCACTGGTCCTGACCACCCGTCTGCAGCGTGCAGCCGTAGTCGCGGAACAGCTGGAGGTAGTCGAGGCCTTGCAGCAGCTGGTAGCTGAACTCGGTGTAGGAGATCCCCTCCTCGGAGTTCAGTCGTGCGGCGACCGCGTCCTTCTTGACCATCTGGTTCACCCGGAAGTGCTTGCCGATGTCGCGCAGGAAGTCCAACGCCGACATCGGAGCGGTCCAGTCGAGGTTGTTGACGAAGATGGCGGGGTTGTCGCCCTCGACGGAGAGGAACGGACGCACCTGCCGCTCGATGTTGGCGACCCACTCAGCCGTCTGTTCCTTCGTCTTGAGGACACGTTCGGACGAGGGTCGGGGGTCACCGATCAACCCTGTCGACCCACCGACGAGGCAGATCACCCGGTGGCCGGCCCGCTGCAGGTGGCGCATCACGACCAGCTGCACGAGGTTGCCGAAGTGCAGGGACGGTGCGGTGGGGTCGAAGCCGCAGTACGCCGTGATCGGCCCGTCGGCGAGGGCGTCGCGCAGCGCGGACTCGTCGGTGGTCTGGGCCACCAGTCCCCGCCATTGCAGCTCGTCGAGGATGTTGCTCACGGTGGGTCGCTCCTTCGCGTCGCACGACGTGCCGCGCACTCGCGACACGTCGCACAGCCTGCCCTATGCCGGGTGCCTGCGTGCACGGGACGTGGTTGGTCGATTCGGTGCCGGTCGGTACACCGACACGGTGGGCTCACCCTCCAGCCAGAACCGCCAGGGGTATGCCGCGACGTCGCCTCCTGGTCCCGACACCCCGACACGAGGACCCGACCGCACGAGGCGGTCGCCCGTGCCGCGGACCGGACCCGCGAGGGTGACCGGGCCACGCGGCATACAGGCGTCGAGGCCGGACTGCTCACCGCGCAGGGCGAGGGTCGTTGCGAGGCGAGCCGGACCGCGCGCCCAGTCGCGGCGCGCGATGCCGGCGCGACGCGCGCCTGCGAGGTCCTCGCCCGCGACGACCTCACCGGCGCGCAGCAGGACTGCGCTGGCCTCCCCGGTCGGTCCGCACACGATGTTGGCGCACCAGTGCATGCCGTAGGTGAAGTAGACGTACAGGTGACCGGCCGGGCCGAACATCACCTCGGTGCGCGGGGTCGGCCCACGGAAGGCGTGGGACCCGGGGTCGGACTCCCCGGCATACGCCTCGACCTCGGTGAGCCGCACGGTGACTCCGGCGTGCGTGATCGTCGCCCCGAGCAGCGCTGGCGCCACCTCGAGGACGTCGCCGGCGAAGAACGCCCGGGTCAGGCGCCGCGACGTCGGATCTTGTTGCCCAGCCACACGACGGGATCGTAGTGGCGGTCGACGACACGCTCCTTGAGCGGGATGAGGGCGTTGTCGGTGATCTTGATGTGTTCGGGGCAGACCTCGGTGCAGCACTTGGTGATGTTGCAGTAGCCGAGACCGTGCTCGTCCTTGGCCGCAGCACGGCGGTCTGCCGTGTCGAGCGGGTGCATGTCGAGCTCGGCCACCCGCATCAGGAAACGGGGGCCCGCGAAGTTCGTCTTGTTGTCCTCGTGGTCGCGCACCACGTGGCAGACGTCCTGGCACAGGAAGCACTCGATGCACTTGCGGAACTCCTGGCTGCGCTCCACGTCGACCTGCTGCATGCGGTACTCGCCCGGCTGCAGGTCAGCGGGCGGGGAGAAGGCCTGTACCTCGCGCGCCTTCTGGTAGTTGAAGGACACGTCGGTCACCAGGTCACGCATCACCGGGAAGGTGCGCAGCGGCGTGACCGTGATGGTCTGGTCCTCGGTGAAGGTGCTCATCCGGGTCATGCAGAGCAGCCGCGGCATGCCGTTGATCTCGGCACTGCACGACCCGCACTTGCCGGCCTTGCAGTTCCAGCGGACGGCAAGGTCGGGCGTCTGGGTCGCCTGGAGCCGGTGGATGATGTCGAGGACGACCTCGCCCTCGTTCACCTCGACCGCGTAGTCCTCGAGGCGACCGCCCCCCGCATCGCCCCGCCATACCCTGAACCTGGCCTCGTAGCTCATGACCTGTCACTCCCCTGCGCGCTGTCGGCACCGCCCGCGTCGAGGCGGGACAGTTCGGGTTCGGTGAGGTACTTGGACAGCTCGCCGCGCTCGAAGAGCTCGAGCAGGTCCTGGCGGATCTCCGGGACAGGCTGGCGCTTGAGCTGCACGCGGTCGGATCCGTCGAGCGTGCAGATCAGGTTGACCCCTCGCCACTGGGGGTCCATGCCTGGGAAGTCCTCACGCGTGTGGCCACCGCGGGACTCGGTGCGCTCGAGTGCCGCGAGGGCGACGCAGCGGCACACCGTGAGCATGTTGCGCAGGTCGAGGGCCAGGTGCCATCCGGGGTTGAACTGCCGATGTCCTTCCACCCCAACGGAATTCGCGCGTTCGTCCAGCCCGTCGAGCATCTCGAGCGCCTCGCGCACCTCGCCCTCGCGACGGATGATGCCGACGAGGTCGTTCATCCTCTGCTGGAGCTCCTGGTGGAGCGTGTAAGGGTTCTCCGTGGCGTCGCGGAACGGCGCCAGCGCCGTCTCGGCGGCCCGGTCGACGTCCGCGTCGCTGATGGCGGGACGCGAGTTGCCAAGCGCCCCAATGTATTCCGCTGCACCCACTCCGGCGCGCCGCCCGAAGACCAGCAGGTCCGAGAGGCTGTTGCCGCCGAGGCGGTTGGAGCCGTGCATGCCCCCTGCCACCTCGCCCGCGGCATACAGTCCGGGCACGCTGGTCGCCGCCGAGTCGGCGTCGACCTCGACGCCTCCCATGACGTAGTGGCAGGTCGGACCGACCTCCATGGGCTCGGCCGTGATGTCGACGTCGGCGAGCTCTTTGAACTGGTGGTGCATCGACGGGAGCCGCCGGCGGATCTCCTCGGCGGGCAGGCGTGTGGACACGTCGAGGAAGACGCCACCGTGCGGCGAGCTGCGCCCCTCCTTGACCTCGTTGTTGATCGCGCGGGCGACCTCGTCGCGAGGCAGGAGCTCAGGGGGTCGCTTGTTGTTCTCGGGGTCCTTGTACCAGCGGTCGGCCTCCTCCTCCGTGTCGGCGTACTGGCCACGGAAGACGTCGGGGACGTAGTCGAACATGAAGCGCTTGCCCTCGGAGTTGCGCAGCACTCCCCCGTCGCCACGCACGGACTCGGTGACGAGGATGCCCTTGACCGACGGCGGCCACACCATGCCGGTGGGGTGGAACTGGATGAACTCCATGTTGACGAGCGAGGCGCCCGCTCGCAGCGCCAGGGCGTGGCCGTCCCCGGTGTACTCCCACGAGTTGCTGGTGACCTTGAAGGACTTGCCGATGCCGCCCGTCGCGAGGATGACGGCCGGCGCCGAGAACAGCACGAAGCGCCCGGACTCGCGCCAGTAGCCGAAGGTTCCGGCCACGGCACCATCGGACTTGAGGATGTCGGTGATCGTGAGCTCGGCGAACACCTTGAGCCGGCTCTCGTAGTCGCCGGTCTCGCGGTGGTCCTCCTGCTGGAGGCTGACGATCTTCTGCTGGAGGGTGCGGATCAGCTCCAGGCCGGTGCGGTCACCGACGTGTGCGAGCCGGGGGTACTCGTGGCCCCCGAAGTTGCGCTGGCTGATCTTGCCGTCGGGGGTGCGGTCGAAGAGGGCGCCGTAGGTCTCGAGCTCCCACACCCGCATGGGGGCTTCCTTGGCGTGCAGCTCGGCCATCCGCGGGTTGTTGAGGAACTTGCCGCCGCGCATCGTGTCGCGGAAGTGGGTCTCCCAGTTGTCCTTCTCGTTGGCGTTGCCCATCGATGCCGCGATCCCGCCCTCGGCCATGACCGTGTGCGCCTTGCCGAACAGGCTCTTGCAGATCACCGCGGTCCGCAGCCCCTGCTCGCGAGCCTCGATCGCCGCCCGCAGCCCGGCGCCGCCGGCTCCGATGACGATGACGTCGTACTCGTGGCATTCGAGGTCGGTCACAGACGGTCCCTTCAGTTGATGATGCGGAAGTCGCCGATGGTGCCCGACGAGACCAGCGCGATGTAGGCGTCGGTGACGACGAGGCTGCCGAGGGTCACCCAGGCGAAGGTCATGTGGCGGGCGTTGAGCTTGCCCACCAGGCCCCAGGCCTTGTAGCGCAGCGGGTGCTTGCTGAAGTGGTTGAGCCGCCCGCCCACGATGTTGCGGCAGGAGTGGCAGCCGAGGGTGTAGCACCACAGGAGGACGACGTTGGCGAGCAGGATCAGGGTGCCCAGGCCCAGACCGAAGCCGCCGTCACTGCCCCGGAAGGCGTGAAGCACGTCGTAGGTGTTGATGAGCGAGATCACCACGGCCGCGTAGAAGAAGTAGCGGTGCAGGTTCTGCATGATGAGCGGGAAGCGGGTCTCACCGGAGTAGGCCTGGTGCGCCTCGGGCACCGCGCACGCGGGCGGGCTCACCCAGAACGAGCGGTAGTAGGCCTTGCGGTAGTAGTAGCACGTGAGCCGGAAGAGCAGCAGGAACGGCAGCGTCAGTGCGGCGAAAGGGATCAGCGCCGGCCACTCGCCGAAGGGAGTTCCGAAGTGCGTCGACCCGGGCACGCACGACGTCGACAGGCACGGCGAGTAGAACGGCGTGAGGTAGCCGTAGTCGGCGACGAAGTAGTCCTTCTGCAGGCTCGCACGGACCAGGCCGTAGAGCAGCCAGGCCGTGAAGCAGACGAAGGTGACGAACGGCTGGAGCCACCAGCGGTCCTCGCGCAGGGTGCGAGCCGCGATGCGGGCCCGGCCTGGTGCATGAACGCCTCCGCTGAAGGGGACGTAGGCCACCTCAGTGGTCCCTGGAGGGGCCGACGCCCTCGTCCTCGGCGTCGGACCACAGGGCGGGGTCGTACTCCTCGTCCGTGATGAAGACGATCTCGCCCGGGCCCCCGGCGCGGTCCTGGGAGCCGACTCCGGCCCCTCGGGCCACGAGGTCGACGTCGTCGGCCAGACGCACGACGTCGTCGCGCAGCCGCTGGATGTCGATGGTGTTGCCGAGCTCCTTGGAGAGCGCGGTCACCGCCCGTCGCAGCCCGGCCACGTGTCCCGCAGCCGCAGTGAGGTCGTCCCTGACGCCCATGACACCTTCCCTTCGCAAGGAGGATGCGGATCGCCTGTGACCCGCGCCACGAACCTATCGCGTGGCTCCAGAGATTTCTCGGAAGCCGGCCGACGGGTATGCCGTCAGCGCACCACGATGGGGTCGCTCGCCCAGGCGCGGGCAGCCTCAACGGCCTCCACGACGCGGTTGCGCTGCTCGGCGACGCGGACAGGAGCGGTGCCGCCCTTGGCGTTGCGCGAGGCCAGCGAGCCCTCGACGCTCAGGACGCCGCGCACCCCCGGGGTGAGGTAGTCCGAGACCTCCGCAAGGTCGGCATCGCTGAGGTCCCACAGCTCGATCCCCCGGTCCTCGCAGACCCGGACACAGGCGCCGGCGACCTCGTGGGCCACGCGGAACGGCACGCCCTCGCGGACCAGCCACTCGGCGATGTCGGTGGCCAGCGAGAACCCCTGCGGGGCCAGCGACGCGAGCCGGTCTCTGTCGAACACCATGGTCGCCACCATCCCGCTGAACGCCGGGAGGAGGACCTCGAGGGTGTCGACCGCGTCGAAAACGGGCTCCTTGTCCTCCTGCAGGTCGCGGTTGTAGGCCAGAGGCAATGCCTTGAGAGTGGTCATCAGGCCGGTCAGGTCGCCAACCAGGCGACCGGCTTTGCCGCGGGCCAGCTCGGCGACGTCGGGGTTCTTCTTCTGCGGCATGATGCTCGACCCGGTCGAGTAGGCGTCGTCGAGCCTGACGAAGGAGAACTCCTTGGTCGCCCAGATCACGACCTCCTCGGCGAGCCGCGAGATGTCGACCGCGGTCATCGCGGCGACGAAGGCGAACTCCGCGACGAAGTCCCTGGAGGCGGTGCCGTCGATGGAGTTCTCGACCGACGTGGCGAACCCGAGGTCTGCGGCGACCGCCTCGGGGTCGAGGCCGAGCGAGGAGCCGGCGAGGGCGCCGGAGCCGTAGGGCGACACCGCTGCCCGCACGTCCCAGTCCTGGAGCCGTTGAACGTCGCGAAGGAGGGCCCACGCGTGGGCGAGGAGGTGGTGGGCGAGCAACACCGGCTGGGCGTGCTGCAGGTGGGTGCGCCCCGGCATCGGGACGTCGGCGTTGCGGGTGGCCTGGTCGACGAGGGCGTCGACCACGTCGAGCACCAGTGCCGCCACCGACCGCGCGTGGTCGCGCAGGTACATCCGGAAAAGGGTGGCCACCTGGTCGTTGCGGGACCGGCCGGCGCGCAGCCGCCCACCGATGTCGACTCCTGCCCGGTCGATGAGGCCACGCTCGAGGGCGGTGTGCACGTCCTCGTCGTCGTCGGCCGGCAGGAACGCCCCCGACTGCACGTCGCCGGACAATTGGGCCAGCCCCGCGAGCATCGCGTCGAGAGCGGCATCGTCGAGCAGTCCCGCGGTGTGCAGCACCCGGGCATGGGCGCGCGATCCGGCGATGTCGTACTGCGCCAGCCGCCAGTCGAAGTGGGTGGACTTGCTCAGCGCGGCCAGCGCATCGGCTGGTCCTCCGGCGAAGCGCCCGCCCCAGAGGCTGACCTTCTGCTCGCTCACTCGTTCTCCTCCGTGTGCGGGGTGGCCTGGCCGAGCAGGTCGGAAGCGACCCTCCGGCTGGCCGCGGTCCCGGTGGTGATGACCATGATGGTGTCGTCCCCGGCGATGGTGCCCAGCACCCCCGCGAGGGTGGCATGGTCGATCGCCGAGGCGAGGTAGTTCGCCGCCCCCGGAGGCGTTCGAAGCACGACGAGGTTGTGCGACGGCTCGGCCGTGACGAGGAGCTCCTCGCACACCCGGCGCAGCCGGGCAGTGAGCTGCGACCCGTCGGGAGCGGGGCGGGCGGTGCGGTCCCCGCCCTCTCCCGGCACGGCATACACGAGGGTGCGTCCGGAGCGGACCTTGACGGCGCCGATCTCGAGGAGGTCACGCGACAGCGTGGCCTGGGTGACGTCGATGCCGTCGTCGGCGAGCAGATCGAGCAGCTCGTTCTGCGACCGGACCTCGGTGCGTCCGAGGATGGCCACGATCCGCTGCTGGCGACCGGTCCTGGTGGCGGCGATGCTCATCGCTCAGGCCTCCCCGGTGCCCTCGAGGAGGAACGACAAGAGGGCCTTCTGCGCGTGCAGACGGTTCTCGGCCTCGTCCCAGACCACCGACTGCGGTCCGTCGATGACCGCCGCCTCGACCTCGAAGCCGCGGTAGGCCGGCAGGCAGTGCAGGAAGATCGCCCCGCTGCTCGCCGTCGCCATCAGGGACTGCGTCACGGCGAAGGGCACGAAGGGGCTCTGCTCCCCCTGACGGTCGCCCTTCTCCCCCTCCATGCCCATGGACACCCAGGTGTCGGTGACCACCACGTCGACGCCCTCGACAGCAGCGCCCGGGTCGTCCGTCACGAGGACCGAGCCGCCCTGCTTCGCCGCCAGCTCCTGCGCCCTGGCGAGGATCGCCGCCGATGGTTGGTGGGCCGCCGGGGTGCCGATGCGCACGTGCATGCCGGCCAGGGCGCACCCGAGGAGGTAGGAGTGGGCCATGTTGTTGGCGCCGTCGCCGACGTAGCCGAAGGTGAGGCCGGCGAGCGCTCCCTTGTGCTCGAGAACGGTGAGCAGGTCGGCGAGGATCTGGCACGGGTGGAAGTCGTCGGTCAGGGCATTCACGACGGGGACGCCGGCGTGGGCTGCCATCTCCTCGATCCGGTCCTGGCCGTAGGTGCGCCAGACGATGGCTGCGGACTGTGGCCCGAGAACGCGGGCGGTGTCGGCCACCGACTCGCGGGTGCCGATCTGCGCGAGGTTGCCGTCGACGACCATCGGGTAGCCGCCCAGACCGGTGATGGCGCCCGCAAAGGACACCTGGGTGCGCAGGGTGGGCTTGTCGAACACCACGGCTACGGTGCGCGGTCCTTCGAGCGGACGCCGGGAGAACGGCGCGGCCTTGAGCTCGAGCGCCCGCTGGAGCACCAGCGCCTGCTCGTCGGCGGTCAGGTCGTCGTCGCGCAGGAAGTGTCGAATGGTCATGCGACGACCGACCGAGGACACGAGCGAGGGACGAGCGAGGCCCGGAGGGCCGAGGGGCCGGGGCGGTTGAAGCAGGTCATGCGGTGTCCTCGGAGTCGGCGGCTGCGTCGAGCAGCGCGGGCAGGGCGTTGACGAAGGAGTCCAGCTCCTCGGTGCTGATGACGAGCGGCGGCGCGAGCCGGATCGCCTGCGGCGCAACGGGGTTGACGATGAACCCCGCGTCGCGTGCGAGGGCTGCCACCCGTGCCGCCACCGGCCGCGAGAGCACGATCGCGCGCAGGAGTCCGGCACCGCGCACCTCTGTGATGAGCGGATGTCCCAGCGCGAGAACGGAATCCGCGAGGTGCTGTCCAGCGTCGGCAGCATGCGCGAGCAGCCCCTGGTCCTCGATCGTCTCGAGGACGGCCAGCGCGGCGGCCGCCGCCAGCGGGTTCCCGCCGAACGTGCTGCCGTGCTGGCCGGCGGTGAGCAGCCCGGCCACCTCGGGACCGAAGGCGACGAGCGCGCCGATGGGTACTCCGCCGCCGAGCCCCTTGGCGAGGGTGATGGCGTCGGGGACGATGCCGGCCTGCTGGAAGGCGAACCACGTGCCGGTGCGGCCGATGCCCGTCTGGATCTCGTCCAGGACGAGCAGGGCGCCGTGCTGCCGGGTCAGCTCACGGGCCAGTCGCAGGTATGCCGTACCGGGGCTCAGGACGCCGGCCTCGCCTTGGACCGGCTCGAGGACGACAGCCGCCGTCTCTGATGTGACGGCGGCGCGGAGAGCGGCCTCGTCACCGAACGGGACGTGGCTGACGCCGGCGATGAGGGGCTCGAAGGGCTCGCGGTAGGCGAGCTTGTGGGTCAGGGCCAGGGCGCCGGTCGTGCGCCCGTGGAAGGCCCCCTCGGCGGCGACGATGCCCGAACGGCCGGTGCGACGGCTCAGCTTGATCGCGGCCTCGATCGCCTCGGCACCCGAGTTCGCGAAGAAGACGGCTGACCCCGCGGGAGCGCCGGCGAGCTCGATCAGCCGCTCCGCCAGAGCGATCTGGCCCTCGGAGGTGAACAGGTTGGAGACGTGGATCGCCTCGCCGGCCTGCTTGCTGATCGCACTCACGAGCGCGGGGTGCCCATGGCCCAGCGCGTTGACGGCGATGCCCCCGACGAGGTCGAGGTAGCGGTTGCCGTCGACGTCCCAGACGTGGCACCCGCTGCCGTGCGACAGCACCAGCGGCGGCAGGCCGAAGACCCCCATGACCGAGCGCTGGTAGCGGGCCAACAGCTCGTCGTTGCGCGCACCCATCAGGACTCCTCGTCCGGGACGATCATCGTGCCGATCCCCTCGGAGGTGAAGACCTCCAGGAGAAGGGAATGTGGTTGGCGTCCGTCGATGACGTGCGCCTGGGGGACGCCACCCTCCACCGCACGGATGCATGCCTCGAGCTTGGGGATCATGCCCGAGTCGACGTTGGCGAGAAGCTCCTGCGCTCCCCCCACCGTCAGCGACGACAGCAGCGAGTCGCGGTCCGGCCAGTCGGCGTACACACCCTCGACGTCGGTGAGCATGACGAGCTTGTGCGCCTTCAGCGCGACGGCCAGCGCGGCAGCGGCAGTGTCGGCGTTGATGTTGAGGACCTGGCCCTCGACGTCGAGGTCCGGCGCCACCGTCGACACGACGGGGATGCGCCCGGCGTCCAGGATGTCCTGCACGGCTCCGGGGTTGACCGTCTCCACGTCCCCGACCAGTCCCAGGTCGACGGCCTCGCCGTCGACGTGGGTGCCACGACGGCGGGCGCCGAACAGGGCGGCGTCCTCGCCGGACAGTCCCACGGCCACGGGGCCGTGCTGGTTGAGCAGTCCGACGAGCTCGCGACCGACCTGACCCGTGAGGACCATCCGCACGACGTCCATCACCTCGGGGGTCGTGACGCGCAGCCCACCCCGGAACTCGCTCTGCAGGCCGAGTCGGTCGAGCATCGTGGCAATCTGCGGTCCGCCACCGTGGACGACGACGGGCCGCAGCCCGGCATACCGGAGGAAGGCCACGTCCTGGGCGAAGGCGGCCTTGAGGTTGTCGTCCACCATCGCGTTGCCGCCGTACTTGACGACGACGAGGGCACCCCGGAACTGCTCGAGCCAGGGCAGCGCCTCGACGAGGGTCTGGGCCTTGCCCTGGGCCACGCGCAGCGCGGCGGCCCCGATGTGGCCGCGGACGGTGTTGGTGGGACGGCTGGGCGGTGGGGTCATGAGGAGTAGGCCGAGTTCTCGTGGACGTAGTCGTGGGTGAGGTCGTTGGTCCACACCGTGACCGAGTGGTCTCCGGCGTGGAGGTCGACGAGGACGTGGACCTCGCGGGGGGTGAGGTCGACGAGGGAGCGGTCCTCCCCCACACCGCCAGCGCGGCACACCTCGACGCCGTTGATCGACACGTCGAGCTCGTGGGGGGCGAACGTGGCCCGGGTCGTGCCCACCGCGGCGAGCACGCGCCCCCAGTTGGGGTCGTTGCCGAAGACCGCGCACTTGAAGAGGTTGTTGCGGGCGATGGACCGTGCCACCTCGAGCGCGTCATCCACGGAGGCCGCGGTTCGCACCTCGATCGCGATGTCGTGGTGGGCCCCCTCGGCGTCGGCGATGAGCTGTCGGGCCAGGCTCGCGCAGACCTCCGTCACAGCTGCGGCGAGATCGGCTGCGTCGACCGCGACCCCTGAGGCGCCGGAGGCCATCAGGACCACCGTGTCGTTGGTGGACTGGCAGCCGTCGGAGTCGATCCGGTCGAAGGTCAGGGCCGTCGCGGCCCGCAGGACGCCGTCCAGCTCGCCCTGCGGGACGACGGCATCGGTGGTCACGACGACGAGCATGGTGGCGAGCGCCGGGGCGAGCATGCCGGCGCCCTTGGCCATCCCGCCGACGGTCCAGCCGTCGCGCTGAGCCTGCGCCACCTTGTGAACCGTGTCCGTGGTCTTGATCGCGATCGCGGCGTCCACGCCGCCATCGGGTGCGAGGGCGCCACCTGCCCGCTCGACTCCTTCGAGGACTGACGGCATGGGCAGCAGCTCGCCGATCAGTCCCGTCGAGCAGACGACGACGTCTCCGGCGGACACCCCGAGCACGTCGGCGACCTTCTCTGCCGTGGCGTGGGTGTCGGCGAAGCCCTGAGGGCCCGTGCACGCGTTCGCGCCACCGGAGTTGAGCACCACCGCGTCGACCCGACCGTCGCTGACGACCTGGCGCGACCACGTGACGGGGGCGGCCTCCACCCTGTTGCTCGTGAACACCGCAGCGCCATGGTGGTCAGGGCCGTCGTTGACGACGAGCGCGAGGTCGGGGGCCCCGCTGGCCTTGAGGCCCGCAACCACCCCGGCCGCCCGAAACCCCTGCGCTGCCGTCACGCTCATGACGCGCCTCCCGAGAGCCTGGCGGGTGCCGCGGTGTTGCCGCCACGCTTCCACGTGGCCATCGCCTCGTCGGCGTGCTCGGAGCCGATGAGGATCCAGTCGGTGTCGTAGGTCGACAGCGCGAGGATGCTGATCCCCTGCTTGGCCAGCGGCTCGAGCAGGCCCGACAGGACGCCAACCGTGGAGAAGTCCAGCGGCCCGGCGATCTCGAAGGCGATCAGTGGCCCTTGCACGCGGGCGCCCTTCGGCACCGAGGCGAACGCGCACACCACCGAGGTCTCGCTGTCGGTGTAGGTGATCGAGGCGAGCGGGCCGGTCCGCCAGTCCCAGTCGGGGTCCTGGCCGCCCGGCAGCCGGACGAATGCGACCGGCTCGGCGTGCCGCATCAAGTGCAAAGGCAGGCTCATGGCGCCACCCCCGCGATCGGCAGACCGGTTGTCTCGGGGATCCCGAGAGCGAGGTTCATGCATTGCACAGCGGCACCCGCCGTTCCCTTGGTGAGGTTGTCGACCGCCGCGATGGCGACGACCCGCCCGACCCGTTCGTCGAAGGTGACCTGGACGTGCACGCTGTTGCTGCCCAGCACGCTCGCGGTGGACGGCCACTGACCTTCGGGCAGCAGGTGGACGAACGGCTCGTCGGCATACGCCTTGGCCCACGCCTCCCGTATGCCGCGTACGTCAGTCCCACTCGCGGCGTCACTGAGCCGGGCGGTGCAGGTCGCGAGGATCCCCCGCGGCATCGGAGCGAGGGTCGGGGTGAAGGACACCCGGACGTCAGAGCCGACTGCTCCTCCGGCCGCGGTGAGGTTCTGCTCGATCTCGGGGGTGTGCCTGTGCACGCCACCGACGCCGTAGGGGGACATCGCCCCCATCACCTCCGCCCCGAGCAGGTGCGGCTTGAGCGACTTGCCGGCGCCAGAGGTCCCCGAGGCCGCCACGACGACCACGTCCTCCCCGGAAAGGAGCCCGGCGGCGTACCCGGGGGCGAGCGCGAGCGAGACGGCAGTCGGGTAGCAGCCGGGCACGGCGATGTGGCTGGTCCCGACCAGCGCCTCGCGCTGCCTGCCGCCGTCGCCCACGGGCAGCTCGGGCAGGCCGTAGGCCCACGAGCCGGCGTAGGGCGTGTCGTAGAAGGTCGTCCAGGCCGACTCGTCGCGCAGCCGGAAGTCAGCGCCGCAGTCGATGGCGGTCACGGACTCGGGCAGCTGCGCCACCAGGGCTGCGGAGTGCCCGTGGGGCAGGGCGAGGAACACCACGTCATGCCCCGCGAGCACCTCCACCGTGGTGTCCTCGATGACACGGTCGGCGAGCGGCGTGAGGTGCGGGTGGACGTCACCAAGGCGGTGACCGGCACTGGAACCCGCCGTCAACGCGCCGATCTCGACCTCGGGATGCCCGAGCAGCAACCGGAGGATCTCGCCTCCGGCATAGCCACTCGCACCCGCCACCGCTGCTGAAATCACCTGCATGACTATACACGCAGGTGGGATTTTATGCAGTGCCCTACGTCAGCGGGTCGTCGTCGCCCCAGCGCAGTATCCCCAGGGTGCGATCCGACTCGCCGAGCCCTCGGTCGGCTCGGGCGCGAAGAGACTCCGGGGTGTCTACCCCGGCGCGCACCAGGCGACCGTTCCAGTCGTCGAGCTCGCCAGCAGCGATCGCGAGGAGCAGCTCAGCCACGACCGCAGGCTCGGTCCACTCGGTGCGGTCGCGATGGGCGTCCATCGCCTCGGTCATGTCGGTGCGGACCACACCCGGCGCCAGGTCGAAGGCGCGCACGCCGTGGACGGAGTTCAGGCCAGTCGCAGCGGTGAGGCGGGCGAGGGCGCCCTTGCTGACGTTGTAGGCGGTCGCGACGTCGTGGTTGCGGTAGGCCGCACCCGAGTTGATGTTGACGATCCGGCCCGCTCCTGCCGCCACCATGTGCGGCAGCACCGTGCGCGTCATGAGGTAGGGACCGCGAAGGTTCACCTCGACCGTCTGCCACCACTCGTCGGGATCGCTGTCGAGCAGCGACACCTCGGTGTCGATCACGCCGGCGTTGTTGACCAGCAGGTCGATCCGCCCGTGACGCGAGACGATGTCCGCCACCCAGCCCTGGACAGCCGCACGATCAGTGACCGGCGCGACCGAGCGCGAGCCGCGCTCGACGGCATACCCGGCCTGCTCGAGTGCGGTGGCGAGGTGGTGACCGATGCCGCGGGAGGCGCCGGTCACCACGGCGACGGGAGCCGGGCTCACCGTTGGATCGCGCCAGTCTGCGCCGCGGCCGCAGCGACGGCCTTGTCGCGCAAGGCGCTCACCTCGTCGGTGGTCAGGGTGCGGTCGGTGGCGCGGAAGGTCAGGCGGTAGGCCAGCGACTTCTTGCCGGATCCGACCTGCTCGCCGCGGTAGATGTCGAACAGCGCCACGGACTCGAGGCTGTCCCCCGCACCCTCGCGCAGGGCAGCCTCCACGGCAGCCGCGGGCACGGCCTCGTCGACCACCAGGGCGACGTCGGTGTGGGCCAACGGATAGGTCGACAGGGCGCTCGCCTGTAGGGGCGTGCCCGTCGCGGCGACGATCACGTCGAGGTCGAGCTCACCTGCGACCGTGCGTGCGGGCAGCTCGAGCGCTGCCGTCACCTTGGGGTGCAGCTCACCCGCGTGTCCCACCACCGTGCCGTCGACCAGGGCGAGCTGGGCGCAGCGACCGGGGTGCCAGGGAGCGCGGACGACGGACGTCACCACGAGGTCCAGGCCCACGGAACGGCCCACGGCCAGCGCCCAGGCCACGGCGTCCGAGGTGTCGGCCTTGCGGCCCGGTCCCCACGGTCCGCCGTGCTCGACCTCACCAGCTGCTGCGTATGCCGCGTGGCGGGGCTGCGGAGGAACCGCACCCAGAATGGCGGCGAGCGTCGTGTCTCCGGGGCGCTCGTCGATGGCGGGTACGGGCGCGCTGGTGGGGTGCTGCTGGGCGCGGGTGACGAGGCCGATCTCGTAGACGGCGACGTCGCGCGCCCCACGAGCGACGTTGCGGCGCAGGGTGTCGAGCAAGGTGTCGAGCACCGAGGTCCGCATGACGGGAGCCTCGTCGGACAGCGGGTTGACGAGGGACACCACGTGCCTGCGCTCGTCGTCGGCGGCCAGGCCGAGCCGGTCGAACAGTGACCTGGCGACGAACGGGTAGCTCAGCACCTCGGTGAGTCCCTGGTGGGCCAAGGTCGTGGCGACGACCCGCCGGATGCGCTGACCGTGGGTCAGGCCGCGGCCGACTGCCTTGGGTTGCGGCAGGACCGACGGGATCTGGTCGTAACCGCGCACCCGCGCGACCTCCTCGACCAGCTCGGGTCCGTTGGTGAGGTCGGGCCGCCACGAGGGCGGAAGCACCCTGACGAGGTACACGCCGGTCCCGGGCCCGGCTTCGGTGCCGGTGTCAGCGTCGGTGTCCGTCACGGTGCACCCGATGGCGCGCAGTGTCGCGACCACCTCGTCGCGGGGGTAGTCGAGCCCGACGTAGCGGGTCGGCAGCGTGGTGTCGAAGTCGAACGGCTCGGCGGGCGCACGGCGGTCGACGTCGGTGACCCCCGCGTCAGCGCTGCCGCCACCGTGTTCGACCAGCAGGTCGACCGCGAGCTGGGCAGCAGCCGCCGCCACGGCGTGGTCGACGCCGCGCTCGAACCGCTTGGACGCCTCGGTGGTGAGCCGGTGCCGACGCGACGATCGGGCCACCGTGATCGGGTCGAAGTGGGCCGCCTCGATCAGGACGCTGGTGGTCGTGTCGGTGACCTCCGACGCCGCGCCGCCCATGACCCCGGCGATGGCGAGCGGTGTGTCGGCCCCGTCGACGATGAGCAGGTCCTCGGGGTCGAGGGCCCGCGCGACGTCGTCGAGCGTGGTGAGCTTCTCGCCGGCGCGCGCGCGACGCGTGCCGATCGAGCCCGACAGGGTGTCGAGGTCGAAGGCGTGCAGCGGCTGGCCCAACAGCATCATCACGTAGTTGGTGACGTCGACCGCCAGCGAGATCGGGCGCATCCCGACCTGGGTGAGCCGCTTCTGCATCCAGCCGGGGCTCGACGCGGTCACGTCGACGCCGCGCACGACGCGGGCGACGTAGCGGTCGCAGCCGGGCACACCCTCGAGCGGCGAGGCATCGGCCAGCGCGACGGCATACCCGGTGTCGTTGGGCTCCGGCGTCGTGACCTGGGCCGGGTCGTGGAAGGCGACACCGGTCGAGAGGGCGTACTCACGGGCGATGCCGCGCAGGGAGAAGCAGTAGCCGCGGTCGGGGGTCACGTTGACCTCGACGACCTCGTCGGCCAGGCCGAGCAACGCGATGGCGTCGTCACCCGGGGTGAGGGCTGCGGCAGCCTCGGCACCGAGCAGCTCGGACAGCACGATGATGCCGGAGTGGTCTGCACCGAGCCCGAGCTCGGCCTGGCTGCAGATCATGCCGTTGGAGACGTGGCCGTAGGTCTTGCGAGCCGAGATCTCGAAGCCGCCGGGCAGCACCCCGCCGGGCAGCACGCAGACGACGAGGTCACCGACGGTGAAGTTGTGCGCCCCGCAGACGATCTCCTGGGCCTTGCCCTCGGAGACGCGCTGGCCGTGGTCGCCCACGTCGACCGTGCACCAGTTGATCGTCTTGCCGTTCTTCTGCGGCTCGGACTCGACAGACAGCACCCGGCCGACGACGAGGGGACCGGCGATGTCGCCACCGTGCAGGCCCTCCTCCTCGAGGCCGACGCGCACGAGCGCGGCAGCGATGTCCTCACCGGTGGCATCCGCGGGGACGTCGGCGAGCTCGCGCAGCCAGGACACGGGCGCGTGCATCAGATCTCCATTCCGAACTGCTGGGAGAAGCGGACGTCTCCCTCGACGATGTCGCGCATGTCAGCGACGTTGTGGCGCAGCATGAGCGAACGCTCGATGCCGAGGCCGAACGCGAAGCCGGTGTAACGGTCCGTGTCCACCCCGGCCGCCCGCAGGACGCGCTGGTTGACCATTCCCGACCCGCCGAGCTCGATCCAGCCGGTGCCGCCACAGGTGCGGCACTTCTCGCCGTCCAGCGAGCCGGACCCGCCGCAGATCCAGCAACGGCAGTCGATCTCGGCGCTCGGCTCGGTGAACGGGAAGTAGTTGGGACGCAGCCGGGTCACGATGCCTTCGCCGAAGAGCCGCTGGACGAAGGCGTCCAGGGTGCCCTTGAGGTGGGCCATGGTGATGCCCTCGTCGACGACCAGTCCCTCGAACTGGTGGAACACCGGCGTGTGGGTCGCGTCGAGGTCGTCGGTGCGGAAGACCTTGCCGGGGCAGAGCACGTAGATGGGCGGCTCGCGGTCGAGCATGGTGCGCACCTGCACCGGCGAGGTGTGGGTGCGCAGGACCAGCCCGGAGCCGGCCGGCTCGACGAAGAAGGTGTCCTGCTCCTGGCGGGCGGGATGGTCGGCCGGGATGTTCAGCGCGTCGAAGGTCAGCCACTCCGACTCGACCTCGGGTCCCTCGGCGATCTCCCATCCCATCGAGACGAAGATGTCCTCGACGCGTTCGGAGACGAGGCTGATCGGGTGGCGGGCTCCCATCGGCCGGCGCGGCACCCGCACCGTCACGTCGACGGTCTCGTCCACGAGGATGCGCTCGTCCCGCTCGGCCTCGAGCTCGGCCTGCCGGGTGGCAAGAGCCTGCGACACCTGGCCGCGGGCCTGACCGACGCGCTTGCCGGCCTCGGCCTTGGCGCTCGGCGGCAGCGCGCCGATCTCACGGTTGGCCAGCGACAGGGCGCTCTTCTCGCCCTGGTGCGCCAGTCGAGCGACCTTCAGCTGGTCGAGGTCCGCGGCGGCGGCGATCGTCTGCCGTGCATCGGCCACGGCCTGCTCCACCACGGCGGGGTCGAGCGCTGCGACCTCGACGGGGTCGTACTGTTTGTTGGGTCCAGACACCCCGGCAGTCTAGGGAAGAGTCAGGCGAGGTAGTCGGGCGGCTCGGATGGCAGGCTGAGACGGAACTGTGCACCACCGCTGGGCGCCGACTCGACCTGGACCCGCCCGCCGTGCGCCTCGACCAGACCCTTGACGACGTAGAGGCCCAGCCCCGTGCTCCCCCGGCCCGAACCGTGCCAGAACCGGCTGAACACCAGGTCCCGGTGGTCGGCCGCGATGCCCTTGCCCTCGTCGCTGACGACCAGGTCGACGCCGGTGGCACTGTGTCCCTTGGACTCCAGCAGCTCTTGACCGTTTCCGGACGTGGGCTGCGCCCCGAGGGTCACCAGGCCGTCGCCGTGCCGGAAGGCGTTCTCGATCAGGTTGGACAGGATCTGGTCCAGCCGGTCCGGGTCCGCCCAGACCTCGGGCAGGGTCTCGGGCACCTCGATCGAGAAGCGGTCACGTTCCTGCCCGCTGGCCACGGCTCGCTCCACGTGTCGACCGTAGACGGCCGCGACGTCGATCGGCAGTGGTCGGATCTGCAGCCGCCCCGAGTCGATCCGTGACACGTCGAGCAGCTCGGTGATCAGACGGGTCACCCGGTCGGCATCGGCCTCGATCGTCTCGAGCATGAGCCGCTTCTGGTCATCGGTGAAGCGGTCCCAACGACGCAGCAGCGTCGAGGAGAACCCCTTGACCGAGGTCAGCGGCGAACGCAGCTCGTGGGCAACGGTGGAGATGAGCGCCGCGTGGTCGGCCTCGAGCCGACGGCGCGCCTCCGCGTCGCGCAGCATGAGGATGACCCGGTTGACCGGCTTGTTGCGGCCCGGTCGGAGGTACTTTGCAGTGACGAGCACTTCGGCACCGCCATCGACCATGAGGTACTTCTCGCGATGGCCGGTGCGGATGTCCAGGCCGTTCCACGGGTTCGTGACGTCCCACCAGTCGGTGCCGTCGTTGTCGCGCAGCACCAGCGCGGTACGGATGTCGCGGCCCACGAGCTCGCCGCGGGCGATGCCGAGGATCTGGGCGGCTCGACGATTGACGAAGCTCACCTTGGCGTCCGCCTCGGCCGCAACCATCCCGTCAGGCAGGAGCTCGGCGGCCAATGCGGCCTGCTCGGGCGGCAGGATGGAACCGGGCCGGAAGTCCATGCCGCCGACCCTAGTGGTTCTGGGCGCTCGCGGACGCGTAGAGGCACACCGTGGCGGCCATGGCGAGGTTGAGCGACTCGGCCTTGCCGTAGATCGGCACTCGCACGACGTCGTCACACAGGTCACGGATCTCGGGCTCCAGCCCCCAGGCCTCGTTGCCCATCACCCAGACGTGGGCGGGCAGGAGGTCGACCTCGGGCAGCATGGTCGTGCCGACGCCGTCCGCTGCCAGCACCCGGATGCCGGCCGCGCGAAGCCTGGCCAGCGTCTCCTCGACCGGCAGTCCGGTCACCAGCGGCAGGTGGAACAGCGAGCCGGCGGTCGACCGCACCACCTTGGGCGCGTGCACGTCGACCGACGCGTCACTCACGAGGACCGCGGCGGCACCAGCCGCGTCCGCGCCGCGGATCACCGTCCCGGCGTTGCCCGGATCCCGGACGTTCGTCAGCAGCACGAGCAGCCGAGGTCCGCGCGCGAGGACCTCGTCCAGGCTGGCGGTGACCACCCGGCATACCGCGGCCAGCCCCTGGGGGGTAGGCGTGTCGCACATGGCCGTGAGGACGCCCTCGGTCACCTCGTGGAGGTAGAGGTCCGCCGCCTCGGCGGCGGCGACGATGTCCGCGTGCCGTGCGCGCGCCTCAGCGGTGAGGTAGAGGTCGACCACCCGCTCCGGCTGGTGGACGACGACCTCACGGACCGACTGTGGTCCCTCGACGAGGAACCGGCCGGTCTTGTCACGCACTGAGCGCCGGGACAGTGACCGCACCGACTTCACCCGGTCCGCTCCTGGATTGGTCATCACAGGAGGTTCGCGGTGGGTCGGCGGGGGCATGTCCCGGCGCTCGGAGGGTGCTTGGTCGATCAGGCCGACGCGGCCGCGGTCTCCGTGGTCGCCGGCACGTTGGCGCGGGCGATCTCGACCAGGGCGGTGAACGCTGCCTCGTCGTTGACGGCGAGCTCGGCCAGCATGCGACGGTCGACCTCGATCTCCGCGGCCTTGAGGCCCTGGATGAACCGGTTGTAGGTCATGCCGTTCGCACGGGCGCCGGCGTTGATGCGCTGGATCCACAGGCGACGGAAGTCACCCTTGCGGGCGCGACGGTCACGGTAGGCGTACCCGAGGGAGTGGGTGACCTGTTCCTTGGCCTTGCGGTAGAGCCGCGAGCGCTGTCCGCGGTAACCGCTGGCGCGCTCGAGGACGACCCGGCGCTTCTTCTGGGCGTTGACTGCCCGCTTCACGCGTGCCACGTGAGTTCTCCTTGCTGTCTAACTGCTTGCGAGGCTGCTTGCTGAGCCCGGCCAAACAATGGGATGGGTGGGCTCGGCTACTTGCCGAGGAGCTTCTTGACCTTCTTGGCGTCCGGCTTGGACACCTCGACGTCGTTCGCGATCGAGCGGGTGTAGCGCGAGGACTTGTGCTCGAGCAGGTGACGGCCATTGGCCTGCTCGCGCATGACCTTGCCGGTGCCGGTGAGGCGGAAGCGCTTCTTCGCGCCAGAGTGCGTCTTCATCTTCGGCATGGGGCCGATCTCCTTGTGTTGGTGTAGCCGTGTGTCGTTCGTACGTGTGGATCAGGGTGGAGCTGGCCTCAGCTGGTCGGCTCGGTGGCCTTTGGCTTGGCGACCGGCTTTGCAGCGGGCTTTGCAGCGGGCTTTGCGGCGGGCTTCGCCGGGGCTGCGGGGACCTCTGCTTCGGGGGCGTTGACCTGTGCCTCGGGGGCGGTGACCTCTGCCGCGGGGGCCGTGGGCTCTGCCGCGGGGGCCGTGGGCTCTGCCTCGGGGGCCGTGGGCTCCGCGGCCGTCTCGACCGAGACGTCCTGCACCTGGTCGACGGCCGGGACGTCCTGCGCCTGGTCGGCGTCGCCCATCTGGGCGGCGTCGTCCGTGTGCGCGGGGGTGGCCGACCGGGCGCGGCGCTGCTCAGCCATCGCCTCCGACTTCTTCTTGGTCGGGCCCAGCACCATGATCATGTTGCGGCCGTCCTGCTTGGGGGCCGACTCGACCGTGCCCAGCTCGATGACGTCCTCGGCGAGGCGCTGCAGCAACCGGAAACCGAGCTCGGGGCGCGACTGCTCGCGTCCGCGGAACATGATCGTCACCTTGACCTTGTCGCCACCCTTGAGGAACCGCTCGACGTGGCCCTTCTTGGTGCCGTAGTCGTGCGGGTCGATCTTCGGGCGGAGCTTGATCTCCTTGATGACCGTGTTGACCTGGTTCTTGCGCGCTTCGCGAGCCTTCAGTGCCGCTTCGTACTTGAACTTGCCGAAGTCCATGAGCTTGGCGACGGGAGGCTTGGCCATCGGGGCAACCTCGACGAGGTCGAGGTCAGCCTCGGCGGCCAGACGCAGCGCGTCTTCGACGCGCACGATGCCGACCTGTTCTCCGTTGGGGCCAACCAACCGCACTTCGGGAACCCGAATGCGGTCGTTGATGCGAGGTTCGCTGATGTTGGTGCTCCTCTGTTGGAAGTTCACTGCCCGTGAAAGTTCACTGTCCGGCCGCTGCAACGAAGAAAGGCTCCCCGTCGCCGTTGCGCGGGAAGCCTCACCTGATCCGATTCACGAGTTCACCAAGGGCAGGTATGCCGCGTGGCTCGCGCCCACGGCATACGCCTTGCGTGACCTCGTTGACCCGGCAACCGTGAGGTTGACGCGGGTGGAAGCAGGTGCTGCTTCACTTGCACACCGGGCCCGGTGCTGGGTCACCCTCTCAGGTCACCCGACGATGGACACGGCCGGTCGATCTGCAAGGCTACCAGCGTGAGCACCGAATCTCCCAATCCCCCCGAGGGCCCCGCCGCCGACGCTGACACGGGTCACGCACAGGCCACCCGCGACATCGCCGAGGTGCCCGCCGTCGAGGTCATCACCACCGCGGCCATCCACCTGATGAGCGCGGCCGCGGTCAAGTGTGGGCTGGCCGAGGGGCCGGACGCGAACGAGCACCTCGACCTGGACGAGGCCCGACGGCTGATCAGCGCCCTCGCCGGCCTCATCACCGCGGCGGCACCCGACCTGGGTAGCCAGCACGCCGCTCCCCTGCGGGACGGGCTGAAGTCGCTGCAGCTGGCGTTCCGCGAGGCGTCGCTGATCCAGGACCCGCCGGGTCAGGGGCCGGGCGAGAAGCTCACCGGTTCGGTCGTCTGACCCCTCTCGCCGAGATCCCACCTCTCGCGTCTCCACACCCCGACGTGGGGCGAGAGCTGGGATCTCGGCGTGTCAGGTCAGGCGTCGGCGGTGGCGCTCAACCTCTGGGCGGCCCTGCGCTGCGACGCCCGCCCTGATGTCGCCGCGGCTCCGACGAGCGCCACCAGCAGGCCGACCACCGCGACGACGAGGAAGCCCGCCTGCCAGCCCCGGTGGTCGATGGCGAACCCGGCCATCGGCGCGCCGAGAGCCATGCCTCCGGTCATGAACGAGCCGTGCCAGCCCATCGCCTCGCCGCGTGCCGCCCCCGGAACCACCCGGCTGACCTGGTCCACCGTCGCCGTGATGGTGGGGGCGCAGAACAGCCCGGCCACGAAGGACAGGACCGCCAGCGAGGGAACGCCGTGGGCCATCGCCATCGGCGCGCTGACCAGGGCGAGCCCGCCGAGCAGCCAGAAGGCCGAGACCGACTTCTGCAGGCCGCCGTAGACGAGCCCGCCCAGGAGTGAGCCGAAGCCCCAGACCGCCAGCACCCAGCCGATCGAGGACTGGGCGTCGAAGTCGCGCAGGGCGGCCACGATGGCGATGTCGGTTCCGCCGAGCACGACGGTCGTGGCGGCGGCAGCCAGGCAGATGACGATGAAGCGGGCACGGAACCAGGCCGACCGCGCCACGCGCGGCACCGCAGCGCCCACGCCCTCGTCGTCCACCAGCCCGCCAGCCACGAGCCCGGTGTCGGCCAGCCCACCGTCCACCGGCTCGGCCGCCTCGTCATGCATGACGGGGTTGGCGAACCAGAGCAGCACACCGGCCAGCACCCCGAGCATCTCGATGGCGAACAGCACCCACTGGGTGGGCCACAGCGTGGCAGCCCAGACACCGGCGGCCGGCCCGACCATGAACGAGAGCTCGACGGCCACCGAGTCCAGGGAGATCGCCGTGCGCCGGTCGTCCTCGGGCACCGCCGCGATGACCGCCTGACGGATGATCGAGAACGAGGGGACGACGAACAGCCCGGCCAGGGCGGCGAGGCCCAGCAGCCACCAGTAGGACACGAAGGGTGCGATCGACCAGCAGACGGCCGCGACGACGATGGAGGGCAGGACCACCCGGCGCAGGCCCCTGCGGTCGAGGAGACGACCACGCCAGGGACCGCTGATGGCGATGGCGATCGTCGCCGCGGCCGAGACCAGACCGGCCGCTGCGTAGGACCGCCCCAGGTGGGAGACGACGTGGAGGGTCAGCACCACCCCGCCGGCGAAGATGGGCATGCGCACCAAGAAGCCCAGCACCAGCGCCCGCCGCAGAGCGGCACTGGCGAGGACGCGGCGGTAGCGGGCGTTGGCGAGCAGCACCCACCCACTCTGCCAGCCCCCACTGACAGTGGCCAAACCCTTTTTGCTCCTGTCACGCGGGGCTGGGTGGCGGCACGCGGCATACCCGGCCCTTGCGTCGCAGCCGGTAGGTTGCGGGCGTGACCATCTACCACCTTGCCGAGCCGGAGAAGTGGGAGCAGGCCCGGCGGTCCGGGAGCTACGCCGAGTCGACGCGAGGTCGGACGATGGCGCAGGAAGGCTTCATCCACTGCTCCTCCGAGGAGCAGTGGCCCGTGGTGCGGCGCGCGTTCTACGCGGACTACCCGGGGACCTTGCTGCTGCTCGAGATCGACCCGTCCCGACTCACCGACCCCCCGGTCGAGGAGATCGGCAACCCTGAGACCGGCGAGACCTTCCCGCACCTGTATGCCGCCCTGCCGGCCGACGCCGTCGTGGCCGTCACCGAGCTCGCGCCGCCGCACGCCTGAACTGCGGGGGAACCTCAGGAGATCGAGAAGGCGAGCCCGTCGATCCGGGCCCGGATCTCGCCGTCGGTGGCGAGTCGCTCGCCGACCGCGGTGGCGACCGCCTGCACCGTGTCCGCGTCCAGACCCGGAGCCAGGTGCAGGGTTACCCGCAGCACGCCTTCGCCGGGCGCCCCCGGGCCGGTCTCGTGGGCGAGCACGGCCTCCTGCTCACGGACCGCCGTGGCCACCGCTCGCCGGACCGTCTCGTCCTCGTGGGCCGGCAGCCAGTCGCGCTGCTGCGCCAGCGCCCAGACCATGCTGGGCCGCAGCGCCACCGTGAGGGGGCCCGCCAGGTCGACCACCATCACGTCGCAACGCTCGCTCACTGCGGCCTGCGCGGCCCGCGCCGCCGTCACCGGAACCGGCCTGGCTCCGGCGTCCCAGGCCGCGATGGCTGCCATCGACGAGAACACGGGGAGGGCACGCGTGCCGTCGGGCGCGACGAGGGTCACCGCTGCCATGTCGGTCTGCTTCTCCACGGTGTGTTCGCCCGACGTGTCGACAGAGACGGGTTCGGCGACGATGGGCACGAGCAGTCGTGCCGCTGCGACGGCGGTCATCAGGGCGACCTCGTCGAGCGGCTCGGCCAGTGCCCTCACCAGCGCCGCATCGGCCTCGCCCGTGTCGCCGTCGAAACCGGTGCCGGTGAGCTCACGCCCGTCGAACGGGATCCCGGCGGAGTCGTGCGAGCTCACGGACGACCCGCCACGTCGAGCGCGTCGGGCAGCGTGAAGGCCCCGCGGTAGAGCGCCGAGCCGACGATGGCGCCCTCGACGCCGTCGGGCACCAGGCCCCGGATCGCCTGGATGTCCTCCAGCGTCGACACGCCACCGGACGCCACGACGGGGCGGTCGGTGCGCGCGCAGACATCGCGGAGCAGGTCGAGGTTCGGGCCCTTGAGCATGCCGTCCTTGTTGACGTCGGTGACGACGTAGCGGGCGCACCCCTCGGAGTCGAGCCGGGCGAGGGTCTCCCAGAGGTCGCCGCCGTCCTTCGTCCAGCCGCGCGCGGCCAGGGTGGTGCCACGCACGTCGAGGCCGACGGCCACGCGGTCCCCGTGCTCCGCGATCGCCTGGGCGGTCCACTCCGGGTCCTCCAGCGCGGCGGTCCCGAGGTTGACCCGGCGACACCCCGTGGCCAGTGCAGCCTCCAGCGACTCGGCGTCGCGGATGCCGCCACTCATCTCGACCTTGAGGTCCAGCCGCCCGACGATGCCCGCCAGCAGCTCGCGGTTCGAACCGCGCCCGAAGGCGGCGTCGAGGTCGACGAGGTGCAGCCACTCGGCGCCCTGCTGCTGCCACGCGAGCGCGGCCTCCCACGGGTCACCGAACTCGCCCCCGCTGCCGGCCACCCCCTGGACGAGCTGGACGGCACGGCCGCCCTGGACGTCGACGGCAGGCAGGAGCTCGAGTCGGGGTGCGTCGTTCATGCGGGATCCTCGGGTCGGGGTTCGGTCGGCGGGGTCGCTTCGGTGGGCGGGGTGGCGGTGGTAGGTGGGATGGCTTCCGTCGCGGGGGTGGTGTCGTCCCCAGCTGTGGTGGCATCGTGTCGCCGGCCCTGCACCAGGAGGTAGCCGCCGACCAGCACCAGGGCCGCCACCACCAGCGCGATCCGAACCGGCCAGGACGCCCCGGCGAAAGCCGCCACCGCCAAGGTCGCGAGGCCAGCGCCGATGGTCGTGGCGACCTTGGGCTGGGCCGGTCGTCGGGAGGTGGTGCGCCGGGTGGTGCGTCGCCGCGAGGTCGTCGTCCGACCAGACCGGCCGGCCGTGCTCGCCCGCTTGCGGGTCGCGGCCTTGCGAGACGTGGTGCCAGTCGCCGCCTTGGCAGCCTTCGCCGTCTTCTTCGTTGCGCTCACAGTGACTTCACCCAGTTCTCGAGGAGGGACAGACCTGCATCGCCGGACTTCTCCGGGTGGAACTGGGTCGCAGCCAGCGGACCGTTCTCGACGGCCGCGACGAACCGTCCACCGTGGTCGGCCCAGGTGACCTTCGGGGCGACGGCGGCGAAGGCGCCGGTGGGCTCCTCCAGCGTCCAGGACTGCACGGCATACGAGTGGACGAAGTAGAACCGCTCGGACTCCACTCCGGCGAAGAGCTGGCTCCCGCTGGCGACCCGCACGTCGGACCAGCCCATGTGCGGCACCACCTCTGCCTGGAGGCGCGACACCGAGCCGGGCCACTCCCCCAGGCCGTCCTGGGGCGCGCCGCTGGGCTCGTCGGAGCCGTCGAACAGCACCTGCATCCCCACGCAGACGCCGAGCACCGGCCGTCCCCCCGAGAGGCGCAGGTCGATGACGACCGGGCCGTCGGCGGCACGCAGCCCCGCCATGCAGGCGTGGAAGTTCCCCACTCCGGGGACGAACAGCCCATCCGCGGCGAGCGCTGCCGCACGGTCACCGGTCAGCTCCACCTCGGCACCCACGTGCTCGAGGGCGCGCACCGCCGACCGCACGTTGCCACTGCCGTAGTCGAAGACGACCACCCGGCTCATGAGTTCTCCTCGAGTTCGGTGCGGTGCCGGGCTTGCTCGGCCATCCGCGCTTCGAAACGGGCCACCGACTGTGCAGTGGGTGCCACCACCTGACCGCGCAGGCCGACCCCGGCACCGACCAGGTCTGAGCCCGGCAGGCCGAGGACGGACAACAGGTCTGTGATGAGGCGGTCGGCCGTGCCGTGGCGTTCGGCGACGACCCGCACCACCGCGCGCTGGTCGCCTGCCTTGCCGGCGGCAGCCAGGAGGTCTGCCGGCCGGGCCAGCTCGAGGTGCGGAGCGCGCACCACACCGGCGCCCGGGTCCCACACCAGCCACCGGGCCACGTCGCGCCAGCCCGGCGCGTGGGCGGTCACCACGGCCCGGCCGTCGACGGTGAAGAACCCGAGGGCGCCCCGCAACCGCCGTGGCACCGGACGCGCGGCGAGCACCGCGAGGGCGTCGTCATAGGGCGGCTCCGCGCGTGACCGGCGCTCGGTCGGCAACACCGCGGTCCAGCGCCCGAGGGGAACCACCTGGCAGGCCACCAGACCCCGGCGCAGCCAGGCCGACACGGGCCCGGGCTCGGCACTCACCAGGAGCAGTCCGCGCGCCTCCTGCGCGGGCTGCCACGGCACGCTCACGTGGAGAGGCTGCCCTTCGCGCTGGGTATGCCGCTGACTCGGGCGTCGCGGGCGACCGCGGCACGCAGGGCGCGGGCGACCGCCTTGAACTGGGCCTCGACGATGTGGTGCGGGTCGCGGCCGGACAGCACCCGGACGTGCAGCGCGATCCCGGCGCGTCCGGCGAAGGACTCCCAGACGTGGCGCGTCAGCGACCCGACGTAGGTGCCGCCGATGACGACGTAGGCCTGTCCCTCGGGCTCACCGGTGTGCACGACGTAGGGACGCCCCGCCACGTCGACGACCGCCTGGACGAGCGCCTCGTCGAGCGGAACCGTCGCGTCGCCGAACCGGGAGATGCCGCTCTTGTCGCCGAGGGCCTCGCGCAGCGCGTCGCCGAGCACGATCGCGACGTCCTCGACGGTGTGGTGCGCGTCGACGTCGACGTCGCCCGTCGCCTTGACGCGCAGGTCGATGAGGGAGTGCTTGGCCAGGGAGGCGAGCATGTGGTCGTAGAACCGCACTCCCGTGGAGATGTCGGACTGGCCGGTGCCGTCGAGGTTGAGCTCGACCTCGACGCTGGACTCCGACGTCGAACGGCTCAGCGACACCGTGCGGTCACCGGGCCGGCTCTCCTGCGTCGCGGCTCCCTGCGTCGCGGCCCCCTGCGTCACGGTCTCCTGCGTCCGGGTCTCCTGCGTCACAGCGCGCTCCTGTCCTGCTCAGGTCGGGCGATCTGCGCCATGGCGGCGAGGAACGCACCAGTCTCGTCCGGGGTCCCGGCCGTGACACGAAGATAGTGGGGTATGCCGACGTCGCGGACGAGTACTCCCCGGTCCAGCAGGGCACGCCAGGTCTGGGCGGCGTCCGCGAGGCCGCCGAACAGGACGAAGTTGGCGTCGCTGGGCACCGGCGCGAGGCCGAGTTCGGCGAGTCCGGTGACCATCCGGTCGCGCTGCTCCTTGATCGCCTCGACGGTGCCGAGCATCTCGGGCGCGTGCCGCAGAGCCGCCAGGGCGATCGCCTGGGTGGGCGCGGACAGGTGGTAGGGCAATCGCACCAGGCGCAGGGCGTCGACGAACGCCGGGTCGGCGGCGAGGTAGCCGAGCCGCCCGCCCGCGAAGGCGAACGCCTTGCTCATCGTGCGGGTGACGACGAGCCTGGGGCGTCCTTCCAGCAGGGTCAGGGCGCTGGGCGTGCCCGGGCGGGCGAACTCGGCGTAGGCCTCGTCCACGACGACCACGGCCCGCTCCGCCGCGGCATACACGGCCTCCACCACGTCGAGGCCCAGCGCGGTGCCGGTCGGGTTGTTGGGCGAGCAGAGGAAGACGACGTGCGGGTCGTGCTCACGCACCTGGGCGACCGCGGACTCGACCGTCAGGTCGAAGGGGGTGCCGCCCTGTCCGCGCAGGCCGTCCACCCAGGCGGTGCCGACCGAGCTGCTGATGATCGGGTGCATCGAGTAGGCCGGCGTGAACCCGAGCGCCGTCCGTCCGGGGCCGCCGAACGCCAGCACGACGTGCTGGAGCACCTCGTTGGAGCCGTTGCCGGCCCACACCTGGGCCGGGCCCACCGGAGTCCCCGACGACGACAGGTATGCCGCGAGGCCAGTCCGGAGGTCGGTGAACTCCCTGTCGGGGTACCGGTTCAGGCCAGCCGCGACCTCGGCCACGGCGGCCGTGATCTCGGCCACGACCGAGGGCGGGACGGGGTACGAGCTCTCGTTGGTGTTGAGGCGCACGGGTACGTCGAGCTGGGGTGCGCCGTAGGGGATCCCACCGCGCAGGTCCTCGCGCAGCAGGCCCTCGATGCGGGAGCCGCCGATGTCGGTCATCGGCCGGTCACGACCCGTCGAAGCGGACCTGGACCGCCTCGCCGTGGGCGGGCAGGTCCTCGGCCTGCGCCAGGGCGACGACGTGGTGGGCAACCTCTTGGAGGGCAGCCTCGGTGTAGCTGACCACGTGCACGCCGCGGAGGAACGACTGCACCGAGAGGCCGCTGCTGTGGCAGGCGCACCCACCGGTCGGGAGGACGTGGTTGGACCCGGCGACGTAGTCACCGAGGCTCACCGGCGAGTGCGGTCCGACGAAGATCGCGCCGGCGTTGCGCACGCGCTGGCTGACCGCGGCGGCGTCGGCGACCTGCAGCTCGAGGTGCTCTGCGGCGTAGGCGTTGACGACGGCGACACCGGCGTCGAGGTCGTCCACGAGGACAATTCCCGACTGGGGTCCGGTGAGGGCCTCGCGGACGCGTTCGGAGTGCTTGGTGGTGGCGACGCGGTCTTCGAGGTCGGTCTGTACCGCATCGGCCAGGGCGACCGAGGCGGTCACCAGGACCGAGGCAGCCTGGGGGTCGTGCTCGGCCTGCGAGATCAGGTCGGCGCTGACGTGTGCGGGCACGGCCGTGTCGTCGGCGAGGATCGCGATCTCGGTCGGGCCCGCCTCGGAGTCGATGCCGATGACGCCCTTGAGGTAGCGCTTGGCCGCCGCGACGTAGATGTTGCCCGGACCGGTCACGAGGCTGACCGGTTCGCAGATAACCGGCGCCCCATCGGCACCGGTGGCGTCCTCGAAGCCGAAGGCGAACGCTGCCACCGCCTGGGCGCCACCCACGGCATAGACCTCGTCGACGCCGAGCAGCGCGCACGCGGCGAGCACCGTCGGGTGGGGGTATCCGGTGAAGGCACCGGAGTTGTCGCGCTGGGGTGGGCTGGCGACCGCCAGCGACCCGACCCCGGCGATCTGGGCGGGCACGACGTTCATGACGACGCTGGAGGGGTAGACCGCGCGTCCACCGGGGACGTAGAGGCCGACCCGGTCGACCGGGATCCACCGCTCGCTGACCTCACCGCCGGGGACAACCGTCGTGGTGGTGGTGGAGCGGCGCTGGTCCTCGTGCACGATCCGAACCCTGCGGATGGCCTCGTCGAGGGCGGCACGCACCTGCGGGTCGAGCGACTCCAGGGCTGCCGCGAGCACTGCGTCGGGGACCCGCAGCGTCGGGGGGCGCACGCCGTCGAACCGCTCCCCCAGCTCGTAGAGCGCAGCGGCACCACGGTGACGGACGTCCTCGCAGATCGGCCGCACCGTCTCGACCGCGGCGGCGACGTCGAACTCCGCCCTCGGCAGCAGGTGGCGCAGCTCGCGGACGCCGAGCGGCCGGCCGCGCAGGTCGATCGTGGAGAGCATGGGTCAAGTCTAGGTCTGGCCCGGTGGCCGCCCCCGTGCGGTCTCAGCCCCCGGAAAGCCTGCCCGCGTCGCCGAGGCCGCCGGCCGGACCCCGGCCGGGGACACCCAACGCCGTCAGATCCTCCACAGTGGGGGGCGGCTCGACGACAGGGTCCTCGCCCACCTCGGCCTCGGCGTAGGCCTGCGGGACCGTGAAGGTGGCCTCGACGCTCCCGGCGAGCTCTTCCTTGGGCCACCTGGCGGCGAGCAGCACGAGGATCCCGAGGGTCACGACCGCACAGATGCCGACCGAGGCTGCTGGCGTGGTGCGCTCGGAGACCCAGCCGGCGGCCAGGAAGCAGGCGCCCGTGATACCGACGGAGAGGGCGCCCGCGAGCCCGAACACCCGACCACGCATGGCGGTCGGGACGAGCAGGGTGAAGGCCGCCTGGAGCGGCAACATGTAGCACTGGAGCGCGCCGCACAGGAACCACGCGGCCCAGACGACGGCGAGCGGCGGCTCGAAGATCGTCAGGAGCAGCGGCAGCGGGGTGAGCAGCGCCAGCCGCATGACGAGGGCCGACTGCCGCTCGGCGGGCAGCCTGCCGATGAGCAGCAGACCCGCGACGGCGCCGAGGATCGGCGCAGCCATCAACAGGCCGCCCCAGGTCGGCGACGGGCTGTGCTGGGCCGCGTAGGGCAGGGCGACGGCTTCGGGCGCGGCGATCGCGAGGGCGCTCGCCAGCGACAACATCAGCATGTAGGTCAGCACGCGGCTGGAACGGATCTGGCGCCAGGCCTGGCCGACGTCGCCGACCAGGCTGGACAGTGGGGCGTCCTCCACCTTGACGATCGAGCGGGGCGGCCTCACGGCGATCAGGATGACGGCGCCGACGAGGAACGTGGCCAGGTCGAGCAGCAGCGTCTTCGTGTCCCCCACGAGGCCCACGACGGCACCCCCGATCGCCAGGCCGATCGCCTGGTTGACCTGGGCGGCGAGGGTGGTGAGTCCGAACGCCCGTGCGTAGAGCCGGCGGTCCGGAAAGATGTCGGTCAGCAGCATCTGGCTGGCGGTGACGGCCGGGCCGCCGACGAACTCGAGGACGGCGACGAGCGCGAGGACCAGCCACAGCGACTCGGTGGCCGAAACCGCCAGGATGAGCACGCCGACCAGGGTCGCTCGGATCAGGTGGGTCCCGACGAGGCAGACCCGCGGAGGCATGCGGTCACACAGCGGCGAGAGGAGTGCCCGCCCCAGGATGCTCGGCACCAGGGAGACCGCGAACGTCGCGGCCGTCGCCAACGCCGAACCCGTCCACGAGTAGACCACCGCCGCCACGGTGATGCGGGCGATGTAGTCGCCCCACGTCGAGAGCGTCGCGACCACGAAGACCGGCAGGAACACCGGGGCACGGAGGACCTCGGAGAACGAGGGGACTGTGACGGAGTCGTCCCTGCCCGTGGCCATGCGCCGACCGTACCTCCCTAGGTTGAACCGTAAAAGTTGAACTCCGTCACGGTACGCGCATGACGGGCAGTTCGGCGGTAGTCCTCCGCAAGATCTGCGCCACTTCCGGGCTCGCCACCGAGAATTCTGCTGACCCCGTCGGCCACCCGCAGGTCCGACGGCACGCTGTCGACCGGCTTGCCCCGGTAGAGGACGGCCGCATTGCGCAGCCTGGAGGCGAACGACCACGCGTCACGCAGTGCGGCGGCGTGCTCCGGAGCGATCAGCCCGGCGTTCTCTGCGGCCTCGAGGGCCGGCAGCGTGCTCGTCGTCCGCAGGGTCGGCACGGCGTGCGCGTGGCGCATCTGCAGCAGCTGCACAGTCCACTCCACGTCGGACAGCCCACCTCGTCCCAGCTTGAAGTGGCTCTTGGGATCGGCGCCGCGAGGCAGTCGCTCGGCCTCCATCCGCGCCTTGAGCGTCCGGATCTCCCGGACCTGCTGGTCGGTGAGGCCCTGCTCTGGCCACCGCAACGGGTCGATGAGCTCGACGAAGCGCGCACCCAGCTCGAGGTCACCGGCCAGGGGGGCGGCCCGCAGCAGGGCCTGGGACTCCCAGGTGAGCGACCACCGGCTGTAGTAGGCGCGGTAGCTGGCCAGGCTGCGCACGAGCGGACCGCTCTTGCCTTCAGGGCGCAGGTCGGCATCGAGTCCGAGCTGGGGGTCGGGACCGGCCGAGGCCAACAGGCGACGCAGCTCCTGCACGGTCTCGAGGGCCTGCTCCTGGGCGGTTGCCTCCTCCGCCCCGTCGACGGGTTCGTGCACGAACAGCACGTCGGCGTCGGAACCGTAGGCGACCTCGCCACCCCCGAGCCTGCCCATCCCGACGACCAGGAGCCGGGTCGACAGCGACCCGTGCTTGTCCTCGACGACGCGCTGGGCCACCTGGAGCGCCGTCTCGACGAGCGCCGCGGTGAGGTCGGTGAGGGCCTGACCCACGCCGGCGAGGTCGAGACTTCCCGACAGATCCGCCACGGCGATCCGAAACAGCTCCTGGCGTCTGATGCTCCGGGCCGCCCGCACGGCCTTGTCGGCGTCGCCCTGACGACCAGCTGCCGCGGTCATCCGGCGAACCAGGTCCTCGCGCGACGACGGAGTCAGCCCGCCCGAGTCGCCGAGCATCGCGACCGAGTCGGGAGCGCCGACCAGCAGGTCCGCTGCATAGCGGCTGCGGGCGAGGGTGTGCGCGAGGCGTTCGGCGGCGGACCCCTCGTCGCGCAGCAGCCGCAGGTACCAGTGGGTCGAGCCCAGCTCCTCGCTCACCTTGCGGAACGCGAGCAGGCCGCCGTCAGGGTCGGCCTCGTCGGCGAACCAGCCCAGCATGACGGGAAGGAGGGTGCGCTGGATGGCCGCCCGACGGCTCACCCCGGCGGTCAGTGCCTCGAGGTGGCGCATCGCCCCGCCGGGGTCGCGGAAGCCGAGCGCGGCCAGTCGCTCCTTGGCGGCCTCGGGTGCGAGTCGGGCGTCGGTCGAGCTGAGCCGGGCCACGGCAGCCAGCAGAGGTCGGTAGAACAGGCGCTCGTGGATGCGACGGACCTCGCGGGCCTGCTGCTGCCACTGGGCGACCACGGCCTTGGCGGCGTCCGAACGGTGCCCCAGGGCGCGGCCGAGACGGCGCAGGTCGGTGTCGGTCGTCGGCATGAGGTGGGTGCGACGCAGCCGGAACAGCTGGATGCGGTGCTCGAGGGTGCGCAGGAGGCGGTAGGACGCGTCGAGGGTCGCGGCGTCCTCGCGGCCGACGTAGCCACCGCGCGCCAGTGCATCGAGGGCCTCCAGCGTGGTCCCCGAGCGCAGCGCGTCGTCGGACCGGCCGTGGACGAGCTGCAGCAGCTGGACGCTGAACTCCACGTCGCGCAGGCCACCCGGGCCGAGCTTGAGCTGGCGCTCTGCCTCTCCGGCGGGCACGTGCTGCTCGACCCGCCGGCGCATCGCCTGCACGTCCTCGACGAAGTTGTCTCGCGAGGCAGCACCCCACACCAGCGGGTTGACGGCGGCGATGTAGGCATCACCGAGGGCCCGGTCACCGGCCACCGGGCGCGCCTTGAGCAAGGCCTGGAACTCCCACGTCTTGGCCCACCGCTCGTAGTAGGCGCGGTGGCTGTCGATGGTGCGCACCAAGGGGCCGTTCTTGCCCTCTGGACGCAGCGCAGCGTCGACCGGCCACAGGGTCCCCTCCCCCGTCGAGGTCGAGCAGGCCCGCATCAGGTGGGTGGCCAGGCCCGTTGCCGCCGCGATGGCGCTGGCCTCCTCGACACCCTCGCGCGGCTCGGCCACGAAGATGACGTCGACGTCGCTGACGTAGTTGAGCTCGCGTCCGCCCGTCTTGCCCATGCCGATGACGGCGAAGTCGCACAGCTCGGACTGCTCCCCCATCTCCGTCCGGGCGATGACCAGCGCCGCCTCGAGGGCTGCCTCGGCCAGGTCGGCGAGCGCCGCCGCGGCTTCAGGCAGGGCCAGCTCGGGGTCGCCGGAGGTGAGGTCGAGCGCTGCGATACCCAGCAGCTGGCGCCGGTACCCGATCCGCAGTGCGTCGTAGGCCGTGCGCTCACCCGGCGCGCGCACCGCCTCGACGAGCTCGTGGATGCGTTCGTCGGGCCGGCGCGGCCGGGCGTCCGCGACGCTGCGCCAGTGCTCGGGGTGGGCCACGAGGTGGTCGCCCAGGGCCGTGGAGGCACCGAGGACGGCCAACAGCCGGTCGCGCGCGGGACCGCGGTGGCGCAGCGCCGCCACGAGGCCGGACACCTGCGCTCCGGCACCGGACTCGACGTCGCGGCGCCGCGGCGCCGACGCACGCAGCGACTCCATGAGCCGGACGAGGCTGAGCAGGGCGAGGTCGGGGTCGGCGACCGCACCAAGGGCATCGGGCAGACCGTCGCTGAACAGGTCGTCGAGGGGGTCGATGAGCCCGGCGAGCGCCGGGTCGGCGAGCAGGTGCTCAGCGCGGGGTGGATCGGCGAACCCGAGCCGGGCCAGGGTCGCCGTCTGGGAGACAACGCGGCCGGAGGTCACCGCGACAGCCTACCCACTGGTAGGTGACCTGCGCCGGTCAGCGGGCGGCATACCTGAGCAGGCGGATGGGGTCGGTCACAGACCGGGCAGGTAGCGCTCGAGCTCGAAACGGGTGATCTCGCCGCGGTAGTCGTCCCACTCGGCGCGCTTGTTGCGCAGGAAGAAGTCGAAGACGTGCTCGCCGAGCGTGTCGGCGACCAGCTCGCTCTTCTCCATCACGCGGATCGCCTCGTAGAGCGAGGTGGGCAGCGGCTCGATCCCCATCGCCTGGCGCTCTGCGGAGGTCAGGCCCCACACGTCGTCCTCGGTCTCGGCGGGGAGCTCGTAGTCCTCCTCGATGCCCTTGAGCCCCGCAGACAGCATCAGGGCGAAGGCGAGGTAGGGGTTGCACGCGGCATCGAGGGTACGGACCTCGACCCGGCTGCTCTGGCCCTTGGTGGGCTTGTACATCGGCACGCGGACCATCGCCGACCGGTTGTTGTGGCCCCAGGTCAGGTGGGCCGGGGCCTCGCCGCCGCCCCACAGCCGCTTGTAGGAGTTCACCCACTGGTTGGTGACGGCGGTGATCTCGGCTCCGTGGCGCAGCAGGCCCGCGATGAACTGCCGCCCGACCTTGCTGAGCTGGTAGGGCGCGCCGGCCTCGTAGAAGGCGTTGCTGTCGCCGTCGAAGAGCGACATGTGGGTGTGCATGCCGGACCCCGGGTGCTCCGCGAACGGCTTGGGCATGAAGGAGGCGAAGATGCCCTGCTCGAGCGCGACCTCCTTGATGACCGTCCGGAAGGTCATGATGTTGTCGGCGGTGGACAGCGCGTCGGCGTAGCGCAGGTCGATCTCGTTCTGCCCCGGTCCACCCTCGTGGTGGCTGAACTCGACCGAGATCCCCATCGACTCGAGCATGGTGATCGCGGCCCGCCGGAAGTCGTGGCCGGTGCCGTGCGGGACGTGGTCGAAGTACCCCGCCTGGTCGATCGGCTCAGGGTTGTCGCCCGGCTTGAACCCGGCCTTGAGCAGGTAGAACTCGATCTCGGGGTGGGTGTAGAAGGTGAAGCCGAGGTCGGCCGCCCGCGCGAGGGCGCGCTGCAGGACGTGCCGCGGGTCGGCATGGCTCGGGGAGCCGTCGGGCAGCGTGATGTCGCAGAACATCCGGGCCGTGCCGGGGTTGTCGCCACGCCACGGCAGCACCTGGAAGGTCGCGGGGTCCGGCTTGGCGAGCATGTCGGCCTCGTAGACCCGCGCGAAACCCTCGATGGCCGAGCCGTCGAAGCCGATGCCCTCGGCGAACGCCCCCTCCAGCTCAGCTGGTGCGACGGCCACGGACTTGAGGGTCCCGAGCACATCGGTGAACCACAGCCGCACGAAGCGGATGTCGCGTTCCTCGATGGTGCGGAGGACGAACTCCTGCTGACGATCCATGTGACGAATCCTGCCCTAGTTGTGTTTCCCCGGCGTTACGTGCCACGCGGGGGACGCAGGTCAGGGTCCTGACGACGACTCAGCCCTTGAGGACCGACATGGCCGCGTTGTGACCGGGTATGCCGCTGACTCCCCCGCCGCGTCGCGCGCCGGCCCCGGCGATGCGCACCTTCTCATGCGGCGTCTCGACGCCCCAGGTGCCGACCTCGCCCTCCCGCTCGGCCCACGGCCACTGCAGCGAGCGGTGGAAGATGTTGCCGCCCGGCAGGCCCAGGTCCGCCTCGAGCTCGACCGGAGTGCGCGCCTCGAGGCACAAGGCCCCGTCGGGGTCGCGCAGCAGGACGTCCTGGATCGGCTCGGCCAGCACCGAGTTCAGCGAGTCGAGGGTCCGCGCGAGGGCGAGGTCCTTGACCAGGTCGTGCTCGGCGGTCGTTCCCCGGAACAGGCGCGCCGGCAGGTGCAGCCCGAACAGCGTGAGCGTCTGCGCGCCACTGGCGGCGAGCTGAGGTCCGAGGATCGAGCGGTCGGACAGGCTGTGGCAGTAGATCTCGCACGGGGGCACCTGTGGCACCCGGCCGGCGTCAGCGGCGGCATACGCCTCCTGCAGCTGGGCGTAGCCCTCGTTGACGTGGAAGGTGCCGGCGAAAGCGGCCGTCGGGTCGACGCCCTGGTCACGCAGCCGCGGCAGGCGCGACAGGAGCATGTTGACCTTGAGCTGGGCGCCCTCGGGCGCCTCCTCGGTCGGCACGGGGTCGGCGCCGGCGGCGGCAAGCAGCGTGTTGAGGACAGTGGGCGCGCACGCCGCATGGATGGTCGAACCCCGCGCCCCGCCACCGTCCCAGGTGACCAGCCCGTCTGGGTCGACCGCGAGCGCCCTTGTCCCCGTGCGGATCTCGGCTCCTGCCTTGACCGCGGCGCGAGCCAGCCCGTCGGTCACCGCACCCATGCCACCGACGGGCACGTCCCAGTCGCCCGTCCCTCCGCCGACGAGGTGGTAGAGGAAGCAGACGTTCTGCCGGAGGTCGGCCGAGCCCATCTCGGCGAAGGTGCCGATGAGGGCGTCGGTCGCGACGATGCCCCGCACGGTGTCGTCCCCGAACTCGGCCTCGAGCACCTCACCCAGCGGACGTCGGACCAGGGCCTCCCACAGCGGGTCGTCCCCGACGAGGGCCGCGACCTGCTCCGCGGTGCGCAGCGGTTCGAGCACGGTCGGGAAGACCTGTTGCGCGAGGTGGTGCACGCGTCCGTAGAAGTCCTGCCAGGCGGCATACTCCGCTGCGCCTCCGGTGAGGGCCGCGAAGCCGGCCGCCGTTGAGGCCGCGTCACCGTGGTCGACGAGCAGCCCGCGCTCGGGACTGGCCGGGACGGGCGTGAAGGAGGAGTAGCGCCGCCGGATCAGCTGGACGTCGAGGTCGAGGTCGCTGATCACCTGGCGTGGCATCAGCGACACGAGGTAGGAGTAGCGCGACAGGCGCGCGTCGACGCCGGCAAACGCCTGGGCCGAGACGGCCGCACCACCCACGTGGTCTCCGGCCTCGAGCACCAGCACGCGGCGCCCTGCCCGGGCGAGGTATGCCGCGGCGGTCAGCCCGTTGTGACCGGCACCGATGACGACGTCGTCGTAGTCCACGGCGCAGAGCCTACGGTGCCCTGCAGAGCCCCCGTGACGCGCGCGGCTGGTCGCTACTGCGGGCCGGAGTCGTCGTCCTCGGGATCATCCCCCTGAGGGTCCTCGGCGTCGGACAGCAGCGGCAGGTCCGGGTCGATCTCCTCGTACCGCCGGTGCAGCTCGGCGGGGTTCGGTTCGAGGCCCAGCGACTCCAGCTCGGCGCTCACCGCTGCCACGACCGCCTCGGGGCCCTGCCCCGCCGCCTTGGCCTCGCCACGCAGCTGCGCTGCCACGACCTCGTGCCGCTTCTCCTCGGGCAGCTCGGCCCCGGAGCTGCTGCTGGCGACCTCGAAGTTGTCTGACATCAGTCCTCCATCACCGGTGTCGCCGCTGGTCGGCGACCTCTCCCGAGTCTGTCCCCGGGACGCTGGACGCACCACTTGAGCCGAGATCAGCACGCGCGGGTCACGCGGAGCGGGGCCCCGGGATTGCTCCCGGGGCCCCGCTGCGTCTTACGCCCGGCAGACCCCTGCCAACCGGGCGCAGGTCACTTGAAGCTGACCTGGACCTGCAGCAGGTTGCCGCCGTCCTCCGACTTGTTCACCTTCATGACGGTGCCGGAGCCCGCAACCTGGACCGAGGACCAGGGGTTCTTCGCGCTCCAGTACCGCATCGGGTCGCTGTCGTCGAACACCGGCATGGCCGGCTGAGACGCGACGTCGAGCGCGGTGCCGTTGCGGTGGAAGGTCACCGCGTCGGTCCGCTCGAGCCCGAAGGTGGCGTCCCACGGCTGGCGCCGGTTGCCCAACCTGGCCCCGTCGGCGAAGGTCACCGGGGCCGGACGTGCGTCGACCGGCAGCGACTGGCCGCCACCCGGGTGGCCCGAGGTGTTGTTGTCGGTGAACTCACCGTCGACGTACCAGACGAGCATGCCGTTCTGGTAGGGGAAACGCTCCACCCAGTCGGGCCTGGAGTTCGCCCAGCCGAAGTTGTACGGGCCCGTCCTGAGGGTCTGGTCGTACCCCGTGTAGGTGCGGTTCTCGGCCAGGTAGTAGTGGCTGACGACCACGGAGGTCGAGCCTGTCATGCGGGTGAACCCGTTGGCGGTCCAGCCGTTGGTGCCGCCCTCGACGTCGTCGGACACGGTGGTGCTGCCGACCGTGACGGCCAGGTCGTCGAGGAACGGGCCCTCGAAGTGCAGGCCACCGTCAGTGGCGTAGCGGAAGCGGAACTGGACACTCTGGCCGGCGTACGGCGTGAGGTCCCAGGTCTTCTGGGCCCACGGGGTCAGACCGGCGTTGTCGGACGGACCGGAGATCGGCGCCGCCGCGTCCTTCCAGGTCGCGCCGCCGTCGGTGCTCACCTCGGCGTAGAGGTAGTCGTAGTCCTGCTCGATGTTGTACTGCAGCCAGGCCGAGACCGAACCGCTGGTCGCGCCGGTGAGGTCCACCGTGCGGGTCAGGGTGCTGTTGAGGCTGTCGTTGGCCCCGCCCCACCACTCGTACGAACCCGAGCGGGGGGTGTTGTAGTCCGTTTTGACCGTCTTGTCCGGGAGCGTGACCGCGAGGGCCTGGTAGGACGAGGTGGTCTTCGGCTGGTCGGCCCGGTTGAGCTTGACCGTCATGTCCTGGCCGTAGGGCACGGCCTTGTAGTCGAGCCAGCCGAGCTGGAGCTTCTCGAGCGGGCCCATGTAGCCGGGCGTGGTGCCGATCGAGTCGGTGCCGTGGTTGAGCCACGAGCCACCGGACATGAGCGTCCAGAAGCCGGTGCCGTTGTCGCCGCCTGCGGTGTCGTAGTAGTCCGGCAGGCCGAGGTCGTGGCCGAACTCGTGGGTGAAGACACCGAGGCCACCGTTCTCGGGCTCGGTGGTGTAGTCACCGATCCAGATGCCGGAGTTGCCCAGCGGCACGCCGCCGAGCTTTGCACCCTCCGGGCCGGTCTTGCCGGCGTCCGTGGAGTAGGCGTACCAGCGGTGCGACCAGATGGCGTTGGTGCCCTGGGCGCCGCCGCCAGCCTCTTCGCCCTCACCGGCGTGGATGGCCTGGAAGTGGTCGATGTAGCCGTCCGGCTCGTTGAAGATGCCGTCGCGGTCGGCGTCGTAGCGGTCGACCTTGTCGAACTGCTTGAGGTAGGTCGTGATCTCTGCGTCGCTCTTGCCGGCCGCCTTCTGGGCGTCGTACCAGGAGGTGGCGGTGTCCTTGACGTAGTTCCAGTAGCCGTCGGCGTTGTTGCTCCGGCCGTAGCGGGCCTCGTTGTAGGGCACGGTGACCCAGTCGGAGACGTCACCCTTGGCCACGAAACGACCATTCGACTGCTTGAGGTAGAAGTCCTTGAACGACTCCCCCTGGCCGAACATCATGTCCTCGTAGTGGGCGCGGTTGAAGTCCGCGGTCCAGGCGGTGGAGTTGTCGTCGGTGGCGTTGCCGTCCCAGACGCGGTCGGGTGCCGGGATCTGGTTGTGCACCGGGCCCGGGGTGGCGTCGAAGCCGGTCTTGGTCTGCGTCCCGAAGTCGGTGAGGACGGTGAAGATGTCCTCCTCACGCTCGACCGGGTAGGACACGAAACGGTCCTGGGCGGCCTTGCTTCCCTTGGGCGCCTTGGCGTTGCCCGCGAGCTTGATGACGCGCTGGCCACCCCGCATCTCGGTCGTCGCCTCGCCCTTGACGAGCTTGTCGACGGCCTCCTTGCGCAGGGCGCGCGCGGCGTCGCCGAGCGGGTTCGGCAGGTCGTGCTCACGGTTGTTGGCCGTGGGCTCCTTGTCGCTCTGCACAGGGGTGGCCTGCGCGGGAGCGGAAGCCAGGCCCAGGGCGACGGCGGTGACCGCCACTCCCGAGACCAGGCTCAAATGACGTCTGTTCACGAATCCTCCAGTGTCTGTGCGCGACCCCTCTCGGCACACGCAAGGGCGAGCCAAACATGGTTGCGGTACCGAACCAAGGCCTCGTCGGTTATGGACTTCGTAAATTTCTGACCGATCGGTCGCTATCCGATTCGTCCGATTTTCGATGGAGCCAACCCGCTCGATCGAGCCCCCGTGGCTCCAGTGGGCACTCCGCCGGCGCTGGAAGGTCACGCGGACGACGTCCCTCGACCCCCTCCTAGGATGGCGACATGAGCGAGCAGCCAACGACGCCTCCCACCGCCGAGGTCACGGCCCCCTACGGCACGGGCGCCCAGGCCGCGCCGCAGCGCCGCGTGCGCATCCCGCACCTGCAGGCGATGAAGGAGAAGGGCGAGAAGTGGGCCATGCTCACCGCCTACGACATGTACTCGGCGGAGATCTTCGACGAGGCAGGCATCCCCGTGCTGCTCGTCGGCGACTCCGCCGGCAACAACGTCTACGGCTTCGAGACGACCGTCCCCGTGACCGTGGACCACCTCGTGCCCCTGGTCCGCGCTGTCACCTCGGCCGCCAAGCACGCCATGGTCGTCGCCGACCTGCCGTTCGGGTCCTACCAGGCCAGCCCGCAGCAGGCCCTGGCCACGGCCACCCGCTTCATGAAGGAAGGGCTGGCCCACGCGGTCAAGCTCGAAGGCGGCCGGCTGATGGTCCCGGAGGTCGAGCTGCTGGTCCGGGCCGGCATCCCCGTCATGGGACACATCGGCTTCACGCCCCAGAGCGAGCACGTCCTCGGCGGCTACCGGGTCCAGGGCCGCGGCGACTCCGGCGACAGGCTCGTCGAGGACGCGGTGGCGCTGGAGAAGGCGGGCTGCTTCGCCGTCGTGATGGAGATGGTCCCCGCTCCCCTGGCCGCCAGGGTCACCGAGGTGCTCTCGATCCCGACGATCGGCATCGGTGCCGGACCGGACTGCGACGCCCAGGTGCTCGTCTGGCAGGACATGGCCGGCCTGAGAGGTGGCAAGGCACCCCGCTTCGTGCGGAAGTACGCCGACCTCCGCAGCGAGCTGGGTCAGGCGGCAGCCGCGTATGCCGCCGATGTCGCCTCCGGCTCGTTCCCCGCGGCGGAGAACTCCTTCCTCGAATAGCCCTCTCGAGGGAGTCCTTGTTCGAGGAGTCTTTGTGGGACGGGCTCGCGATCTCCTGCGCCCGTACGAGCCGACACGGTCCATCGAGGCGCTAGCGTCCATCGTTGGGTCCCGACCGGACCCCACCCACACCCCAGGAGGAGACCCGTGCCCTTGCGAACTCGCACCACCGCACTCGTCAGCATCACCGCAGCCTGCGCCGCTCTCGGCCTGGCCGTCGCCACCCCGGCAGCGGCCACGAAGCCGACTCCGGGCACGTCCACCGGCAGTGGCGCGGTGTTCATGGTCAATCCCGTGCAGTCCTCCGGGGACCAGTCCCTGACCGACCAGAAGGACTCCGACGCTGCCGTTCCGTCCAGCGCCTATGCCCGCGTCCAGCTGCGCAACCTCGACGGCTCGGGATACCTGCGCGGATCGTGGGTCAACGTCCAGTCCTCCACGGGCACACCGGCATTCAGTGCCTCGAACACCTTCCTCTACACGCGCCACGAGGACCAGTTCGAGCAGGTGATGGCGTACTTCTGGGTCAACCAGGCACAGGAGTACCTCCAGTCGCTGGGCTTCGGCTCGACGCTGCCGGGGATCGTCAAGCAGCAGTTCCCGGTGAAGATCGACCAGTACGGCGGGGACAACTCCTACCAGACCGACAAGCCCTACCGGATCCGGCTGGGCAAGGGTGGCGTCGATGACGCGGAGGACGCCGAGGTGATCGTCCACGAGTACGGCCACGCCGTGCACGCCTCCCAGGTCGCCGGCTACGGCGTGGGCCTGGACGCCGGCTCGATCGGTGAGTCGTTCGGGGACTACCTCGCGGTCTCCGTGGGGCTCGCGGCCGCCAAGCAGTACCACTGGCCGGTCAACGCCGAGCAGGCCTGCCCGATGGACTGGGACGCCACCTCCTACACCGACGCGCCGCACTGCATCCGACGCTTCGACACCGGCATGACCGTGAAGACCCGCAAGGGAGAGGTCCACGCCGACGGCCAGATCTGGAGCCAGGCCCTGTGGGAGATCCGCCTCGGCTACGTCGCCATGGGACTGACGACGGAGGCGTGGGACACGACGTTCATCGACGCCCAGTTCCGATTCGCCCCCGACACCTCGTTCTCCGCGGCCGCCAAGGAGACCTACGACACCGCGCTGGCCCGTGACGGCGCCCCGGCCGCGGCCCTCGTCAAGGATCGCTTCGAGGCACGGGGCATCCACTTCTGACCGCACCGCCGCGGCGGTGGCCCAGCGCCGCCGCGGCGCGAGCACGGCATACGGTGGGCCCATGACGCTGCGCATCGGGTACAAGGCCTCCGCCGAGCAGTTCGCGCCTCGGGAGCTCTTGGACTTCGGGGTGCTGGCCGAGCAGGTCGGGCTGGACAGCGTGCTGATCTCCGACCACTTCCAGCCGTGGCGTCACCACGGTGGCCACGCGCCGTTCTCCCTCGCCTGGCTGGCGGCGCTGGGCGAGCGGACCGAGCGGGTGCAGATCGGCACCTCCGTCATGACGCCGACCTTCCGGTACAACCCCGCCGTGGTGGCGCAGGCGTTCGGCACGCTCGGCTCGCTGTACCCGGGGCGGGTCATGCTCGGCATCGGGACCGGCGAGGCCCTCAACGAGGTCGTGGTCGGGTCCGTGCGGGAGTGGCCGGAGTTCAAGGAGCGGTTCGCCCGGCTGCGTGAGGCCGTCACGCTGATGCGCCGGCTGTGGAGCGAAGAGCGGGTCAGCTTCGAAGGGGACTACTACAGCGCCGTGGATGCGACCGTCTACGACAAGCCGGACCAGCCGGTCCCCGTCTACGTCGCCGCCGGCGGCCCTCTCGTCGCGCGGTATGCCGGCCGGTCCGGTGACGGGTTCATCTGCACCTCCGGCAAGGGCGAGGAGCTCTACCGCGACAAGCTGCTCCCCGCTGTCGACGAGGGCCTCGGCAAGGCCGGCCGCTCCCGGGAGGACCTCGACCGGATGATCGAGATCAAGCTGTCGTGGGACCCCGACCGAGAACGGGCCGTGGCCAACTGCAGGTTCTGGGCTCCGCTCTCGCTGACCGCAGAGCAGAAGCACGGCACCAGCGACCCCCTCGAGCTGGAGCGCCTCGGCGACGCACTGCCCGACGAGCAGGTCGCCTCGCGATGGATCGTCACGGACGACCCGGAGGAGGTCGTGGCTGCGGTGAAGCCCTATGTCGACTGGGGTTTCAACCACCTGGTCTTCCACGGTCCCGGTCACGACCAGGCGCGGTTCCTGCGCACCTTCGCCGACCGGGTCGTGCCCGGGCTCCGCGACCTGGGCTGACCGGCCCTGGCCGCCTCTGGGTGCCTCGGCGTCGCCTTCCGGACCCTTTCCCCTGCGGCCCCACCGAACCTACGCTGGAGGGCAGCACCGCACGACCATGGACGAGGGTGAGTGAGCATGACCGAGATGGAACCCCGTACCCGGTGGTCCGAGGTCTCGGGCGGGCCCGGCGCAGCGACCGCCTACCAACAGCGGTTCGACGACCTCGCCGCCCAGGGGATGGACATCCACGGTGAAGCGGCCCTGGTCGCCTCTCTGCTTGCTCCGCCGGCGCGCGTCCTGGACGCGGGCTGCGGCACTGGCCGGGTCGCGACCCAGCTGACTGCCCTGGGCTACCACTGCGTGGGCGTCGACGCGGACGCCGCGATGATCGAGGTGGCCGAACAGCGCGACCCCTCGACGACCTGGGTGCGCCAGGACCTGAGCCGACTGCAGCTGCGGTCCCAGGCGTTCGAGCTCGCCGTGCTGGCGGGCAACGTGATCCCGCTCCTTGCCCCGGGCACCCTGCTCGTCGCCCTGCAACGGTTGGCTGCGCACCTGCAACCCGGCGGACTGCTTGTCGCCGGCTTCGGCCTGGACTCGTCACACCTCCCGCAGGGGTGCCCGGTGACCCCTCTGGAGGACTACGACCGGGCGTGCGAGGTCGCCGGCCTGACGCTGACGCGGCGTTTCAGCACCTGGGGCCGTGAGACCTGGCGGCCGGAGTCGGGATACGCGGTCTCGATCCACCACTTCGGCGGCTGAGGTCCACTGCTGCGGCGGCTGAGCTCAGTCCTCCGAGCCGCCCTCTTCCCAAGCCCTGTCCTCGGCGTCCCACTGCTCCGTGCGCTCACGGGCGGTCTGGAGCGCATTCGCGGCATCCGCCTCGGAGCCATAGGGACCCATGAGGTCCTCGCCCTGGCTCTTGTTGTCATCGCTCTCGACCTGACCGCTGCTCACGTTGTACCAGTAAGCCATGGGGTGCCCTCCAACTCGACGGATCTGCATACGTCCCTAGACTCCACCGTATGCCGTTGACCTACGCAAGCGTCGCCCCGGGCGTGGTGTCGCCGCGCCTGCCGGTGCCCGCGTCGATCGACCGGCCGGAGTACGTCGACCGACCGGCCCCCACCCTCGACAAGGCCCCCGAGGTCAAGGACGCCGAGACGATCGAGCTGATGCGGGTCGCTGGGCGCATCGCCGCCCAGGCCATGGCCGCGGCGGCGGCCGTGATCGCGCCGGGCGTCACGACCGACGAGATCGACCGGGTCGGCCACGAGTTCCTGATGGACCATGGCGCCTATCCGTCGACGTTGGGCTACAAGGGATTTCCCAAGTCGCTGTGCACCTCCGTCAACGAGGTGATCTGCCACGGCATCCCCGACGACCGCCCCCTCGAGGACGGCGACATCGTCAACATCGACATCACCGCCTTCATCGGAGGCGTCCACGGCGACACGGACGCGACCTACCTGTGCGGTGACGTCGACGAGGAGTCGCGGCTGCTCGTCGAGCGCACCCACGAAGCCATGATGCGGGGCATCAAGGCTGCCATCCCGGGCCGCGAGATCAACGTCATCGGACGGGTGATCCAGAGCTATGGGCGCCGGTTCGGCTACGGCGTCGTCCGCGACTTCACCGGTCACGGCATCGGGCGGTCGTTCCACAGCGGTCTGGTCATCCCCCACTACGACGCCGCCCCGTCCTACAACACCATCATCGAGCCGGGCATGACCTTCACCATCGAGCCGATGCTCAACCTGGGAACGCAGGACTGGGAGATGTGGGACGACAAGTGGACCGTCGTCACCGCGGACCGACGGCGGTCGGCGCAGTTCGAGCACACCATCCTCATCACCGAGACCGGCAACGAGATCCTGACGCTGGCCTGATTGAGGGCAACCCAGGGCAGGGCAACCGCAAGGAGGCGGACCGATGGCGAAGGAAGCCAAGCAGGCCAAGCAAGGGCTCCCGTTGGGCATCGACGTGGGCGGCAGCGGCATCAAGGGCGCACCCGTCGACCTGGCCAAGGGTGCCTTCGCGGCCAAGCGGATGCGGATCGACACCCCCCTCACGTCGACGCCGGAGGCGGTGGCCCAGGTGATCGACCAGATCGTCGACCACTTCGACGACGTCCGCGGCGACTCCCCCATCGGAGTGACCATCCCCGGGGTGGTGACCCATGGCGTCGTCCGCTCGGCTGCCAACATCGACAAGGCGTGGCTCGACTTCGACGCCGAGCCGATGCTCGAGAAGGTCCTGGGCCACGACATCGTGCTCGTCAACGACGCCGACGCTGCGGGGGTCGCTGAGCTCCACTACGGGGCCGCCAAGGGCCAGAAGGGCCTGGTCGTGATGACGACCCTGGGCACCGGCATCGGAACCGCGCTGATCTTCGACGGGGTCCTCATCCCCAACTCCGAGCTCGGGCACCTCGAGATCGACGGCTACGACGCGGAGTCGCGTGCCGCCTCCTCGATCAAGGACAAGGAAGGGCTCAGCTACCCGGAGTGGGCCAAGCGGCTGCAGCGCTACTACAGCCACCTCGAGGCGCTCCTGTGGCCGGACCTCATCGTCGTGGGGGGCGGCGTGTCCAAGGACGCCGACCAGTTCCTGCACCTGCTCACGCTGAAGACACCGATCGTGGCCGCCACGCTCCAGAACAAGGCAGGCATCATCGGCGCAGCCCACCTCGCGGCCCACAAGTAGCCCAGCCCACCGGACGGCATGCCGTGGGCGCAGCCACCGGCCGCGCCAGGTCGCGGCAGCCGCGCCTCAGCGCATCGAGATGAGGTCCTGGAGCAGGATCGCCTGACGGCGGCGGAACAGGTCCGCGCCCATCCGGGTCCCCACGACCAGCGCGGCCACCCCCAGCGCGGGTCCGACCACCAGCACCGTCCACGCTGCCCACTGCCAGCCGTGGTATGCCAAGGCACCGAGCACGAACGCCGGGATCGACAGCGCGAACACGGCTGCGCCACAGACCGCCTGCACCCCGAGGGTGACCCCCGTGGACCCCGGACGGCTCGTGAACGGGTTCTCCCCCGGCGCAGGCACGCCGTACTGCTTCACGGCGCTGGTCACGCAGGCCACCGCAAAACCGTTGAGGGCAACGGCACAGGCCACGCCGAACGTGGCCGGTAGCAACCGCCACGGCGCGCCGAAAACCGGTCCCAGCACGGCATACACGGGAACGCAGACGACTGCCATCAGCCCCGAGGGAAACAGCCGTCCGAGCCGGTCACTGACCCCGTCGACGCCGGAGGCGACGTGCATCCAGAAGGCCGTGGAGTCGTAACCGACGTCGTTGTGCTGTCCCCAGCCGATCATGTAGGCCGACGCGAGCGGCATGGCGATCAGGGCCAGCTCGGACCCGGACCCTATGCCGGGGATGAGCAGACCCGCCGGGAGCAGGATCGTCATCACGGCCGGCATGTTGTAGCGGGGGTCGCGGACCCAGTAGGTGCCGGCTCGCGCCGCGATGGCACCCATGGGCGTGCCGGGCATCCGGGCGAACAACCCGAGTCCACCCGACTCCTTACCGCTGTCGCCCGAGGTCGGCCGTGGGTTGCGCAGGACCGAGACGAGCAGCCGCTCCCACACCAGCCCCAAGGCCGCACAGAGGACGGCTGCGAGGGCGAGACGGGTCAGCCCGGCGCCCCAGTGCCCGAGGGCGAGGTCACCAGCGGGCGCCCAGGCCCACCCGAGCGGCGTCCAGGCCAACACCTCGGCGAGGGCGTCAACGGTGGCCCGATCGAGCCCGCCGTCGCTGAGCCCCCCGACGACGGGGCCAACGCTCACGATGAAGAGCAGACCGCCCGCGCCGGCCACGTCCCGGCCGCGACGCGTGGCGAGCACCGCCGAGGCAGCCGCCGTGACGATCCTGCTGAGCAGGACGCAGGTGAGCAGCCCGAGCACTCCGCCGACGAGCGCCACGATCGCGGCCGGCAGGGTACGGGAGCCTGCGACCACGCTGCCCAGGACCAGCAGGATGGTCGCGACGCCGGGCAGTCCCACCAGTGCACTGAGCACGAGCCCTGTCGCCAGGGTGCGCTCCCGCACCGCAAAGGTCGCGAACCGGGTGGGGTCCAGCGTGGGGTCGATGCCGAACAGCAGAATGGGAAGCAGCGCCCATCCGGCCACCAGACCGGCCCCGGCGAGGACGATGGCCGTCCGCGCCAGCCCGAGGTCGCCCTGTGCGCGCAAGGCAATCATCCCGGCCAGCGCGAGCACGACGAGGCCGCCACCGTAGAGCACGCCGAACGCCATCCCCACGATGGCGGCGACGCTGCGCCGCAGCCCGTTGCGGAGCAGGACGAGCTTCAGTCGGAGGAGGTGCGCAACCACGCCAGTCCCTCCACGTCCGTGCTGCCTCCGACGAGGCCGAGGAAGCGGTCCTCCAGGCTCGAGCCGGCCCTGACGTCGTCGAGCGTCCCCGCGGCCCGCACCGTGCCTGCCTCGATGATCGCGACGTCCGTGCAGATCCGCTCGACGAGGTCCATGACGTGGCTCGAGAGCACCACAGTGCCACCGTTGGCCGCGAAGTCCTCGAGGATGCGGCGGATCGTCCGGGCCGACACCGGGTCCACGGCCTCGAAGGGCTCGTCCAGGACGAGCAGCCGGGGCGCGTGGACCAGCGCGCAGGCGAGGGTGATCTTCTTGGTCATGCCCGCGGAGTAGTCGATGACCAGCTTGCCGGCGGCCTCGGTCAGCCCGAGGGCGGCGAGCAGCTCCCCGGTGCGCTCGAGCACGAGGCCGCGCTCCATCCCGCGCAACAGGCCGGCATACGTCACGAGCTGCTGTCCCGTGAGGCGGTCGAAGAGGCGAAGGCCGTCCGGCAGGATGCCGATCTGGGACTTGGCGCCGACGGGGTCGGCCCACACGTCGGTGCCCAGGACGTGCGCGCTGCCCGCGTCGGGACGGAGGAGCCCGGTGGCCATCGACAACGTCGTGGTCTTGCCTGCGCCGTTGGGCCCGACCAGCCCGTAGAAGGACCCACGCGGCACATCGAGGTCGATGCCGTCGACGGCGGTCGTCGCGCCGAAGCGCTTGGTCAGGCCGCGGAGGCGCAGGGCGATCTCTGGCGCGACCTCGGGCTCCGGCATGGCCCCGACGCTAGCGTCAGCGCTGCCTCGCGATGAGCAAGGCCTTCTTCGGCACGTTCGTGTCGACCGTGTAGCGGCGCGGCTTGTCGGCGTCCTGCTCGGCGTAGCCCATCTTCGCCAGGCGCATGAGGACCACAGGGCACTGCGCGCAACGCGGCTTGTCCTTGCAGCACTTCTTCTTCGCCTTGGCGAGCTTGGTCCCCTTGGCGGCCTTCGGGTTCTTGGGCACGCGAGGAGAGTAGGTGAGGCTTACCTAACTCTCCAAATCCGGTCCAGCAGCCGGTCGCTCCGTCCTCTCAGCGCGCGCTGGCGAACTCCTCGGGCGCGCCGTCGGACAGGTCGTGGATCCGGGTGTCCTTCGAGCCGAGGTTGCCCGCCTGGCCGAGGTAGAGCGCACGTCCGACGCCGCTGAGCAGGGCGTCGTGGATGGGGATCGCATGGGGTGCAGCGATGCGTCGCAGGAAGGCCGTCATCTCCCGACTGCGCTGCCACGGCGCGTTGAGGGGGAAGGCGAGGACGTCGACTCCCACCGGTTCGGCGTCCAGCGCGTCGCCGGGGTGGAAGAACGTGGGCTCACCGTCCGCGCTGATCCGCATGCCGGTGTTGTGGATGCGCGGGATCTCTTCGTGGATCAGGGCGTGCAACTCGCCCACACCCGTCACCATGGCCGAGCCGACCGTGGCACGGTCACCGGGGCAAAAGGCGACGACGTCGAAACCGTTGTCCTGCAACAGCTTCGCGGTGTCCGGGTCGGCCAGGACCTGGGCGCGGGGGTTGGCCTTCAGGAGCTCGGGGAAGCGCTCCTGGTCGAGGTGGTCCGGATGCTGGTGGGTCACGAGCACGGCGTCGAGGTCGCGCTGCCCGTGGGCGCCGGGCGACCAGCCCCCGGGGTCGAGCAGGATGCGCGCGTCGGCGATCTCGACGAGCAGGCTGGCGTGGCCGAGGTGGGTGATCCGCATGGTTCCCACCGTAGGACGTGACGCCCCGGACCCGGTCGTGAGCAGTGGGGGTGGATGAGTCGGTCGATACGCCGGGTTCTGTCACCGCTGGCTGTTGCCGGCCAGCGGGAGACGGTCATCCATCTACGACAGCCGTTGCCGACTGCCTCCAGCGCTCTACCCGTGCACTCGGGCGGGCAGCCCTCGAACGCGCACTGTCTGAGCTTGCTCCAGGTGGGGTTTACCTAGCCGGTGAGGTCACCCACACCGCTGGTGGTCTCTTACACCACCGTTTCACCCTTACCCCGGTGCCTGTCCGGCCGGAGCCGGGTGGTCCACCGTGGCGGTCTGTTCTCTGTGGCACTGTCCCGCGGGTCACCCCGGGTGGCTGTTAGCCACCACCTTGCCCTTCGGAGCCCGGACGTTCCTCGGCGGTGATTGCTCACCGACGCGACCGCCTGACCGACTCATCCGTCGCCAAGGATAGGGCAGGTATGCCGCGTGGCCCGCCACCCGCCATACGCCCGCCCCCTCCCGCGCCCTGTTGGAAGTAGAACTTCCGGCTATCCGGAAGTAGTCGCACGTACTCACGTACTCACATCCTCGGGCCGTCATCGAGACCGTCGGAAACGCGCGACCGAAAGCGCCGCCTGTACCTGGTCCAGAAAGGCCCTTGTCTCGAGGCGCAAGCCGACCAGATCGATGGCGAGGACGATCTCGCCCCCCAGCTGCAGACCATTCCGCCGCAGGTTGTCCGCCGTGATGGCCAGGCCTTGTCGGTGTTGGGCGCCGTCGACCTCTACGACGACCCCCTGCTCCTCCCAGGCGACATCGAGGTAGATCCGTCCTCGCGGCCCGTGACGCACCACCTGTCGGGTTGGCTCGGGGATCCCCCTCGCGCGACAGAGACGGGCGAAGTCGAGCTCGCCGAGGGCCTGCGCGCCATCGGCGACATCGCGCACCAGGGTCCGGATGAAGGCCCGTCGAGTGCGGCCGTGACGGCGAGTCGAGCTCGCCAGCAGGGCGGGCCCCGTGATCAGCCGCTGCTGAGCAGCCATGCATACGATCAAGGCCGCCTGCCGGTCGGACACCGCCCAGTGCGCTCCACGGATCGCAGCGATCCCCGGCCTCGTCCGTGGAACACCTGCTGCCACGACGTCGCCCTCGTCGCGCGCACAGACCACATGCACGCGCACCCCTGGCACGTGGGGTGGTCGGTGTGTGGAGGGCACCGACACGTGGATGACATCGGTGTGGAATCCCGTGAGCCCAGCGGCCTGGAGCGCGGAAACACCGTCCAGGGCCGCGCCGGCGCCGGCCTCCCAGACAGCGCGCCACCTCTGCGCCACGTCGGAAAGGTCGCCGGTGTGGAGCGAGACGGTATGCCGGCCCTGCGACCGCCAGCGCCCCGCGGCAACCTCGCGGCTGGTCGCTTGCCGGGTGACCCCGAGCGCCAGTAGGGCGGTGCGGGTGAGGACCCCGTCGTGCCCTTCCCCCGCCGCGGCTGCCTTCAGACGGAGCTCTCTGCGCGATGTCGAAGCCATCGCCCCAGCGTTGGACGTGGGCCGCGCTGCGCCCAGCGGCAGTCAAACGGCGGTGGACAACGCTGACCGGCGACGCGGGCGGTGGACGGGATTCGCCGATTCGGTGCCGTTCCAGCCGGATATCCGGAAGGAGCGCTTCCAACAGGCGCGAGAGGGGGGCGCTTAGTGGAGGATCTCGAAGCGCACCGTGCCGGTCGCGACGGTGGCCTCGGTGAGCTTGACCTTGACCCAGGTGCCGAGCTGGTTCTGGCCGGCGGCGTTCGCGAGCACGGCGGGGTCCTGGATCTGCACGACCGCGCCACCCTTCTCGCGCTTGTCGACCACCATCGCGTCGAACACCTCTCCCACGCGGTCCTCCAGGGCGGCTGCCTCGACGGCGTCGGCGCAGGCCCTTTCCACCCCATTGGCGACCTTGTCCGACGCGGCCATGATCTCCGGCAGCGAGGCCAGCGCCTCGCGCGCCCACTGGGGCACCTCCTCGCCAGCGCTCAGCGCCTCGCAGATGGCCAGCCCGAACCGGTCCACCAGGCGACGCAGCGGTGCCGTGACGTGGGCATAGGGGGCCGCCACTGCGGCGTGACCCGCCTGCTCCGGCACGTCGCCGTCGAACGGTGTGTAGCCGGCGCCCCGGAACAGGGCGGTGGCCTCGTGGATCAGGGCGAGGTGCTTGGGGTTGGTGCGGTCGAGAATTCGGAGGAACTCGCCGTAGGGCGTCTCCTCCTTCCACTCGATCCCCAGGGCCCGGCTCGCGTGGCGGAACCGACCCACGGCGTTCTGGTCGGGCGCGGGCATGGTGCGCAGGATGCCGACCTTGGCCTTCATCATCAGCTCCGCGGCCGCCATGCCGGTCATCAACGAGATCTGGGCGTTCCAGTCCTCGACCTCCAGCGGTGGGCGGAAATACAACCGGTAGTGCCCCTGGTCGTCCTCGTTGACCTCCTGCTCGGGCATGGGCAGGCTCGCTCCCCCACGCCGGCGCTCGAGCTCGATGCGCTTGAGCCCGACCTCCTTGAGCAGCAGCAGCCGCTCGTCGGCCGACCCGTCGTCGATGGCCTTCTGGACGCCCTCGTAGTCGAGCCTGTCCGTGCTCCTCACCCTGGCCCGGTAGACCTCCACAGCAGTGCCTTCCGCGCCGGCGTCGAGCCGCATGTCCCAGACGAACGCCGGACGGGTCTGACCTGCGAGCAGACTTGCCGCGTCCTCGCTCAACACGGTGGGGTGCAACGGAGTTCGCTTGTCCGGCGCATACACCGTCTGGCCGCGCCTGCGGGTCTCGCCGTCAACGGCCCCACCCGCCTTGACGAAGGCAGGCACGTCCGCGATGGCGTACCTCACGCGGTAGCCGTCAGCGTCGCGCTCGATGTGCAGCGCCTGGTCGAGGTCCATCGACCCGGGTGGGTCGATGGTGAGGAAGGCGACCGCGGTCTCGTCGCGCTCCGGCACCGCAGGCGAGGCAGCGGAAGCCTTGGCCTCCGACTCCACCTCCGGGGAGAACGCCTCGGGCACGTTGAGCTCGGTGCGGATCGCGTCGAACCGGGCGACCAGCTCTGCGGACTGCGCGACGGCCTTGTCGGCCTTGGGCTGCTGGACGTGGATGCTGCGCGTGGGCATGGAGCCAACCTATCCAGACGCCTGCCCGGGTGACCCTCACCGGACCGACGGACCTCGCCACCTAGGCTGGGCCCGTGCTGATCCTGCTGCCCCCGTCGGAGTCGAAGACGGGTCGCGCCCGCGGACGGTCGGTCGCCGCCGAGCACCTGTCCTTCCCCGAGCTCGCCGCGACCCGCCAGTCCGTCGCCGAAGCCGTCGCCACGGTCAGCGCCCACCCTGACGCGGCCGCCACGCTCGGCGTCAGCCCCAACCTCACGACCGAGATCGCCCGCAACCTCGTGCTCCACACTGCGCCGGCCCTGCCTGCCTCGCGCGTCTACTCCGGGGTGCTCTACGACGCCCTCGACTACCCCTCCCTCGACAGCGCCGCGAAACGCCGGGCCAACCGTTGGCTCGTCGTCGTCTCGGCGCTCTACGGCGCGGTGCGCCCCACCGACGCGATCGCCCCCTACCGCCTCTCCATGGCCGTGAACCTTCCCGGCGTGGGTCCGCTCGCCAGCGCGTGGAAGCCCGACCTGGGTCGCGTGCTGCCGGAGGCAGCCGGGAGGGGCGTCGTGGTCGACTGCCGCTCCAGCACGTATGCCGCGGCCTGGACTCCGCAGGGCGACCTCGCCGAGCGCTGGGTGCAGGTCCGCGTGCCGGGGGCCACCCACATGGCCAAGCACACTCGCGGCCTCGTCGCCCGCGAGCTGTGCCGCATCGGCCGTGACGTCCGTCGGGTGCCGCAGCTCGCCGACGTGCTCAGCGACGCCTTCACGGTGACGGTGCAGGAACCTGCGAAGGCCGGCCGACCCTGGATCATCGACGCCACTGCCCGTCCGTGACCGCAGCCCTGCGGCCGTGAACGTCACAGAGCTCGGCGAGGTCATCGCGCGGGTGCTGCCCGTGCTCGTCTTCTTCGTCGCCATCACGGTCGTGGCCGAGATCGCCGATGCAGCAGGGGTTTTCGACGTCGCAGGTCACTGGGCTTCGCGCGCCGGTCGCCATCGCACGCCTGTGCTGTGGCTGTTGTTCGTGCTCGTCGCGGTCGCGTGCACCGTCGTGCTGAGCCTGGACACGACAGCCGTCCTGCTCACGCCGGTTGGCCTGGCCATTGCCGCACAGCTGGGGATCTCCCCGGTCCCGTTCGCGCTGACGACATTGTGGATCGCCAACACCGCCAGCCTGCTGCTGCCCGTCTCCAACCTCACCAACCTGTTGGCCCTGCACCACTTCGCACTGTTGGGGGTGGGCCACGCAGGATATGTGCGGCTGGCCGTCCTCCCCGCCCTGGCGGCGGTGCTCGGCACCGTCGCGGTGCTCTATGCCCTGCACCGCCGCGAGCTGAGTGGGCGCTACCTGCCCGACGCCCCTCCCGATCCGCACGACCAGGTGCTGCTGCGCGTGGCTGCCGCGGTCTGCGTGGCGGTCGGCCCGCTGTTCGCCATCGGCCTGTCCCCCGCCTGGGTCGCGTCGATCGCCGCGGTGGTGCTCGTGGCCGCCGCGTGGGCTCGCAACCGCGACCTGGTCCGCCGGCTCACCGTTCCGTGGCGGATGGCCCTCGCCGTCGCCGCGCTGTTCGTCGTCATCGACGCGGCCCTCCAGCTCGGGCTCGAGCCAGCCCTGGCGGCCCTCGCCGGCGACGGCACGACGTCCGGCGACCTCGCCCGGGTGGCGGGTGTGGGTGCCTTGGCAGCCAACGCGGTCAACAACCTGCCTGCCTACATCGCCCTCGAGTCGGTGACCTCAGACGTGCCAGCACGCTTGATGGCGCTGCTGATCGGCGTGAACGTCGCACCGCTGGTCACCCCCTGGGCATCCCTGGCCACCCTGCTGTGGGCGCAGCGCTGCCGTGCCCGCGGCCTCCACATCTCGGTGAAGTCTCTTGCGGCGCAAGGCCTGCTCTGCGCGGTCGTGTCCGCCGGACTGGCCTTGGCAGCCCTCGTCGTCGCGGCCTGACCCAGGCAGCCGCCGATGGCTTCTCCCGGAGTTCAGCCGGGGTCCGGCTATTCGTCCGGTAGAACTGGGCCATGAACCCGCGTGCAGGTCGCGATGTCGGACGGTACCTGCGCGACCTGGCGGGCCGGTTGGACGAGCTGGCACCGACGGTCGTCGCCGGGACACCTGACGCCGCGCACCAGATGCGGACCACCGCCAGGCGCGCCTCTGCCTGCCTGACGTCGTTCGGCCACGTCCTGGACATCCCCCACGGCGTCAGCATGGGTCGTGAGCTGTCCTGGCTCAGCTCCGAGCTCGGGGCGTTCCGGGACGCCGAGGTGCTCGCCACGAGGTTGCCCGCGGAGCACGAGGTGCCTGCCCCGGTCGAGCAGGCGCTGACCGAGGCGTTGGCGCGGGCGACGACCGACCTGCGATCGGCCATGGACTCACCTCGGTTCGCCGCACTGTCGCCGGCCCTCGCGTCGGCCGGCGCGACAGCCACTCCCCGACCGCGGCGACCGGAGCTGCGCCGTGCCGTGCGGCAGGTGTGGCACCGCACGCAGCGACGCCACGCGGCCTACCTGGCCGCCGCTGACGAGGAGCTGCGCGACGAGGCACTGCACGAGGTGCGCAAGTCGCTGCGCCGGCTGCGCTACGCCTGCGACGCACTCGGCACGTCGTGCGGGTCGCGCATCGTGGCGGGCGCCGCGGAAGCCAAGACCGTGCAGGAGGTCCTGGGCGAGCACCACGACGCGGTGGTCAGCATCGGACTCCTGCGCGGGCTAGCCGCTGACGAGCGCGACCCGGCCAGGATCGCGGCCTACGTGCTGCTGTTCGACGTGGAGACGACCGCTCGGGACCGCGCCCTCACGAGGTTCGAGGCGACCTGGCCGCAGCTCGAGCCCCACTTCCGTCGCCGCTAGGCAGAACTCAGCCGTCGCCGCTAGGCAGAACTCAGCCGTCGCCGCTAGGCAGAACTCAGCCGTCGCCGCTAGCGCTCAGCCCAACCCGCGGATGAGGTCCTCGATGACGTCCTGGACGTCCTCCAGCCCGACCGAGATGCGCACCGTGCCGTCGGTGATCCCGACCGCGGCTCGCGCCTCCGGTGTGAGCCGCCGGTGGGTGGTGGTGGCCGGGTGCGTGACCATGGACTTCGCGTCACCCAGGTTGTTGCTGATGTCGATGACCCGCAGTCCGTTCAGCAGCGCGAACGCCTCGGCCTTGCCGCCGTCGAGCTCGAACGTCACCACCGTCCCTCCGCCCAGCATCTGCCGACGGGCCAGGTCGTGTTGCGGGAACGACTCCAGCCAGGGATAGAGCACCTTGGTCACCGAGGGATGGGCCTCGAGCGCCTCTGCCACGGCAAGGGCGTTGGCAGCCTGCTTCTCGACCCGCAGGGACAGGGTCTCCAGGCCCTTGACGAGCACCCAGGCGTTGAACGGCGACATCGACGGGCCCGTGTGCCGCATCAGGTTCTTGACCGGACCGTCGATGAACTCGGCCGTCCCCAGCACCGCCCCGCCGAGGGTGCGACCCTGGCCGTCGATGTGCTTGGTGGCCGAGTAGACGACGATGTCGGCGCCGTGCTCGAGCGGCTTGGAGAACACCGGTGTGCCGAAGACGTTGTCGACCACGACCTGGGCCCCGGCTGCATGGGCCAGGTCCGACACCGCGCGCATGTCGACCAGCTCCTGCATGGGGTTGCTGGGGGTCTCGAAGAAGACGGCCTGGGTCGGCTCGGACAGGGCCTCACGCCACTGGTCGGGGTCTGGGCCGTCGACGAACACGGTCTCGACGCCCCAGCGGGGCAGGATCTCGTCGAGGATGACGAAGCACGACCCGAACAGCCCCCGCGACGACACGACGCGATCACCGTTGCCCAGCAGGGCGGCCAACGCCACGAAGACCGCAGACATCCCCGAGGCCGTGGCGAAGCAGGCCTCTGCCCCCTCGAGCTCGCGCAGCCGCTGCTCGAACATGGTCACCGTGGGGTTGCCGTAGCGCGAGTAGATGAAGTGGTCGACCTCGTCCTTGAAGGCTGCCTCGGCCTGCTCGGCGCTCTCGTAGACGAAGCCTGAGGTGAGGTAGAGCGCCTCGGCGGTCTCGTCGAAGTTGCTGCGGTTCAGACCACCGCGCACGGCAATCGTGTCAGGGCGGAATCCGCTCTGCGGCAACGGGTTTGGCGTCACGTCGCTCATCCCTGCCGCCACGGCAGACCAGCGTGCTTCCAACCCGCGACAGCACGGTGTCCGTGCTCGTCCTGCGGCCCTTCGAAACCCTCCAGCACGTTGTAGGCCGGCCCGAGACCAGCCTTGGTGGCGGCCCGCGCCGCTGCGATCGAGCGCACTCCGGAGCGGCAGATGAAGTAGATCGGCGCCCCGTCGGGCAAACCCGCGTCCTGCAGCTGCTCGACGAAGTCACCGTTGACGGCACCGTCCGGATAGCGCTGCCACTCGACACAGACCACCCGCTTGCCGATCGGCGACAGGTCGGGCACTCCGACGTAGCTCCACTCCGCGGTGGTCCGCACGTCGACGAGGATGGCGTCCTCCTCGGCCGCCAAGGCGGCATACGCATCCTCGGGGGCGACGTCTCCGGCGTAGTTGACGGGCTCAGCGGTGGTGGACTCAGCACTCATGGCGCCAGCGTAGAACTCACGCCACATGGCGAGACGAGCGGCCCACGTCGTGGACCACCCGGGAGCCGCGGCGGGGTCCTCGAGCGGCGGCCTCAGGTCCGGTTGGTGAAGGCGACCGAGACGTTGCCGTCCGCCCAGACCTCCAGCGCCGTCAGCGAGCCCGGCGCAGCGGCGAGGCGCCACACCTTGTCGTGCGGGATGCCCAGGACGTGGGCGAGCACGCACATGATCGGCTTGCGGTGGCAGACCACCACCGTGGTGCCACCCGCCGCGACCACCCGGCCGAAGGCGGCGACGACGCGCGCGGCCAGCTGGTCGTGTGACTCCCCACCGGGACGGGTGTATGCCGGGTCCTCGCGCATCGCGGTCAGCTCGCCCGGGTGGTCGCGGACCAGGTCGGGGATGCTGGCGCCGTCCCAGTCGCCGAAGTCCTGCTCGTCCCAGTCCGCGTCGACGAGCGGCGTGACCCCGATCGCCTCGGCCACGGCTGCCCCGGTCTGGCGGGCCCGGGCCAGCGAGGAGGTGACGACCCGTGCCGGGGCGCCGCCGAGGAGGTGTGCGGCGGCCCGCCCAGCAGCTGCTGCCTGGGCCTGGCCTGCGGTGTTGAGCGACGGGTCGGCTCCGCCCCGCCCGTCGAGGCGTGAGGCGACGGTGAAGTCCGTGACGCCGTGCCGCACCAGCACGATCCGGGTCGGTGTGCCCTGCCACGGCCCAGCCGCGGCCGGACTGGGTTGGGGGTCGATCAGCTCGTCGACCACCTCGTCGACCGTCTCGTCGACGGTCGCGCCGACCGTCGACCCGTCAGTGCCGCCCGTGCTCTCGCCCAGCATGCGGTCGATGGTCCGGCCGTCCATGCCGTCGTTGGACAGGGCGTCCGCGTCCTTGTTCTGCTCGCGAGGGATCCAGGTGAACGACACCGACCCACCTGCCGTGCTGATCTGGGCGGCCAGGTCGCGCGCCTCGAGCGCGAGCATGCGCATGTCCGGGTGCTTGATCTTCCAGCGTCCGGCCATCTGCTCGACGACGAGCTTGGAGTCCATCCGTGCCTCGACGTCCGCGCCCGCGTCAATCCGCAGGACTGCCTTCAGTCCGGCGATGAGGCCGGAGTACTCGGCGACGTTGTTGGACTCCTTGCCCAGTGGCGCGGCGCCCTCCCACAGGACCCGCCCGGTGACAGCGTCGCGCACGAGGGCGCCGTACCCGGCGACCCCGGGGTTGCCCCTGGAGCCACCGTCGGCCTCGATGACCAGCGCGCGTCGGTCAGGCACGGGTCAGAGGCCGGACTCGGCCGTGCGCACGAGGATGCGCCGGCACTCCTCGCACCGCAGCACCTCGTCGTCCGGCGCGGCCTTGATGCGGTTCATCTCGACGTTGTTGAGCTCGAGCTGGCAGCCGCCACAGCGGCGTTGCCGCAGGGGCGCCGCGGCGAGGCCACCGCTCTGGAGTCGGACCTTTTCGTAGAGCGTGACGAGGTCATCGCCGACGCCGGCCACGATGTCGGCCCGCGGGGCGGCGACCTTGGTGGCCTCGAGCTCGAGGTCGGCCAGCGCCGCATCCCGGGCCTCGGTGGCCGCGGTGACCTGTGCGGCGAGAGTGGTGTGCTCGACGTCGAGCTGTGAGACAGCGGACTCGGCGTCCTCGGCCCGCTCCATGACCTCGATCTCGACGTCCTCGAGCTCAGACTGGCGTCGGACGAGGGAGGCGAGCTCGTGCTGGATCGCCTGCAGGTCCTTCGCCGACCCCGTGCCGGAGTCCAGTCGGGCCTGGTCGCGCGCCGCCCGCTCGCGGACGAGCTGCACGTCGGCCTCGGCCTTGGCGATCTCGCGCTGGATGTCGCCGAGCTCGGTCCGGGCCCGCACCAGCAGGGAGTCGAGGCCCGCGGCCTTGGTCTCGAGGTCAGCCAGCAGGGCGTGCTCGGGAAGGTTCTTGCGGGCGTGCTCGATCTGGTCGAGACGGGTGTCGATCGCCTGCAGGTCGAGCAGTCGCCACTGACGGGACGGGTCGGCTTTCAGGACGTACCTCCAAGCCCAGCGGGCGATTCGGCTCCGACCACGAAGTCCCAGGGGTCGGTGCGCAGTGTTGAGATGTGGGTCTCCACCTTAGGGGCCCCGTCGCTGCCGTCCGCAATCGCGCCCCGGACCCGCTCTGCCGCGCCGGCCAGCCACAGCGACTCGGTGGCCCAGTGACCTGCGTCGATGACGTAGGGCGGACCTCCCCTGGACTCCTCGCGCGCCTCGAGGACCGGGTGGTGCCGAAGGTCGGCCGTGACGTAGACGTCGGCGCCGCTCGCCCGGACGTGGTCGAACAGGTCGTCGCCGGCGCCCCCCATCACGGCGACCCGTTCCACCGGGGCATCGGCCGGGCCCGCGACGCGCAGCCCGCCCGGGGAGGGCGGCAGGGCGGCATACAAGGACCGGGTGAACTCCGCCAGCGACACCGGCTGGGCCAGGCGTCCGACCCGCCCCAGCGGCTGTCCGTCGACGATGGCGAGCGGCTCGACGTCGCCGAGGCCGCAGGCCTGCGCGAGGGCGTCGTTGACGCCCGGCGAGGCGACGTCGGCGTTGGTGTGGGCGACGTACAGCGCGATGTCGTGCACCACGAGAGCCGTGACCGAGGCGCCCTTGGCGCCCGACGTGGCCACGCTGTGTATGCCGCGCAGCAGCAGCGGGTGGTGCGTCACCACGAGGTCCGCACCGAGGGCCCGCGCCTCCTCGATGACAGCGAGCGTGGGGTCGACGGCGAAGTGGATCCGTCGCACCGGCTGGGTGAGGTCACCGGCGACCAGACCGACCTGGTCCCACGACTGCGCCGTCGATGGCGGGTAGAGGTCGTCGAGCACACGGACGACGTCAGCCAAGGTGGTGTGCATGTGGGCCCGGCCGGGCTCGAACCGACGACATCCACGGTGTAAACGTGGCGCTCTACCAACTGAGCTACAGGCCCCGCGTCGTCACGGCTGGCGCGGGCGCCGCGTTCGGACTGCGGTCGCCATTGTGTCAGGTCCGTGTGCCGCCTGGAGCGGTGGTCAGCCGCGCAGGCCGGCCAGCGCGGAGTGGTAGCCGGTGAAGTCCCGGGCCTGTCCGATCTCGTTGACCAGGGACCACCGGACCACACCGCCGGTGTCGACCAGGAAGGTGCCGCGCACCGCCGCTCCAGCCTGCTCGTTGAACACGCCGTAGCTCTGCGCGACCCCGCCGTGCGGCCAGAAGTCCGACAGGAGGGGGAAGAAGTAGCCCTCCTTGTCGGCCCAGGCACGCTGGCTGAACATGTGGTCGCAGGAGACCGCCAGCACCTGCACGTCGTCGGCGACGAAGCCGCCCAGGTCGTCCCGGATCTCACACAGCTCGCCCGTGCAGATGCCGGAGAAGGCGAAGGGGTAGAACACCAGGACGACGTTCTTGGCGCCGTGGAACTGCGCCATGGAGAACTCCTGACCGTTCTGGTCCCTGAGGGTGAAGTCCGGAGCCGCGGCCCCGACTGCCAAGGGTGAGGTCATGCCCGGCAGTCTGCCAGCGACGTCAACGCCGACCGGTCTTGGGGGCGACCAACCTGGTGGCTGTCCAGTCGTCGCAGGCGTTGACGGTGCCCGAGGTGTGCAGACCCGCGGTCGTCGCGGCCTCCTCGATGTCGCTCGCCTCGACATGGCCGGGCCGACCCGACTTCAGCGTGAGGACGACGACCGAGCCGCCCTCCCCGAGGTTGGTCAGGGCATCGACGACGGCATCGACGAGGTCACCGTCGTCCTGCCGCCACCAGATGAGGGAGGCGTCTGCGACGTCCTGGTACTCCTCGTCCTCGAGCTCGGTCCCGGTGTGATCCTCGATGGCGAAGCGGAAGTCGTCGTCGACGTCGGAGTCGTAGCCGAACTCCTGGATCACCTGTCCTGCGGTGAGGCCGAGTCGGCCCACCGATGCTTGCAGCGCAGACTGCGCTGGCGTGGTCACACCCTTCTCCATCCCTCGAGGCGGTCAGTTGCGGGTAAGTCCATCGGGTTGAGCCGGGATTTTCAACCGAGTCGGCGGATTACGCACACATTCCCACCGCGTGGACAAGGCTAGGGTCGGGCATATGGCCGATCAGCACTCCCCCAGCCGCCCTTCCGGAGCAGCTCCAGAGGCCCTGAGCAGCATCGATCCGACAGGGGTGGTCGACGCGCACGCGCCCAAGCAATGGGCTGCCGGTCTGCCCGCGGTCGTCAACTCGTTCCGCCACGGGGTCGAGCAGATGGGACTACCCCGGACCGCGCGGGTCTTCGGCCGGCTCAACCAGACCAACGGGTTCGACTGCCCGTCCTGCGCCTGGCCCGACCCCGAAGCGGGCGACCGCCACGTCGCCGAGTTCTGTGAGTCCGGGGCCAAGGCGGTGGCGTGGGAGGCCACCACGCGTCGCGTCGACCGGGAGTTCTTCGCCCGCCACAGCATCGAGGAGCTCGACGGGCAGAGCGAGTGGTGGTTGGGCCAGCAGGGCCGGCTGACCGAGCCGATGCATCGAGCGCCCGGCGCCTCGCACTACTCGCCGGTGTCGTGGGACGACGCGAACGCCATCATCGCCGGGCACCTCACTGCCCTGTCCTCGCCGGATGACGCGGTGTTCTACACCTCGGGTCGCACGAGCAACGAGGCTGCCTTCCTCTACCAGCTGATGGTCCGGGCCTACGGCACCAACAACCTGCCGGACTGCTCCAACATGTGCCACGAGTCCTCGGGCACCGCGATGACCGAGCAGATCGGCATCGGCAAGGGTGCGGTCACCCTCGAGTCGCTCGAGCAGGCCGAGCTGATCGTCATCGCCGGCCAGAACCCCGGCACGAACGCGCCGCGCATGCTCACCCACCTCGAGCGGGCCAAGGAGAACGGCGCGGTCATCGTGGCGGTGAACCCGCTGCCCGAGGCCGGCCTGATCCGGTTCAAGAACCCCCAGACTCCGCGCGGCCTGATCGGCCCCGGCACGGCTCTCGCCGACGACTACCTCCAGGTGCGGCTCGGCGGCGACCACGCGCTGTTCCGCGCGGTGGGCCACCTCCTCCTGGCTGCCGAGCAGGCTGCCCCAGGCACGGTCGTGGACCGCGCCTTCCTCGATGCGCACACCGCGGGCTACGAAGACTACGCCCAAGCCGTGCGCGAGATCGACTGGGCCGCAACGGAACTCGCAACCGGCCTTGAGCGGGCCGAGATCGAGGCGCTCGCCACGCGGTTCATGCAGTCGAGGGCCACCGTCGCCTGTTGGGCGATGGGCCTGACCCAGCACGTTCACGCCGTGATGACGATCCAGGAGATCTTGAACGTCTTGCTCCTGCAGGGCAACATCGGCAAGGCCGGCGCCGGCCCCTGCCCCGTCCGCGGCCACTCCAACGTCCAGGGCGACCGGACCATGGGCATCTGGGAGCAGATGACCCAGCCGTTCCTGGACGCCCTCGGCACGGAGTTCGGCTTCGCCCCGCCCACCGAGCACGGCGTCGACGCCAGCGCGACCGTCAAGCGGCTGCGTGACAAGTCGGTGCGGGTGTTCTTCGGCATGGGCGGCAACTTCGCGATGGCCACGCCCGACACCCCGGTCGTGCACGAAGGCCTGCGTTCCTGCGACCTGACGGTCCACGTGTCGACCAAGCTCAACCGGTCGCACACCGTCACCGGCACCGAGGCCCTGATCCTGCCCTGTCTGGGCCGGACCGACCGTGACGCGACCCCCGCTGGCGACCAGGGGGTCACGGTGGAGGACTCCCAGGGCCAGGTCCACCTCTCCCAGGGCCGGCTCGACCCGCCGTCCGACCTGTGCCGGTCAGAGGTCGCGATCGTGGCCGGACTCGCCCGGTGGCTCGTGCCCGGAGTCGGCTCGATCGACTGGGCGGCGCTGGCCCAGGACAACGACCTCATCCGGGAGCACATCTCCCGGGTGATCCCGAACTTCGAGGACTACAACACCAGGGTCCGGCGCCCCGGTGGGTTCCTGCTCCCGCACAAGCCGCGCGACCTGCGCGAGTTCGACACCCCGAGCGGCAAGGCCGAGTTCCTCGCCGGCAGCGTCCCGCCGCTCGAGGTGCCCGACGGACGCCTGCTGCTGCAGTCCATCCGTAGCCACGACCAGTTCAACACCACGATCTACGGCCACGCCGACCGCTACCGCGGCATCTCGGGCAACCGGCGCGTGGTCCTGGTCAACCCCGACGACCTGCACCGCCTCGGGTTCCACCAGGGCCAGGTCGTCGACGTGGTCAGTGAGTTCGAGGGCACCGACCGTCGGGCCGAGGGCTTCACGCTCGTGTCGTACCCCACCGCCGCGGGCTGCGCGGCGGCCTATTACCCGGAGACCAACGTCCTCATGTCGGCCGACCACGTCGCGCTACGGTCCAACACCCCGGTGGCCAAGGCGCTCGTGGTCCGCTTCGAAGCGCGCTAGGTCGATCCGGCTAGGCCAGCTGGCGGGCGCGGCCGGAGCGGACGACCTGCTCGGCCAGCAGGCGGACCGCCTCGGGCTCGTCGAGGTGCGCCACGACAGGTGAGACCGGGCCGACGGTCGAGAGCAGCTTGACCGTGGCCACGCCGCGACGGCGTTGCACCGGGCCCTGCTCCACCGTCAGTGACTGGATGCGCGCGTGCGGCACGAACTGGGCAGCGCGGTACAACGCGCCGCGTCGGGTGAGCAGACCGCCGGGCACCACGGCATACCCCTGTCGTCGCCAGCTCAGGGGGTCGAGGGGCCTCGCCCTGCGGCTCGCGGTGACGAACCCCTCTGCGGTGCCCTCGCCTTCCAGCGCGGCGAGAGCCGCACCCCGAGGTATGCCGGGGTGCACGAGCGCGAGGACCTGGAGGGCTTCCTCGCGGTTGCCGACCGGCATCAGCACCGTCTGCGTGACGTCGTCGCCGGTGCCCGCGCCGGCGACGTTGACCTTGATCCGCCACCAGCCGGTCAGCCGCCACGGCAGCGACTGGCTCACCTCGACCGCCTGGATGCGGTGCAGCGGGACCGTGGTCGTGCGCAGGTCGGTGAGGCCGTGCCGGATCCGCAGCCGGTCGCCCTGGTGGAGCAGCTCGAAGTTGCACTCCTGGGTGAGTCGTTTGAGGTGGGACGTGCCCAGCGCCAAGGTCATCGGGCCGAGCCAGGCCACCATCTCCGGCACCCCGAGTGCCACCGAGACCACGAGAGCGGGTACGGCGAGCAGGATGACCACGCCAGGGCCCGTGTAGAGGATGGACTGCAGGATGCGCGAGTTCGGGATCGCGAGGATCCGCCGGCCCACAGGGGCCGGTGCCGGAAGGTCGGCGTAGTCCTCGTCCGACAGGTGGGCGCCGCCCCACTCGGACGGCCCGCCCCGCACAGCAGCCGTGGATCCGGCGACCTCGTCGCTGCGCCCGGCGAGGGCCATCAGCTGCTCGCGCACCTGTTGTGCCTGGGCGTCGGTGAGGAAGGACAGCTTGAGGTGCGAGTCCTTGCCACCCGCGGACTGGACCACGACCTCCGACAGTCCCGTGAGCCGCGCCAGCAGCGGGCGGCCGAGGTCGACGGCCTGGATCCGGTCGAACCGCACCTGCCGGTGCTGGCGGTAGACCACGCCGGTCCGCAGCTCGATGAGGGTGTCTGCGACGCGGAAGCGAGAGAACCGCCAGGACACCCAGGCGCCGGCGACGATTCCCAGCAGCACCAGCACCACGCCGATCGCGGCCCAGCCCCAGTGGCCCTGGGTGGGGTCGTCACGCTGGGCGCCGAAGAACGAGTCCGCTTGCTGCGACACGACATAGGCCAGCACGGCGACGAACGCGATGCCGCCCCTGAGCAGTGGTGAGAGGGGGTGCAGGTGCCGCCACTCGTTCTCCGGAGCCAGCTCCGGCGTCGGGACCGGCGCCGGGACCGGCGTCGGGACCGGCGTCGGAACGGGCGTCGGCTCGTCAGCGCTCACAGGCCAGCCCGCTGGGACTCGCCCCTGGCAGCGAGGCGCTCGCGGAGGGCCTCTGCGTCAGCCGTCGGCAGCCCCGGGATCTGACCCCCGCTCTGCGGTGAGGCGGTGTGCAGCTCGACGGTCGCCATGTCGAACCGCCGCCCCAACGGGCCGGACTGGACGTCGACGAACTGCAACCGGCCGTAGGGCACGCTCACGAGCGTGCGGAACATCCGTCCCCGGCGGACGACGAGCTCCTCGGCGCCTTCGGCCCACGTGATCGCCGGGACCTGGCGACGGATCAGCCAGGCACCGACGGCGAGGGCGACCGCGACGACCACGGCACCCACCCAGAACCACGTCCAGACGAAGACGGCGAGCGCCAGCAGGGCGAGCAGTGGAGGCACGAGGAACACCGACAGGACGAGCAGGCGCGCGGTCGCGAGCTTGGGCGACACGGGGCGCCACGGCATACCGGTGTCGCCGAAGAGGCGGACCTCATCGGGGGACGAGAACTGTTCGATGGGGGCGTCGCTCACGTCCCCCAACCTATCCGCCGGTGAACACCTGGAGCCCGCGACATACATTGCTCGCGTGGGACGGGTGACGAGGCGGACGCCGGCGATCCGGGTCGAGGTGACCTCGGACGGGGTCCGGTCGTCGGCCCGGCCGGACACCCTCGCCGTCGAGGAACCCCTCGAGATCCGCGTGGCCGGCACGTCGGTCACGGTCACGATGCGTACGCCGGGCGACGACTTCGACCTCGCACTGGGCAACCTGCTCACCGAAGGGGTGCTGCGCCGGGCCGACCAGGTGCGCCAGCTCATGCACTGTCTCGACGAGGACGAGTCCGGCTCCCCCACCTACAACGTGGTCGATGTGACGCTGGCACCGGACGTGGTGCCCGACCTGGGCCGCACCGCCCGGTCGGGCTACCAGAGCAGCGCCTGCGGCGTCTGCGGGAAGACGAGCATCGACGCCATCACCGCGACCAGCCCGTATGCCGTGGCCGACGACCCGATGCGACTGTCACCTGCCGTGGTCGCGAGCCTGCCCGACACGCTGCGGACCCGCCAGAAGGTCTTCGACCGGACCGGCGGCCTGCACGCCGCCGGGATCTTCACCGCCGACGGCGAACCCCTCGTGGTCCGTGAGGACGTCGGGCGGCACAACGCCGTCGACAAGGTGGTCGGCTGGGCCGGTCGTGAGGGGCTGTTGCCGTTGACCGGGCACGTCCTCGTCGTCAGCGGGCGGGCGAGCTTCGAGCTGGTGCAGAAGGCCGTGATGGCCGGCCTGCCTGCCCTGGTCGCGGTGTCGGCTCCGTCGTCGCTGGCGGTCGAGCTGGCCACCGAGTCCGGCCTGACGCTGGTGGGTTTCGCCCGCCCGCCGCGCCTGACGGTCTATGCAGGCGGCCACCGCCTCGGCCTGTGAGCCGGCGCGGATCGTCCGTGCTTCGCATACTGGCCAGTAGCCACCTCCGGTTGTGACCTGCACCTCTTTGGGGTGGAAGATGGACGAGGAGGTCGCAGGCAACCCCGCGGCCCCTCGTCAACTCTGGCGCGAGAAAGGACTCACGACCGTGGCCGCACGCGAGGAAGCCGGACCCATTCTCAACGGCATCCCCAGCCAGCTCCCGGACATCGACCCCGAGGAGACCAAGGAGTGGCTCGACTCCCTCGACGGGGTCATCGAGGAGGGCGGTCGGCAGCGGGCTCGCTACGTCATGCTCAAGCTGCTCGAGCGCGCCCGTGAGATGCAGGTCGGGGTCCCGTCACTGACGGCGACCGACTACATCAACACCATCTCGCCCGAGCAGGAGCCGTGGTTCCCCGGTGACGAGGAGGTCGAGCGCCGCTACCGCGCGTACTTGCGCTGGAACGCCGCCGTCATGGTGCACCGCGCGCAGCGTCCCGGCATCGGCGTCGGCGGACACATCTCCACGTACGCCTCGGCTGCGACCCTCTACGAAGTCGGCTTCAACCACTTCTGGCGAGGGCCCGACCACCCGGGCGGCGGCGACCAGGTCTTCTTCCAGGGGCACGCCTCCCCCGGCATGTACGCCCGCGCCTTCCTCGAGGGGCGCCTGTCCGAGGACCAGCTCGACGGGTTCCGCCAGGAGAAGAGCCACATCGTCGGCGGGCAGCCGGTCGCGCTGCCGTCCTACCCGCACCCGCGGTTGATGCCGGACTTCTGGCAGTTCCCCACGGTGTCGATGGGCATCGGTCCGATGAACGCCATCTACCAGGCGCAGTTCAACAAGTACCTGCACAACCGCGGCGTGAAGGACACCAGCCAGCAGCACGTGTGGGCGTTCCTGGGCGACGGCGAGATGGACGAGCCGGAGTCGCGCGGGCTGCTCCAGCTGGCGGCCGGCGAGGAGCTCGACAACCTCACCTTCGTCGTCAACTGCAACCTGCAGCGCCTCGACGGTCCGGTCCGTGGCAACGGCAAGATCGTCCAGGAGCTCGAGGCGTTCTTCCGGGGCGCCGGCTGGAACGTCATCAAGGTGGTCTGGGGTCGCGGGTGGGACCCGCTGCTGGCCCAGGACCGCGACGGCGCTCTCGTGCACCTCATGAACACCACGAGCGACGGCGACTACCAGACCTTCCGTGCCAACGACGGCAAGTACGTCCGGGACTTCTTCTTCGCCCGCGACCCCCGCACCCGCGAGATGGTCAAGGACTGGTCGGACGAGGACATCTGGTGGCGCCTCAAGCGCGGCGGCCACGACTACCGCAAGGTGTTCGCGGCCTACCAGGCGGCGATGAACCACACCGGCCAGCCGACCGTGATCCTGGCCAAGACGATCAAGGGCTACGGGCTCGGCAGCCACTTCGCGGGCCGCAACGCCACCCACCAGATGAAGAAGCTCACCCTCGACGACCTCAAGGGCCTGCGCGACAGCCTCAAGCTGCCGATCTCGGACGAGGCGCTGGAGAAGGATCCCTACTCCCCGCCCTACTTCCACCCCGGACCCGACGACCCGAGCATCAAGTACCTGCTCGAGCGCCGCGAGAAGCTCGGAGGGCCGCTGCCCGTGCGGCGGGTGCAGCACGAGCCGCTCAAGCTGCCCGACCACTCGGCCTACGACGTCGTCAAGAAGGGCACCGGCAAGCAGCAGATCGCCACGACGATGGCGTTCGTCCGGCTGCTCAAGGAGATCATGCGCGACAAGGAGTTCGGCAAGCGCGTCGTGCCGATCATCCCCGACGAGGCCCGCACCTTCGGCATGGACTCGTTCTTCCCGACCATCAAGATCTACAACCCGCACGGCCAGAAGTACACCTCGGTCGACGCGGAGCTGATGCTCGCCTACAAGGAGGCCAAGGACGGCCAGATCCTGCACCTCGGCATCAACGAGGCGGGCTCGATGGCAGCGTTCACCGCGGCCGGCACGTCCTACGCCACCCACGGCGAGCCGATGATCCCGATCTATGTCTTCTACTCGATGTTCGGCTTCCAGCGCACCGCCGACTCGATCTGGGCGGCCGCCGACCAGATGGCTCGCGGGTTCCTCATCGGTGCCACCGCCGGTCGCACCACGCTCACCGGCGAGGGTCTGCAGCACGCCGACGGCCACAGCCCGATCCTGGCTGCGACCAACCCGGCTGTGGTGTCCTACGACCCCGCCTTCGGGTTCGAGATCGGGCACATCATGGAGGACGGGCTGCGCCGGATGTACGGCGACGACCCGGAGAACGTCATCTACTACATCACCGTCTACAACGAGCCGATGAGCCAGCCGCAGGAGCCCGAGAACGTCGACCACGAGGGGATCCTGCGGGGCATGCACCTGTTCGCCCCCGGCATCCCCGACGGGCTGCCGGACGACGCCCCGCGGGTGCAGCTCCTCGCCTCTGGTGTCGGTGTGCCGTGGGCCCTCGAGGCCCAGGACCTGCTGCGCAACGACTGGGGCGTCGTCGCCGACGTCTGGTCGGTGACCTCGTGGAGCGAGCTGCGTCGGGACGGGATGGCCTGCGACGAGCAGCGCTTCCTCCACCCCGAGGGTGAGGCCCGCACCCCCTACGTCACCGAGCGGCTGCGCGACACCCGTGGTCCGGTTGTCGCCGTGTCCGACTACATGCGCCAGGTGCAGGACCAGATCCAGCAGTGGGTGCCCGGGGACTTCGCCTCGCTCGGCGCCGACGGGTTCGGGTTCTCCGACACCCGCCCGGCGGCTCGGCGGTTCTTCCACATCGACGGACCGTCGGTCGCCGTGCGCGCCCTGCAGATGCTCGTCCAGCGCGGCGAGGTCGATGGCGGCGTGGCCCGCGAGGCCGCAGCCCGCTACCGCCTGCTCGACGTCACGGCCGGCACGTCCGGCAACGCGGGAGGCGACAGCTGACCAAGCGGTGAAAGCCGTTTCACGACAAGGTATGCCGCCCGCTCACCTGAGCGGGCGGCATACCTTCTGTTGGGATGGGGCGGACGCTGGGGCAGGATGAGCGGGTGACCTCCCAGCCCGCACCGACCACACGACGCCGCGTCGCCGTCACCGGTTCGACCGGCAAGCTCGGCCGCACGGTCGTCGCCCATCTCGCCGAGCACGGCTACGACGTTCTCGCGCTCGACCGGACCCGGCCAGCGTCCCCGACCACACCGTTCGTCACCGTCGACCTGACCGACTACGGCCAGGTGCTCGAGGCGTTCTCGGGCGGGGTGGACGAGCACTCGACGCCCGTGGACGCCGTGGTGCACCTCGCGGCGATCCCCGCGTCCGGCCTGACCACCAACGCTGCGACCTTTGCCAACAACTCCGCCGCGACCTACAACGTCTTCGCCGCAGCCCGCGCCCTGAAGGTCCGCAGCATCGTCTGGGCATCGAGCGAGACAGTCCTCGGCCTGCCCTTCGACACGCCCCCGCCCTATGTCCCGGTCGACGAGGAGTACGACCCGCGACCGGAGTCGACCTACTCGCTGAACAAGGCACTCGAGGAGGAGATGGCCAGGCACTTCTGCCGCTGGGACCCCGAGCTGACCATGGTCGGCCTGCGGTTCTCGAACGTCATGGACCCCCAGGACTACGCGGCCTTCCCGTCGTTCGACGCCGACGCGTCCCTGCGCAAGTGGAACCTCTGGGGCTACATCGACGGTCGCGACGGCGCGCAGGCGGTGCGGCTGGGTCTCGAGCGGACCGAGCCCGGGTGCGAGGTCTTCGTCATCGCCAACGCCGACACCGTGATGAGCCGTTCGAGCGCAGACCTCGTGGCGGAGGTCTTCCCGGCTGTCGAGGTGCGCAGGGAGCTCGGCGAGCACGAGACGCTGCTGGGCATCGACAAGGCCCGACGGCTCCTGGGCTACGAGCCGGCGCACTCCTGGCGGGAGCACGCCGGCTGAGAGCCGGCAGTCAGCACGAAGTCAGTGCCCGAGGAACTCCTTGCGGGCCGTGACGCAGATGTCGGGCTGGTCGCAGAAGACCCCGTCCACGCCCGCCCGCATGAATGCCACGACCTCGTCCACGGCCCTGCCGTAGTCCGCTGGGTTCGTGCCGACCCGGTAGTCGGTGGGCAGGAAGGTGTTCTCGGCGCGGAAGGTGTAGGGCGTGACCTTGAGGCCGGCCGCATGGGCGGCGGCAACCAGTCCGGTGGAGGTGCCCAACGTTCCGTCGCCCTGACGCGGCACGACGAGGTTCTTGTCCGGGCCGATCCCGTCGATCGTGCCCGACAGCGTCCTGAGACTCGCGGGTGCCAGCAGGTCGGCGTACGTGCGGGGGTCACCGCTGCTGGCCAGGTCGAAGGGCGCCCCGGTCGCGCTCGCGAGGAACACCTCGTTGGCCTTGTAGCCGTAGGTCCGGCGCAGCGCGACGAGGTTGCCGAGCTCGAAGCTCTGCACCCACACCGGCGCCTTGCTTCGGTTGAGGTGGTGCTTGTCCAGGAGCTTCATCAGGGCGGCCTCGGGGTTCAGGCCCTTGGCGTGGAAGTAGGTCGAGTGCTTGATCTCGGGGATGATGCCGACCTGGCGGCCGTACTCCTTGGAGAGCCTTTCCCGCAGCTCCAGCACCTCCTCGAAGGTCGGGACGACGTACCGCCCGTCGTAGAGGGTGTTCTCCTGGCGGATCTGGGGCAGCCGCTCCTTGGCACGCAGGGTGCGCAGCTCCGCGAGCGTGAAGTCCTCGGTGAACCATCCGGTCGTCGAGACGCCGTCGAGCACCTTCGTGGTCTTGCGAGCGGCGAACTCGGGGTGGTCCTCGACGTCGGTGGTCCCCGAGATCTCGGGCTCGTGGCGGTCGACGAGAACGCCGTCCTTGGTCATGACGAGGTCGGGCTCGATGTAGTCGGCGTGCATCGCGACTGCCAGCTCGTAGGCGGCCACGGTGTGTTCGGGCCGGTACCCGGAGGCGCCCCGGTGGGCCAGCACCAACGGGAGGGTGTCTGCCGCCGTGCGGCCGGTGTCCGCAGTGGCGGATCCGGCGACAGCGGTGGCGCTGGACGCGACCGTGGAGCCGAGGACGAGGGCCCCGGTGACGACGAGGGCAGGGAGGGTTCTGGTCATGGCCACGACGCTAGGAACTGCCGGGTCGCGGCGGGCGACCACGCGGTGTCGGGTGGGTGAAGCCCGGCCGAACCGTCGGCGGCTGCACCGCGACGGTTGTGGGCGGCATACAAATAGACTGGGCCCATGCCGGCCACTCGCGTGAGCACGTCGACCGCCACCCTGCAACGGGTCGAGCGGTCCGCGGGCGAGCTCTCGTCGGCAGCGACCCGCCGGATGGAGGCGGCCCACGACTGGTACCGGGTGCTCTCCGCCGAGGACCGCTCGTGGGTCGGGCTCGTCGCCCAGGCCGGAATTGCCGCCTTCATCGCCTGGCTCCGGGCGGGCGGTGACCAGACCCCGGTGACCGCCGACGTCTTCGGGACGGCCCCACGCGAGCTGACCAGGTCGATCACCCTGCGCCAGACCCTCGACCTCGTGCGGTCCGTCGTGGACGTCGTCGAGCAGGACGCCACGGCCCTCGCCGAGCCCGGTGAGGAACAGGCGCTGCGCGAGTCGGTGTTGCGCTACTCGCGCGAGATCGCGTTCGCCGCCGCCGAGGTCTATGCCCACGCCGCGGAGGCGCGCGGCGCCTGGGACGCCCGGCTCGAGGGACTGGTGGTAGACGCGGTGCTGCGTGGCGAGGCCGACGACTCGATGCAGTCTCGCGCCGCGGCTCTCGGCTGGGGCTCCACGACCAGGGTCGCCGTCATCGCGGGCAGCACACCCCCGGGAGGCTCAGCCGGCATCGTGGACGGGCTGCGCCGTGCGGCCGAACGCGTCGGTGTGGACACGCTCATCGCCGTCCAGGGGCGCCGGCTCGTCTGCATCCTCGGCAACGTGGACGACCCCATGACGGCGGCTCTCGCGGTCGCCGACCACTTCGGCGACGGACCCCTCGTCGTGGGCCCCACGGTGCCTCACCTGTTCGCGGCCGGCAGGTCTGCCCGGGCTGCGTTGGCCGGGCAGTCCTGCGCGCACGCCTGGCCGGGCGCCCCCCGCCCGGTGACCGCCGACGACCTGCTCGCCGAGCGCGTCCTCGTGGGCGACGCCCCCGCCAGGGCGCTGCTCCTCGACCGCATCTGGCACCCGTTGTCGTCCAGCAGCGGCGGCCTGCTGGAGACCGCCTCGGCCTACCTCGAGACCGGGGGCGGCCTGGAGGGCACTGCGCGGGTGCTGTTCGTGCACCCCAACACCGTGCGCTACCGCCTGGGCAAGATCGCCGACCTCACCGGCTACCAGCTCACCGACCCGCACGACGCCCACACGGTGCGGATCGCGCTGGCCCTGGGCCGACTCAGCCGGCCGGCTCCCATTCGCCGCTGAGACCCTGCTCACATGGGGGTCGTGACCACGGTCGTTCTCACGTCTGTTTTGTAGACATCCTCCAAAAGACCTCCCCGATGTTCGTGCCAAACGGTCACGCTGAGGTCACGCCCGGACCGCAAGGCTGGGAGCGTGCTAGCAATCGTCTGCCCGGGACAGGGCTCCCAGACCCCCGGCTTCCTCGCCCCGTGGCTCGAGCTGCCGGCGTTCCGCGAGCGGCTCGAGTCGCTGTCCGACGTCGCGGGCCTCGACCTGGTCGCGCACGGCACGACCTCGGACGCCGAGACCATCAAGGACACCGCGGTCGCGCAGCCGCTCATCGTCGCGGCGGGCCTTGCCGCCGCGGCCGTCCTGCTCCCCGACGGTCCCGCGACCGTGGTCGGCGTCACCGCCGGGCACTCGGTCGGCGAGATCACAGCTGCTGCCTTCGCGGGCGCGCTGTCCGACCACGACGCGATGGTGTTCGTCCGCGAGCGCGGGGCCGGGATGGCTGCCGCCAGCGCCCTCGCCGCGACCGGCATGAGCGCCGTCCTCGGAGGCGACCCCCTCGAGGTCGCCGAGTCGCTCAGCCGCTACGGCCTCACCGCTGCCAACGCCAACGGCGCCGGTCAGACCGTGGCCGCCGGCACCCTCGACCAGCTCGCGGCCCTGGCCGCGGATCCCCCGGCCAAGGCGCGGGTCATCGCGCTGCAGGTGGCCGGCGCCTTCCACACCGCCCACATGTCGCCTGCGGTCGAGGCCCTCGAGCGGCTCTCCGCCGACTTCGACGTCAGCGACCCCGGCGTCACCCTCCTGTCCAACGCCGACGGCCGACCGGTGGCGGGTGGCCCCGACGCGCTGGCCCGGCTCGTGCGGCAGGTCAGCAGCCCGGTGCGGTGGGACCAGTGCATGCAGACCTTGGTCGACCTCGGCGTCACCGCCATGATCGAGCTCCCCCCAGCCGGCACGCTCGTGGGCCTCGCCAAGCGCGCGATGCCCGGAGTTGCCACACTGGCAGTCAAGACGCCCGACGATCTCGAGGCGGCCCAGCAGCTGGTTCGCGACCACGGCGGCGACCCCGCCTCCGCACGTTCCCTTCCGACCGACGCGCAAGAGGCCTGACATGACCGCACCAGCCCCCAAGGGCACCGGATTCATCACCCCCGCGGAGGGAGCGACCTACGCACGCATCATGGGCGTCGGTGGCTATCGTCCCGAGCGCGTGGTCATGAACTCCGAGCTCGTCGAGGCGATCGACTCCTCCGACGAGTGGATCCAGGAGCGCTCCGGCATCAAGAGCCGCCGGTTCGCGGCCAAGGACGAGAGCGTCGTCGACATGTCGGAGGCGGCGACGCGTGAGGCGCTCACCGCAGCCGGGCTCGAGGCGTCCGACGTCGATGCGGTGGTCGTGGCCACGGTCACCCACCCCTACCAGACTCCTGCAGCCGCGCCGATCCTCGCCGATCGCCTCGGCATCCGTGGTGCGGCATTCGACATCTCCGCCGCCTGCGCGGGGTACTGCCACGCGGTGAGCCTGGCCAGCGACATGGTCCGCGGCGGCAGCGCCCGCCACGTCCTCGTCGTCGGGGTCGAGAAGCTCTCCGACTTCACGGACATGAAGGACCGGGGATCGGCCTTCATCTTCGGCGACGGTGCCGGAGCCGCGATCGTCGGACCGTCGGACACCCCCGCCATCGGCCCCACCGTGTGGGGCTCGGACGGCTCGCAGTGGAAGACCATCTCGCAGCGGGACTCGTGGGTCGAGGTCCGCGACGGCGACCTGGGCTGGCCCGCCATCGGCATGGCCGGGCAGTCGGTCTTCCGTTGGGCCGTCTGGGGGATGGCACCCGTCGCCCAGAAGGCCCTTGACGCCGCCGGCGTCCGCGCCGAGGACCTCGACGCCTTCATCCCGCACCAGGCCAACATGCGGATCATCGACGCGATGATCAAGCAGCTCAAGCTGCCGACCGACATCCCCGTCGCCCGCGACATCGCCGAGACCGCCAACACGTCCGCGGCCTCGATCCCGCTCGCCACCGAACGGATGCTCCGCGAAGGCGAAGTGGCCCACGGTGGGCTCGCCCTGCAGATCGGGTTCGGCGCCGGCCTCGTGTACGCCGCGCAGGTCGTCGTCCTCCCCTGACCAGACTCCCGCCGGCCCGCGGGTGATCCGGGCCACCGCAGTGACCACAGCACGTACCCAACACCAGTCGCACCAACACCCGTGACACCAACAGGGGTCACCTCAACAGAATGAAGGAGCTGAGCCGGATGGCGCAGAGCGAGCAGGAGATCCTCGAGGGTCTGGCCGAGATCGTCAACGAGGAGACCGGGCTGGACACCGAGTCGGTGCAGTCCGAGAAGTCCTTCACCGACGACCTCGACATCGACTCGCTGTCGATGATGACCATCGTCGTCAACGCCGAGGAGAAGTTCGGCGTGCGGATCCCCGACGACGAGGTCAAGAACCTCAAGACCGTCGGCGACGCCGTCAGTTTCATCGCCAAGAACCAGGGCTGAGCCGGACAGAACCCAGCGCGGGTGGCGGCAGCGCGGCATACCGATGCTGCTGAGCCGCCACCCCGCACCGGCGACCGCCACCCGCACCACACCGACGAAGGAGCAGACCCAGCCATGACCGCCGAACGACGTGTCGTCGTCACAGGCCTCGGAGCCACCACCCCGGTGGGCGGCAACGTCCCCGACACGTGGGACGCCATCCTGGCCGGACGGTCAGGCGCGAAGACCATGCCCTTCGACTGGGTGGACAAGTACGAGCTCCCGGTGAAGTTCGCCGCCACGATCCACACCCAGCCCCTGGACGTGCTGACCAAGGTCGAGGTGCGTCGGCTCGACCCGAGCGCCCAGTACGCCCTCATCGCCTCCCGCGAGGCCTGGGCCGACGCCGGCTCCCCGGAGGTCGACCCCGAACGTCTCGCCGCCTGCATCGGCACCGGCATCGGCGGCGTCTGGACGCTGCTCGACCAGTGGGACAACCTGCGGGAGAAGGGCCCACGCCGGGTCTTCCCCCTGGCCGTGCCCATGCTCATGCCCAACGCCTCGTCGGCCGCCGTCTCGCTGGAGATCGGCGCCCGTGCCGGAGCCCACACGCCCGTCTCGGCCTGTGCATCCGGGCTCGAGGCGATGGGGTACGCCTACGAGATGATCCGCAACGGCCGCGCCGACATCGCCGTCGCCGGCGGCACCGAGGGCGCCGTCCACGCGCTCCCGATCGCCGGTTTCGCCGCCATGCAGGCGCTCTCGACCCGCAACGACGACCCCGAGCGCGCCTCACGCCCCTACGACACCGGCCGTGACGGCTTCGTCCTCGGCGAGGGCGCGGCCGTGATCGTGCTCGAGGAGTACGAAGCGGCCAAGGCCCGTGGCGCCAAGATCTATGCCGAGATCGGTGGCGTGGGCATGTCGGCCGACTCCCACCACATCGCCGCGCCCGAGCCCGAGGGCGCCGGTGCGTCCCGTGCCATGGTCGAGGCCGTCAAGCGCGCGGGCTTGTCCCCCAAGGACATCGTGCACGTGAACGCCCACGCCACCTCCACCCCGGTGGGTGACGTCGCGGAGTCCAACGCCATCCGGCGCGCCTTCGGCGACGACGCCGACGGTATGCCGGTCAGCGCCACCAAGTCGATGACCGGTCACCTCCTCGGCGCTGCCGGGGCGCTCGAGGGCGTCCTGACGATCCTCGCCCTGCACCACCGGCTCGCTCCCGCGACGATCAACCTGGACGACTTCGATCCCGCGATCAAGCTCGATGTCGTGCACGGTGAGGCGCGCGCCCTGCCGGATGGCGACATCGCTGCACTCAACAACTCGTTCGGCTTCGGTGGCCACAACGTTGCGGTGGTCTTCACCTCGATCTAGGCAGGGCTTCTGCGCCGTCTGGCCAGAACCGGCATCAGGCAGAACAAGAGACGCCCGTCCCCAGGTCTGGGGGCGGGCGTCCTTGGTCTCGCCACACGCGGTCCGGCAGAGGAGAGCGCCCTCCGACAGTCAGTGACCCGGCGGCGGCTTCGTCCGTTGCGACTGTGTCGGGAAGATGTGGAGGTCGATCAGCGGCGACGTCGTGGTGGACGGTGTCGCAGTCGTGGTCGAGGGTCGAGGAGCGGGTGCACCCGCCGTCGTGCTGCTCTGCCCGGTCGAGGCGGGCGGGGCGGTACGGGACGCAACCGACCGTGACGAGGTCGACGAGGTGGCCGGTCGCGACGCTCCCGAGACCGCCGTGGTCGTCACCGGGGTCGGCGTCACGGTCTGCCCGGTCAGCGACGTGCCGGCCTTGGCCGGTGCGGACGCGCCCTGCGACGAGGCCCCGTGGGGAAGGATGAAGGCGAAGGACAACAGTGCCGTCAGTCCGCCGATCCACAGCAGCACCAGCGACGGCAGCGGTTTCCAGGTGGCGTCACGGCCTGCCTGCTGCCGGTGTCGCAGGAACTCGCGAACATAGGCGATGAGCGTCAGGACGGCCACCGCCGCCACCACCCACAGGCTCCACGATGCGACGTGCGCACCGCGCGGTAGGTCGGCGGCCAGGATGAGCCGGGCGCACCACAGCAGCGTCCCCCCACAGACTGCGGCCAGCGCCCCCAAGAGCAGGTTGGGGCGGGTCACACGTTCCTCCAGAGTCGTCGGTCAGCGCGTCACGTTACCCAACGTTCCGCCAAATCCTCGAAACATGCAGGTCAGCGCGGCCGGTCGGACCCGCTCAGCCCACCTTGTGCAACCAGCGCACCGGAGCCCCGTCACCGGCATACCGGAACGGCTCCAGCTCGGCGTCCCAGTCGGTGCCGAGCAGCTCCTCGACCATCTCGACCATCGCCTCGGGAGAGCCCTGGGACAGGCGCAGCACCTCACGAAGGCGGTCCTCGTTGATCACCGCGTCGCCGGAAGCAGAGGTCCACGTGTGGTGGATCCCCAAGGCGGGCGTGTGGGACCAGCGTGAGCCGTCCGACCCTGCGCTGGGCTCCTCGGTGACCTCGTAGCGCAGGTTGTCCCACCCGCGCAGCGTCGAGGCGAGCTTGGCGCCGGTGCCTTGCACCCCTGCCCACGCGAACTCCGCGCGGACAAGTGCGGCACCGGCAGGTTGGGGCGTCCAGTCGATGGCCACCCGGCCATCGAGCGCGGCCTCCAGGGCCCAGGTGATGTGCGGGCACAGCGCTTTGGGGGTGGAGTGAATGAACACCACCCCGCGGGTCATGACACGCGGCATCGCGACAGACATCCGGGCCTCCTTTGGTGTGCGAGGGACGTCTTCCCCACGAACCTCGTCACCTGCTGGCCTGGCTGCTTGTCGCTTCTTCAGTTGGCTGTGCTCGCCCATTGTGCACCACGAAGCACTCAGGCACCAGCACCCACACCAACCTCAGTGTCATCGCATGGAACAGTCGTCTCGCGGAACACCGGCTCTGACCCCACCCGCAGAGGTGCAGAGGTGACGTATGCCGCGTGTTGACCACGCGGCATACGTCACCTCTTGGTTTTGTTCGGGTGGGGCAACCCGGCTCAGGTGGTCGAGCTGGACTCCGCCGATGGGGTCGTCGGCGCGGCCCCCTGACCGCCCGGTCCGCCGCCGCCCACCTGGACGTTGGTCACCGCGAAGCTCTTGTCGATCTGCACGATGATGTGGGTGCCGTCGGCGCGGACCATGTGGGCCTCGTAGACGCCGTCGGAGTCGGTCTCGACCCGCTCGATGGTGGCGGTGGGCTCCTTGGCCTTGGCTGCAGCCGTGACCTTGGCGGCCACATCGCCGGTCAGCAACGTCTCGTCCGAGCGCATCGGCTTGCTCGGGTCTGTGTTGCCGTTGCCCTGGGCTGCCTCCCCTGGCGCGACCTGGCCGTAGGCGGCGACGGTCGACGTCGGTGAGGTCGCGTCGGCGCTGGCCAGGGACGCTCCGGTGATGGCGATGCCGGCAGCGGCAGCGAGACCGGCGGCCACGGGGACGATTCGGATCTTCATGAGGTGCTCCTTCGGTGGTGGAGCTCCACCGTGCAACTGCCCTCTATGACGCAGACCTCCGCAGGCCGTGGGTTGGCTGTGGGCTGGGCGGTAGGCTCACGGCGCCCAGCCGGTGAATGCCGAGCTGGTGCCGGGGCAGTAGCTCAGTCGGTCAGAGCAGCGGACTCATAATCCGTCGGTCGTCGGTTCAAGCCCGACCTGCCCCACAGGACGTTTATGCAGGTCAGCGGCCTACGCGGCGTCATCGTGGCCTCCTTTGGGAGCCTCGATCTCGGCGATGTGGCGCATTTGTGGCACATGCGAATCGAGCAGGGCGGCCACCGAGTCGAGATCGTCGCCGAACAAACCCGCGTAGACGTCGAGCGTCATCGCCGCCGACGAGTGCCCCAACATGCGCTGGACGGCCTTCACGTTCGCTCCTGCCGCTATGGCCAGGGATGCCGCGGTGTGCCTGAGGTCGTGCGGGGTCAGCCCTGAGATCCCGGCGGTCGCGCAGGCCGGATCGAACACCCTGTGACGCCAGTTGCCGAGCCGCAGGGGCGACCCGGTGGGTGACGCGAAGACCAGGTCGGCCGGCTGCTTCCCCTCGCACATCCGGGACAGGTCCGGGATGAGGGCAGGCGGGACCGGTACGGACCGGGTCTGGTAGTTCTTCGTGGTGCTCCAGACCAGCCGTCCACCCACCTCCGAGGCGCTCTCGACGATATGGAGCCTGCGCCGGTCGAGGTCGACGCGCGAGACCCGCAGCGCGGTCAGCTCGCCGAACCTGATCCCCGTGAACGCCAGGACGCAGATGGCCAGCCCGCCCGGACCGGCCGACTGCACGAGGGCAGCCAGCTCCGGAACGCTGAGGAAGCGTGGTTCATCACGAACCGCCCTAGGGAGCCGGACACCAGTCGCCGGGTTGCGTGCGATCCGCCCGTCCTGCACGGCCATGCCCATGATCAGCGAGAACACGCGATGGATGTGTCGGACCGTCGAGGGCGTCCGGCCCGAGGCGCTCAACTCCCCCACCCACGCCGCGACGTCGGAGGTCGCCACCGATGACAGCCGGTAAGTACCCCAACGCGGTTCGACATGGGTCCGGACGATGCCCCGGTATCGCTCTGCCGTGGACTCCTTCAGGTGGGACAACCCCGCGGCCCAGACCCGGGCGTAGTCGCCCACGAGGACCTTGCCTGCGGACGGGTCGAGGTACTGGCCTCGGTTCATCTCAGCCGCGAGGTTGGCCAGGAACCTCTCGGCATCGACCTTGCGGCGGAAGGACTTCTTTCGCTGGCGGTGCGACGGATCGCGCCATCGGGCTAACCACCGACCGTCGCGGCTGTCCTTGACGACGTGTGCCATCTCAGGCCACCTGCTCCGCTGCCCAGGCCCGTACTTGCGTCGGGTCGAAACGCAGGTGCTTGCCAAGCCTCATTGCTGGCGGTCCCTGCTCCCGGTGCCTCCACTGGTAAAGGGTGCCCACCGGGACGCCGAGGAAGGCCGACACGTCGTGGATCGTCCACAGGCGGTCGATGGTGGGCAACACCCTCACCTCGGCCGAGGCCGTTGCCTCGGGTCTGTCGTTTCGTCTCATCTCTCTCACTTCTCTCCTGATGACTGCTGCTTCCTTCTCTGCGCGCGTTCTTGGGCGTATTCGCGGGCTCGGGAGGCGGCTGCGGTGGCGAGGGCCGTTTCGCCGTCGTTGGCCCACCCGGTGCCGGCGTAGACCCAGGACCCGATCACGACGGTGGTCTGGTCTGTGTAGTCGGCGAGGAGCTCGGCTTCGATGGCACGCAGGTCGAGGGGTGTGCCGGTGCGGTTGGCTTCGGCGATCCGGGCTTGGGCGCGCTGCCGGGCGCGGCGTAGGGCGCCGAGGGTGACGGAGTAGCGGCGGGACTTGGTGGCGAAGTGGCCGCGAAACCCCAAGGTGTGCGCCCACTTGCCGAGGAGCCCGTACGGGGCCTGCGGGTCCTGCTCGGCGCTAACGGTGCGGGCGGCCATGGCGCGGGCGGTGGCGTGCAGGCGGCGCAGGTGGGTGCTGTCCTTGGCTTCGGTGTCGGTGGCGGACTTGGTGGCGTACTTGGCCAGGTACCCGGCGACCTGCTCGGGGGTGAGCTCTCGGTCGGGGTCGTCGGTGCGTGACGTGGTTCGCACCGTTCGGGTGTCGACTTGGGTCCCGAACGCCAACACCCGCAGGACGTCACCGTCGTGGACGGGGTCGGCGGTGACCCGGACCGCGCGGGCGGCCTGCTCGACGAGCGCGGACAGCACTCGGGCGGTCACCTGGGTGGGGGCGTGAGCGAAGCCGTCAGTGGTTTGGGGGCCGTCGAGGCGGACCAGGGCATGGAAGTGCACCGCGCCGCGCAACTGGTACTCGGCCACCTTCGCGTACTGCACACTCGCCACATCGCCGAGGTGAGCGGGCAGAATCCCAAGGTGGTGGGCCAGCATCCGTCGCAGAGTGATCGTGAACCGGCGCCACAGCTCGGGCGCCCACCACTGCCACACCACCGCCGATGCGTAGTCGTAGCAGTCCGGGCACAACGGCTGCCCCACTCCCGGGTCGTCCTGGTCGTGGATCGCCATGCACGACAACGGGAGTCCGTGCGGGCAGCGGGCTCCGGTATCGCGTCGTGGCCGGCACCGGCCGCGGTTGGGACGGACGCCGTGGACCGGCCCGAACGACGGGGCGGTAAGGGTCGCGAACACCAGCGGGTTCTCCGCCACGCGCTCGGGGACGCCCTTGCCGCCGCTCACACCGGCCCGGATCAGGTGGAAGGTGTCCGCCGCGTACAGCCGGGAGCAGGACTCGCACTCGGAGGCGCGACGGTTGCCGCAGCGCACGAACGTCACCCCGGTTGCCTCCTCCGCTGAGGCGTAGGACCGGATCAGTTCACCGGTCGTCTTGTCGAAGGTGCGCGAGTGGCCAACCAGGCGGATCGGCTTGGCGCAGAACCCGACCCGGGACGCGGCCACCGACCAGGCGTCGAAGTCCGGCGACAGCAGGCGGGCCACCACCTGCGCCTGCGTGACGGCGTCGAGGTGCGGCAGGTCCAGGGGGCGGTCGTCCCGCTGGCCGACCGGGGGCAGGGCGCTCCAGATAGCGTTGCGCGCGTCCAACGACATGGTGGCCACCCCTCCCTCGAGGATGTGCCGTGCGGCTGAATCGACCTCGAGCCACACGGCACACCCAGTCCAAGGGCGGCCTCACTGCGTTGAGCGGGAGCCGGCGGGCGCGAGGTCGATCACCGCATCGGCACTGGATGGGACGGTTTGGCCGCCACCACGGGCACCCTCAACGGAGCGCCCCACGGTTGGGCCGGTACACGCCGCAACCACCCGGGAACAACCGACACCAGTCGTGACAACCGTGTCAACCCTGTCAGGTGTAATGCATTGCAGCGCAACGTCATTCAGATTTCGTAACCTGAATCGCACTGGCTTGTGCGACACCATCACCGTGTCCTGTCAAGACGCCTCAGTCCACTGATCGTCGGCACCTCGAACGACCCTTGACCAGACCTTTACCTAGGGCCGCTGCCTATGCGGATCGACGCTCGACCACGTGGCATCCCCCTGTGAGGCGAGTGTGACTGCGCTCGATCGGCCCGAGTCGGCCACCGGCAGGGTCGGTCAGGGTAGGAGGTCTAGATACTTCTTGCGTGCGGGCATGGCGTGGATGACCAGCTCGTCCCCGCTTTCGAAAGTGAGCACGACGGTCTCCAACAGCCGTGCCTGCGTGTCGAAACCAAGTCGCAGCTCCCGGTCGGGAGGACCGTCGTCGTCGAGCGGCTCGATCCACAGCGACCACTCGGCCGCCTGGACGGCATCGTCGGCGGAGACGCCGTGCTTCAGAGCGCTTGTATGAACCTTCACGCGGCGAAGTGCGCCAGTGCAGCCCGGATCGCTTCCGAACGGCTCATGTGCTGCTTGGACGCGGCCTCGTCGAGGGCGTCCAGCTCTTCGGCAGTCAGCCGGACGGCAACGACCTGCATCGGCTCGGCTCCCCGGCCGGGGCGACCCCGTCCGCGGCGCTTCAACTCCTCGACGTCATAGCCGGCTTCGGCCTCGTCGGCCCACGTCTGGATCTGCTTCTCGCTCACCACACGCTTATCGTATGACGAAAATGGCGAAGGTGCCAGAGGCGTCCTGAGGTTCCCCCGTCGAGAGCGGGCTCTGCACGATCGACCGCGCGCAGAGCGGCATAGGAAGCACGCTCAGCCAGCGCGGCTTCCGAAGGTCTTGAGGGAGGGCACGGCGAGCCCTACTGTGAATCAACCTCCAAGTCGCGTTAGTGGTGAGTGCCATGGACGTCGTCACCAACCGCCCGGTCATGTCAGAGCCATACATGGCGCTCGCCCGCGCCACGGGGATCATCGGGATCGTCTTCATGGTTCTTCTGTTCGGCCCGGTCATTGCGCTCTCGACCGCGGGCGAGCCCCCGCTCGATGCCACCGCTTCCGAGGCGGTGGAGTACTTCGGCAACATCGAGGCGAACTGGGCGCAGCTGGCGATGGCGGCCTCAACGCTCGGCTGGATCGGCAGCCTCTGGTTCTTCGTGACGTTCGGCTACTTGCTACGGCGCGCGGAGGGGGATCCGCCCTGGCGTTCCACCATCGCAGCTCTCTCGGGCGCGCTGCTGGCGGCGTACGGGCTGGTTGGCGCCAGCTTGGGGGCGGCCTCACTGCACGGGGGCAAGATCACTCCCGACGTCGCCGGCTTCGCGTTCGCGTTCGGCAGTGTCGGCTTCGCGAACGCATGGATCGCCCTCGCGAGCTTCGCCCTCTGTTCCGGCTGGGTGATCCTCTCCACACGAACGCTTAATCGCTGGATGGGCTGGTGGCTCATCGTGGCCGGCCTCGGCCTGGTGGCCGCCAGATTCGTGTGGACGAGCGAGTTGTGGACCCTGCCGTACTTGCTGTTATGGGCATGGGTTCTGGTGCTCAGCATCCGGTTGATCCGTCGGCCCAACCTGCTCGATCCCGTCGAGTCCAGACCGAGTCAGCCGCCATCCCAGTGAGTTCCGCTCATCGGCCATGAGAGGACGCCTACGCGAAATCGGCATGATCGATCGGTGAGTACTTTCTTCACATGACTCAAGCGCGGCTCCGCCGCGAACCGTGGGACCCCGCGATGGGGCCCCGCGCTCCGGGCGCTTCGCGCCCTACGCGCACCCCACCGCACCCCACGGACGTAGCAATGCCCCGGGCATCATGTCCCAGGGCATCAGTGCTTTCACGGCCTACTCTGCGTCGGGCTCCCAAAAGAGGTCAGCTCGAACGGCCGCGGTCTCTGACTCACCGAGCCACTGCACGTCGTACCTCACGCCCTCCCACGTTAGGGACAACCCCGCCACACACTCCTCGTACATCGCGCTGGCCTCGTCGACGTCATGCGCAAACCAAGTCGGCCAGTCAAAGTCGCGCTGCGCAGCCGTCACGGGATCCCAATAAGCCAAGTGCAGTTCCGGAAGTGTTCGGACTCCCGTCACCCGCTTCCACCAGAGATGACCCTCGATCGTTGCCCACTGACGCACCTCCATCATCGCGTGCCCAGCTGGCTCACCCTCGCGCCGCAGCTCTGCCACCGCACCGTTGAACCCGTCAAAGCGCACATCCCGCTCAGGGTCCTCTGGCCAATGCGCCTTGATCCATCGCCTGGTTGTCACTGAGCCAGTCTTGCGCGTGTCATGTGTCGAGGGGCAGGCATCGGGCACGACACCTCGTTGCTCACCTGCCCGCCGCCGACCCTGCGCTCCACTCTCCGCCCGCCTCCGGGCCGCATCAAGGGCGCTCCGCGTCACTGCGTGATGGACTGCGTCCACCCTTGACCCGACCACTGCGGCAGGCTCCCCTGCTCCGCTATCGGGTCGGCAGCGCAATCGTGGCCGATCGTTGTGGTTGTGTTCAGGGGTGGAGATCCAGTGCGCGCCAACGGCTCGGTGGTATGCCACGTCTTGGCTACTCATCGCGCTCCTCTTCACTGCGATTGGCGTCCTCTTCCTCGTCGCCGCGTGGCCTGATCCAGTGGCATTTGTGCTCGCTGCGGGCTTCATGATCGCTGCCGGTGTGATCGTGATGGTGGCTTTGCGCGCATGCCTGACGCACGTGACGATCAGGGCAACTTCGGACGGCATATGCCTGGACGCGCCGGCCTACTTCACCGAGCCCGTCACGATCCCTCGCGAGAACATCTATGGAGCCTTCTTCGGCACCCGGCCACTCACCGGTTCCTCGTCGGCCCGCCACACCGCACTGGTCATCTCCTTCCCCAGAACGAACCTCGGCATCCGTTTCACGGAAGACCTTCAAATTCCCAAGGCTCGGGCCGGATGGTCGGCTCTCGTGAACAACGCATTCCTGCGTCCGCGCGGGAACAGCTGCCTCGTGCCTGCACCTGGCACACCAACCCGAGGAATCCTGATCCATGTCGACAACCCCCAGGACGTAGCGAGTCAGCTCGCACAGTTGCTCCGAGTCGATACCGGAGCGATCTGGTGAGGCCCACCGGCGCGAAGGACACCGAGCAGGACACGAGGTCTGTTTTCGCGCCCCGATCAACCACAACCACGCGGCAGCCACCAAGCACGCCAAACGTCCCAAAGTCCTCACGGCCGCACTACTGACGGGCACTCCGTAGGTTGGCGGTTCGAGGCACCATCCGAGTGCCCGTGGCACATGGGTGGCACACCAGTTTGAGAATCGACTGTTTCGGGTGTCAGTCAACCACCACGAACTGAGCACGAAATAGCGAAAAATGGCGCCTGACCTGCGTCTTCGGGACTTCTCATAATCCGTCGGTCGTCGGTTCAAGCCCGACCTGCCCCACCAGTGTCGCCATGACTTCGCCTGATGCTTGACGCTGGCTTCGGTTGATCCTTGACATAGGCCGCCGGTCGGGTGGCGCGCTGGGACCCGCTAGTCGCTTCGCGGGCCGCCGAAGGGACGCCAGGCACCATGCCGGAGCAAGCGCACCAGGTCGGCGCGCTCCTCGGCGGACAGCGTTCGCGCGTCGCTGACGGGCGGGTTCGGCTCACTCATGCGGGAAGGCTACAAAGCCGGCGCGCCCTCCCCTGTCAGTTCTGGCTTCCCGCGGCGAGGTCTCACCAAACGGACGATGGGACGCCATGACGAACGGCCGGAGTTGGGATGGGGGACCCTGAATGCCGTCACGTTGGCGAGGGGGCCCACGTCACCCAGATGCGGATGGCCCGTTCGCGTCGGGTTGCTATTGCATGACAGTGACTGCCCGAGGGATCCGCTGATCACGACAAACCGGTAGGTTGCCGGACATGACGGAGCCACTGGTCGTTCTCAAGGGCGTCAACAAGCACTTCGGCGAGCTGCACGTCCTTCAGGACATCAACCTGTCCATCGGCAAGGGCGAGGTCGTCGTCGTGATCGGCCCCTCGGGGTCGGGCAAGTCGACACTGTGCCGCACCATCAACCGGCTCGAGACGTTCGAGACCGGCTCGATCACCATCGACGGCGTGCCCCTGCCCGAGGAGGGCAAGGAGCTGGCCAAGCTGCGTGCCGACGTCGGCATGGTGTTCCAGTCGTTCAACCTCTTCGCACACAAGACTATCCTCGACAACGTGACCCTCGGACCGATCAAGGCCCGAAAGGTCCCCAAGGCCGAGGCCGAGAAGCGCGCCATGGAGCTGCTCGAACGCGTCGGCGTGGCCCACCAGGCGCAGAAGTTCCCCGCCCAGCTCTCCGGCGGCCAGCAGCAACGCGTGGCCATCGCCCGCTCGCTCGCCATGGACCCCAAGGTGATGCTCTTCGACGAGCCGACCTCCGCCCTGGACCCCGAGATGATCACCGAGGTCCTCGACGTCATGGTCGCCCTGGCCAAGGAGGGCATGACGATGGTCGTCGTCACCCACGAGATGGGCTTTGCCCGCAAGGCAGCCAACCGGGTGGTCTTCATGGCCGACGGCCAGATCGTCGAGGAGAACACCCCTGAGGGCTTCTTCACCACGCCCAAGTCGGACCGCGCCAAGGACTTCCTCGGCAAGATCCTGACCCACTGACAGTCCAGACGCACCGACAATCCAGACCCGCACTGCACTGCACACCGGGGCGCACCAGCGCAGCGGCAACACATCAGGAGGAAACGGAATGAACATTCGTCAGATTGGCGCAGTGACCGCCGCATCGGTCCTCGCGCTCGGCCTGACCGCCTGCGGCGACAGCGCCAAGGACACCGGCTCGGGCGGCGGTGGCGGCGGCAGCAAGTTCAAGGTCGGCATCAAGTTCGACCAGCCCGGCCTCGGCCTCAAGGAGGGCTCCAAGTACACCGGCCTCGACGTCGACGTCGCGACCTACGTCGCCAAGGAGCTCGGCCACGACGCGGCTGACATCCAGTTCATCCAGGCGCCGTCGGCCCAGCGCGAGACCCTGATCTCGACCGGCCAGGTGGACATGGTCGTCGCGACCTACTCGATCACGGACGCCCGCAAGGAGAAGATCTCCTTCGCCGGTCCGTACTTCATCGCCGGTCAGGACCTCCTCGTCCGCGCCGACGACGCCTCGATCACCGGACCGGAAACCCTCACCGGCAAGAAGCTGTGCTCGGTGACCGGTTCGACGTCCGCCCAGAAGGTCAAGGACAAGTACCCCGGCGTCCAGCTCCAGGAGTTCGGCACCTACTCCGAGTGCGTCACCGCCCTGGTCTCCAAGGGTGTCGACGCCCTCACGACCGACAACACGATCCTGGCCGGCTACGCCTCGCAGGCGCAGTACAAGGGAAAGCTCAAGGTCGTCGGCAAGACCTTCTCCGAGGAGCGCTACGGCATCGGCCTCAAGAAGGGTGACAAGGCCACCTGCGAGAAGATCAACACGGCCATCGCCAAGATGATCAGCTCGAACGCGTGGCAGGCAGCCGTCGACAAGAACCTCGGCCCGGCCGGGTTCAAGGTCGACGCGGCCACCAACCCGCCCAAGCAGGACGCCTGCGCCTGACCCGTTCCACACCGCTGTCGGTATGCCGCCCGCYCCCCCGMGCGGGCGGCATACCGAAGCCTTGGCCCCGCACCTCCACCGCAACGGAAGGTTTCCTGCATGGGTGACATCCTGAGCAAGTACGACGTTCTCGGCGCCTTCGGGATGACGGTCTATCTCGCCTTCTTCTCGGCGATCGGGTCACTCGTGCTCGGCACCATCGTCGGCATCATGCGGCTGTCGCCGGTTCGCGTATTGCGGCTGCTGGGCACCGGTTACGTCAACATCTTCCGCAACACACCCCTGACGCTGCTCGTCGTTCTCAGCGTCCTGGGACTGACCTACATCCTCGGTCTCAACCTCGACCCGTCGTCGATCACCGGGAACGCGAGTCGCTGGGCCATCGTGATGCTCTCGATCTACCACGCCTCCTTCGTGTGTGAGGCGCTGCGGTCGGGTGTCAACACCATCCCCGCAGGCCAGGCCGAGGCTGCCCGCGCCATCGGGCTGACCTTTGGCCAGAGCATGCGAGAAGTGTTGCTGCCGCAGGCTTTCCGTGGCTCGATCGCGCCGCTGGGATCCACCCTCATCGCCCTCATCAAGAACACCACCGTGGCCGCCGTCGTGGGTGTCGCGGAGGCGGCCAACCTGATGGCGGTCATCATCGAGAACGAGACCGGTGGCCTCATCGTGTTCCTCATCTTCGCCATCGGGTTCGTCATCCTGACCCTCCCCCTCGGCCTGCTCTTCACGACCATGTCCCGCCGGCTGGCGGTGAAGCGATGAGCGCCAACGTCCTGTTCGACGCGCCGGGTCCCCGCGCCCGCAGGCGCCACGCCATCCTCTCGGTGTTCGGCGTGCTGCTCGTCCTCGCGATCGCCTTCCTCGTCGTCCGCAAGCTCAAGGACGCGGGCCAGCTCGAGGCCGACCAGTGGAAGCCGTTCCTGACAGACCGGTCGGTGTGGCGGGACTACCTGCTGAAGGGGCTCTGGGGCACCTTCAAGGCGGCCTTCGTCTCGATCCTGCTCGCCGGCGCCTTCGGGCTGGTCTTCGGGATCGGGCGGCTCTCCCAGATCGCCCCCGTCCGCTGGGTCAGCAGCGTTGTCGTCGAGTTCTTCCGCGCCGTCCCCGTGCTGATCATGATGATCGCCAGCTACGGGCTGTACTCCCGCAGCGGCATCTTCGCGCCGGAGACCGCACCCCTGGCCGGAGTCGTCACGGGCCTGACGCTCTACAACGGCTCGGTCATCGCCGAACTGGTGAGGTCCGGCGTCTTCTCCTTGCCCAAGGGCCAGTCGGAGGCCGGTCTGTCGATCGGGCTGACCGCGTCGCAGACCCTTCGCTCGATCCAGCTGCCCCAGGCGCTCACCGCCATGCTGCCGGCCCTGATCGGCCAGTTCGTCGTCATCCTCAAGGACTCGGCGCTGGGCTACGCGATCACCTACCTCGAGCTGCTCAACTGGTCCAAGACCCTGGGCTCGGCCTTCGCCAACGTGCTGCAGGCCTACCTTGTCGCGGCGGTGCTGTTCATCCTCATCAACTACGCGCTGACGGTCGTGGCGAGCAGGATCGAGAAGCGCCTGTCCAAGCGTGGCCGCACGACGATCCACGAGGCTGCGGCCGTCCCCGCGCCGGCTGACGCCGGTGCTGGCGCCGCGACATGACAGATCCGAGTCGAGAGTGCACGACGAAGGCCCCGGACCTGATGGTCTGGGGCCTCGTGGTGTGGCGGGCTCCCCCGGTTGGACTCGAACCAACAACCTGCCGATTAACAGTCGGCTGCTCTGCCAATTGAGCTACAGGGGAATGTCCGTCGGCGGTCCCCCGCGTTCGGCGCTGCGCAACCATAGCAAAGGATGCGGGCAGTTCTGAAAACGGCCGGGCCGTGGTGTCAGCGGCCCACTTGCTCGCGCAGGTAGGCCAGCGCGGCCTCGGTGCGAGCGGTCATCTCAGCGTCGTCGGCGCGCACGCCGCGGCCCAGCACCACCTGCTCGATCAGGTCGCCGGTGGCGAGGTCCTGACGCAGCACCGCCTTGGCCCACCGACGCGGGCCGAGCTCGATCCGCTGGGCCAGGACGACACTCGCCTGGACGCGTTCGCGCAACGTCTCGGGCAGCAGGGTCGTGGCGCCAAGGGTCCACTGGGACGGCCTCGACCCGTCCACCCAGGTCACGGTCAGCGCGGTGAGCTCGGGCGACCAGGTCCCCCCGTCCACCTCGTGCCACGGACGAGCCAGCGTGCGCAGTCCGGCTGCGTCCACGGCATACAGGGCATGGTTGGTGGCCACCACGGTCGTGCCGCTGGCCTCCTCCCGACCCCAGCTCAGCACGCGTTCGCCCCCGGCCAGGCCGACGGCCTCACGGATCTGCGCGGGCAGCTTCGGCGCACGGCGCAGCGAGAGCGCCATCAGGACGCCCGGTCGCGCAGGGTGGCGAGCTCGCGCTGGAGCTCCTGGAGCTCGGTGCTGAGCGTGCGTGCGGCCACGGGGTCGGAGTGCGAGTCGGTCGCCATCCGGCGCATCGCCGACATCGCGTCCGCGATCCGGCGGGTCAGCGAGACCTCCTGGACGCGGGTGAGCAGGGCGTCGATGTAGCGACGCTCGGGCAGGCCGGTCGCCCGGTCCATGCGGGTGGGCAAGGACGCGACAGCGAGCTCGGCGATGAGGCCGTGGACTGCCAACGGCGCTGCCTGGGTGACCCGGTCGGCCCAGGCCTGCACCGACAACCCGCGCTGTGGCCCGCCCGCACCGCGCACCCCGTCGAAGACGGCCCGGTGGGCCGGGGCGGTGAACGCGTCGGCGGAGACCGTGTCGACGTCGTCGGTGGTGAAGCTGTCGGGGTACTGCAGCAGCGTCTGCAGCAGCTGGCGCTCGGCGAACACGATCGGGTCCCGAAGGTCCGGCGTCGGCAGGGCGGCCCGGGCCTCCGCGATCGAGGGTTCCGGCACGGTGTCGGCATCGGGCCGACGCTCGCGACCGGGGGGCGCGTCGGCGGCCTCCTTGGCGTCGCGTGCGGCCGCTCGCTGGGCGCGGGACACCTCGGCCTGCACCTGCTCCACCTCGACCCCGATCCAGCCAGCGACGGTGCGGATGTACTCGGGGCGCATGGAGCTGTCCCGGATCGAGTTGACGATCGGCGCGGCCGCGCGCATGGCCTGCACCCGCCCCTCGGCCGTCACCATGTCGAACCGGTCGATCGTGGTGCGCACCGCGAACTCGAACAAGGGCACGGCGTCGTCGATGAGGTGGCGCACCGCATCGTCACCCTTGGCGATCCGCAGCTCGCACGGGTCCATGCCACCGTCGGCCACCGCCACGAACGACTGGGACGCCCAGCGCTGGTCCTCGGCGAACGACCGCATCGCGGCTTTCTGGCCCGCCGCGTCGCCGTCGAAGGTGAACACGACACGGGCCGGCGCAAGGTCGACCTCGTCGCGCATGATGCGGCGCAGCATCTTGATGTGGTCGATGCCGAAGGCCGTGCCGCACGTCGCGACGGCGCCCTCGATGCCGGCCAGCTGGCAGGCCATTACGTCGGTATAGCCCTCGACGATGACCGCTTTGCGTTCTCCTGCAATGGATTTCTTTGCGAGGTCGAGGCCGTAGAGCACCGTCGACTTCTTGTAGATCGGGGTCTCGGACGTGTTGAGGTACTTGGCCGCAATCCGGTCGTCGTCATAGAGCCGCCGCGCGCCGAACCCCACCGTGTCACCGGTGATGTCGCGGATCGGCCAGACCAGCCGACCACGGAACCGGTCGTAGAGCCCGCGGCTCCCCCGCCCCGACAACCCACCCAGGACCAGCTCCTCGTCGGTGAAACCCTTGGACCGCAGGTGGCGCGACAGGTCCTCGCCGCCGCGGGGGGCGAAGCCGACACCGAACCGTTTGGCTGCCTCGCTGTCGAACCCGCGCTCGCGCAGGAAGTCGCGGCCGGCCCTGGCCTCGGGGGCGTTGAGCAGCGCGTGGTGGTAGAACTCCTGCGCGACGCGGTGCGCCTCGACCAGTCGCGAGCGCCGTCCGAGGGTCTCGCCCCCGCCCGGCTTGCCCCCCTCTTCGTAGTGCAGCTCCATGCCGAGCTTCTGGGCGAGCCGCTCGATCGCCTCGGTGAAGGTGAGGTGCTCGACCTTCTGCACGAACGAGATGACGTCGCCGCCCTCGCCGCAGCCGAAGCAGTGCCAGGCGCCGACGGTCGGACGGACGTTGAACGACGGGGACTTCTCGTCGTGGAAGGGGCAGAGCCCCTTCATCGAGCCCGGTCCGGCAGGTCGAAGGGTCACGTGCTCGCGCACGACGTCCTCGATCGACGAACGCTCCTTCACGAGCGCGACGTCGTCGGCCTTGATCCGACCCGGCACTGGCCCTCCTTGTCGCGGCCGAGTCTAGGCGGTGCGTCCCGCCCCGCGCGGCCCACCTCCACAGGTCAGGTATGCCGCCTGGCCGGGTCGGTGGGGCAGCCCGCGGTCAGCCGCGCGGCCAGAGGACGGCCAGCCACGCGGCATACCCGGACTGGGCCGTCGACGCCGCGAAAGGTAAGGTAAGGCTTGCCTTCTCATCCCCCATGTTGTTCAGGAGACCCACCACCGTGATCCGCCGACGGACCGCCCTGCTCGCCCTGGCGACCACAGCCACCCTGGCCCTGACGGCTTGCGGTGGCGACGGCAGCCTCGAGGCGGGCAAGAACCTCGACCCGGACAAGCTGACCATCTACAGCGCCCAGCACGAGAACCTCACCCAGGCCTGGGCGAAGAAGTTCCAGGAGGACACCGGCGTCAAGGTGCAGATCCGCTACGGGTCGGACTCCTCGATGGGCGCGCAGATCGTGCAGGAGGGCGCCAAGAGTCCCGCGGACGTGTTTCTCACCGAGAACTCCCCCGCCATGACGACCGTGCAGAACGCCGGACTGCTCGCCAAGGTCGACGACGCCACGATCGGCCAGGTCGGCACCGACTACGCGCCCTCGACGCACGAGTGGGTCGGGATCGCCGCTCGATCCACCGTGCTGGTCTACAACCCCAGCAAGATCACCGAGGCCGAGCTGCCGACGTCGATCATGGACCTGCAGGACCCGAAGTGGAAGGGCAAGTGGGGGGCCGCCGCAGGGGGTGCCGACTTCCAGGCCATCGTCTCGGCCATCCTCGAGACTCAAGGTCAGAACAAGACCGCCGCCTGGCTCAAGGGCCTCAAGGACGGTGCGCAGATCTACCAGAACAACATCGCGGTGATGAAGGCCGTCAACGCCGGACAGGTGCCGGTCGGGATCATGTACCACTACTACTGGTACCGCGACCAGGCGCTCACCAAGGCCGGCAGCAAGAACACCAAGCTGCTCTACTTCCGCCACCAGGACCCGGGTGCGTTCGTCAGCATCTCCGGCGGCGCGGTGCTCAAGTCGAGCAAGAGGGCCACGAACGCCCAGAAGTTCCTCGCCTTCGTGACGTCCAAGGAGGGCCAGGGCATCCTCGCCACCAGTGACGCCAAGGAGTACGCCGTGGGCAACGGAGTGGCGTCCGACCAGGCTCTGGAGCCCCTGGACACCCTCGAGGCGCCGCAGGTGGACCCGTTCAAGCTCAACGGCCCCAAGGTCATCGAGCTGATGACGACGGCCGGCATCCTCTAGGTGCCGCACTCCTCATGCCGCCGCTCATGACGTCACCCAGACCGTCTCCCCGGACATCACCCGAGACGTCGCTCAGGACACGGCGGCGGGGCCGTTCGAACCCCACCCCCGCAACGGTCGTCGCGGCCAGCCTGGTCGTGGCGGCGGTCTGCGTGCTGCCCCTCGTGGTCGTGGCGGTCAAGGCGTTCGACATCGGCTGGGGGCCGGCCTGGGACCTGCTGTGGCGGCCGCGGGTCGGTGAGCTGTTGCGCAACACGGGAGCGCTCGTGGTGCTCACGGTCTCGCTGACGACGGCGATCGGCATCGCTGCCGCCTGGCTGGTCGAACGGACCTCGCTGCCGGGTGCGCGGTTCTGGCGGGTGCTCATGGTCTGCCCGCTGGCCGTGCCGGCCTTCGTGAACTCCTACGCCTGGGTGACCGTGCGCCCCGACCTGCAGGGACTCACCGGTGCCGTGCTGGTGACGACGCTGTCCTACTTTCCCTTCGTCTTCCTGCCCGTGGCGGCCGTCCTGCGCGGTCTTGACCAGAGCCTCGAGGACTCAGCCCGGTCGTTGGGCCTGGGTCCTTGGCGGTCCTTCTTCCGCGCGGTCCTGCCCCAGCTGCGACCCGCTGCCCTCGGCGGCATGCTGCTCGTCTCGCTGCACCTGCTGTCCGAGTTCGGCGTGCTGGCGATGCTGCGGTTCCCCACCTTCACCACCGCGATCCTCGAGCAGTTCCAGGTCGCCTTCAGCAACAGTGCCGGCAGCCTGCTCGCGGTCGTGCTGATCGCCCTGTGCCTGGGGCTGCTCACGGCCGAGCTGCTGCTGCGCGGCACGGTGCGGCATGCCCGGCTGGGTCGGGGCGCCGCCCGACGCGCCCTGCCCGCCAGGCTCGGCCGGTGGACAGCGCCGGCCCTGCTCGGCATGGGGGTCCTGACGGTGCTGGCCCTGGGGGTGCCGCTCGGGAGCCTGGTCTACTGGTTCGGCGCCGGGAGCGGCGGCCTCACCGAGAGCGCCTTCGACCCGGGCGAGCTCGTCACGACCCTCTGGGGCACGTTGCGCCTCGCCCTCGTCGCGGGGGTGGTCACCGTCGTGGCGGCGTTCCCCGTCGCGTGGCTCATCGCCCGTCGCCGCACCTGGTTGTCCATCCTCGTCGAGCGAGCCACCTACGTGGCCTCATCCCTGCCCGGCGTCGTCATCGCCCTCGCGCTGGTCACCCTCTCGGTCCGCTACGCCCGCCCGGTCTACCAGACCAGCGTCGTCCTCGTCGCGGCATACGCGATCCTGTTCATCCCCCGCGCGATGGTGAGCATCCGGGCGGCCATGGCCCACGCCCCGGAGGAGCTCACCGAGGCCGCGCGGGCGCTGGGGGACGGTCCGTTCCGGGCCTTCGTGCGCGTCCTCGTGCCGCTCACCGCTCCCGGCGCCTTGGCCGGCTTCGCCATGGTGTTCATCGCGACGTCGACCGAGCTGACCGCGACGCTGCTGCTCGCCCCCACCGGCACGCAGACACTGGCGACAGCCTTCTGGAGCGCGAGTGAGAGCATCGACTACGCGGGCGCCGCGCCCTACGCCGCTGCGCTCGTGCTGGTGTCCGCCCCCCTGACCTACCTGCTGTTGCGCCGACCTGACGAGGAGCCCGCCCTGTGACCACGCTGCGCATCTCCGGTGTCGCCGCGTCCTACGACGGGCGACCCGTGCTGCACGGGCTCGACCTCGTCGTGCCGTCGGGCACCACGTCGGCGATCCTCGGCGCCTCGGGCTGCGGCAAGACGACGCTGCTGCGCGTGGTGGCCGGCTTCCAGCAGGCCGACGAGGGAGTGGTTCAGCTCGGCGACCGCACGGTCGCCGGCCCCGGTGTGTGGGTCGCCCCCGAGAAGCGTGGCATCGGCTACGTCGCCCAGGAGGGCAACCTCTTCCCCCACCTCAGCGTCGGGGCCAACGTGTCCTACGGGCTCCCCCGACACGCTCGGAGGGCGGGCGAGCGGGTGGGTGAGCTGCTCGAGCTGGTGGGGCTCTCGCCCGATCTCGCGACCCGACGCCCCGACCAGCTCTCGGGTGGGCAGCAGCAGCGGGTGGCACTGGCCCGGGCCCTCGCCAGGCGCCCCACGGTCGTGCTCCTCGACGAGCCGTTCTCCTCCCTCGACGCAGGGCTGCGGTCCTCGACCCGCGAGGCCGTCGCGCGAGCGCTGGCCCACGAGGACGTCACCGTCGTCCTCGTGACCCACGACCAGGCCGAGGCGCTGTCGTTCGCCGACCAGGTCGCGATCATGCACGACGGCCGGTTCTCCCAGGTGGGCACGCCCTCGGAGGTCTACGGCACTCCTGCGGACCGCCATGCGGCGGCGTTCCTCGGCGACGCGGTCTTCCTGCGCGGGAGTGCAGACGGCACCGATGTGAGCACCGCCCTCGGGCGGCTCGCCGTCCACCAGCCCGCTCCCGCCGGCACGGTCGACGTGCTCATCCGACCCGAGCAGATCGTGCTGCGCGACATGGCTCCCGGGATCCCCTGCGCCGAGGTCCTGTCGACGACGTACTTCGGCCACGACGCGCTCGTGGCGCTCCGGCTGCAGGCCGACCACACGGTGGTGACGGCCCGCGTCAACGGCTCCGACGTCCCGCACACCGGGTCGATCGTCGGTCTGTCGGTGGTCGGGGAGGCCCGCGCCTTCGAGGCGCACTGACCGCTCTTCGCAGCGGGTCAGCTCGCTGCACGACAGTTGCTTCACCGGACAGGGTTGTGCTTGCCCCCGGAACGGTTGTCGGGTGAAGCGCAACCAAGTCCCATGACCCGATAAAGGTGTGGTCCATCGGGGTCAGCTCCAGGCGCGGTGCAGGTACTCCGCCCGGACGTCGGTCAGTGAGGCCACCTGGTCGACGACGACGCGCAGCGCGGCCGCGTCGGACTCGGCATGCTTCCAGTCACCGAGCAGGTCGGGATCCAGCCGCCCTACGGGGTCCTGCTGGTAGCCCGTGACGAGGTCTGCCACGACCTCGCGCTGCCGCGTGAGCACGTCGACCCGCTCCTGGGCATGCATGACGAAGTGGGCGGCCACCGCCTTGAGGACGGCGCACTCGGCGCGGGTGTCGTCGGGCACCACGAGGTCTGCGGCGTAGCGGGTCAGTGGCCCGTCGCCGTGCCGCTGGCGGGTGGCCACCTCGACGCCGTGGACGAACCGCCCGATGAGTCGTGAGGTCATGTCCTTGAGCGCCGCCCGGTCCACCCGCGACCCGTCGTATGCCGTGGGGACGGCGCCGCTGGCCAGCACGCGTTCGAGCGCCGCACCGAGGGCGTCGACCCCGAGGTCCGCGGCATAGAGTCCCGTGGCCACGGCCAGCACCGAGTCGACGTCGGTGGTGTCGCGCAGTCGTCGAACGTCCAGGCGGCCCGAGGCGATCGCGTCCTCGACATCGTGCACCGAGTAGGCGACGTCGTCGGACCAGTCCATGACGTCGGCCTCGATGCAGCGTTCACCCGGCGCCCTGCCGTCACGGAACCAGTCGAACACCGGCACGTCATCGGCATAGACGCCGAACTTCCTTGTGGGAGTGCTGCTCTCGCCACGCACCCAGGGGTACTTGGTCGCAGCGTCCAACGTGGCGCGAGTGAGGTTGAGGCCAGCGGGGCGGCCGTCGGGATGGACGCGTTTGGGTTCGAGGCGGGTCAGCAGGCGCAGCGTCTGGGCGTTGCCCTCGAAGCCGCCGATGTCGCTGGCGATGTCGTCCAGGGCGCGCTCACCGTTGTGGCCGAAGGGTGGGTGCCCGAGGTCGTGGGCCAGGCACGCGGAGTCGACGACGTCGGCGCTGCAGCCGAGGGCCTCGCCGAACTCCCGACCGATCTGGGCCACCTCGAGGCTGTGGGTGAGTCGGTTGCGGACGAAGTCGTCGTCGCCGGGCTGCACGACCTGGGTCTTGGCCGACAGTCGACGGAGCGAGGCGGAGTGGACGAGCCTGGCCCGGTCCCGGGCGAAGTCGTCGCGGTCGGCGCGCCTGGTGGCAGGGTCCTCCCGCACCCAGCGCTCCTGGTCGACCGAGCTGTAAGCCACGGCGCCGAGCCTACGGCCGGGCACCACGGGCCGCCTCGGCAGCCCGCTCCACCCACTTGGGCTGCTCGCCGTAGCGCTGGCCGGGGATCAGTCGCCCGGCGGCACTGTCTGCCAGCAGCTGGGCCATCCGCTTGTCCCGAGTGGCCTCCTGCTTGGCGGTCATCACCCAGTGCAGGGCGAGCTTCTTGTAGGACGCGGTGGCGACCTCCCAGAAGGCACTGGCCGCGGCGTCGGCGGCCAGCCGCGCGGCATACTCGGGCGCCAGCTCGACCTCACCCGAATCGTAGGAGTAGATGCCGGACCGGTCGGCTCGGCGCAGGTCGTAGGCAGCAAGGCCGGACGGCTGCATGCGGCCCTCGGCCTTCAGACGCTCGACGGCCGCGATGTTGATCGCGCTCCAGTTGCTCGTGCGCTTGCGCGGGGTCCAGCGCTGCCGCGTCGTGTCCTCGTCGATGCGCTGCGCGACCGAGTCGATCCAGCCCCAGCACAGGGCCTCGACGACGGCCTCCTCCCAGGTGAGCCCGCGGTCGGCGACGTGCCTCTTGTTCAAGCCCATCCAGAGCTCGGTGGCAGTGTCGTGGTTGACCGCCAGCCAGGCCCCGAACTCCTCAGGTCCCGAGAAGAACGTCGCAGGCCTCTCCGGAGTCCCGCCAGGTGTGCCGATCTGGCTCGGTGTGTCCTTCCGCTTCATGGGCGAAGCCTGCCACGACGCTCCGACGCCCGCGCCACGTCCGGTAGCCCACAGCTGCCGCCGCGATCCCGACTGCCCACAGCACGTGCGACCCGTTCATGACCAGCAGTCCGAGCACCGACGTCAGGGCCACGATCGCGGTCCACCACACCCGGGACCCGCGTGGGAGCAGCCGAACGGCGGCCGCGGTGCCGAGGACGTAGACGAGGGTGAAGCAACCGGTGGCCAGCAGCATCAACGGGGTCAGACCGAGGTGCAGCACCTCCCCGGCGAACAGCCAGAGGACCGACTGCACGGCGATGACGGCCAGACTCCGCCGGGGCACCTCACCAGCGCCCGAGCCCGCGGAGAGGTATGCCGGCAGGGCGCCGTCGCGGGCCAGCGCAGCCCCCAGCCGGGCCCCGCCCGCAAAGTACGCGTTCATGGCGCCGACCGTGAGGAGGATGGCCACCACGGCCGTGACGACCCGCACCTGTCCACCGAGGCCCGCCGCGAGCAGGTCGGACAACGGCGCCTCGCTCGAACCCGTGGCCGGCCCGAGCACCATCAGGCTGGTGGCAGCGAGGGCGAGGTAGAGCGTGCCGACGACCACCACGGCGACTGCCGTGGCCCGGGGTACGTCGCGAGACGGTCGCCGATAGTCCCCGGCGAGCGACGCGACGGCCTCCCAGCCGGCGAAGCCCCAGACCAGCAACGCGGCAGCCGGCCCCACGGCGGCCCAGCCGTGGGGTGCGAACGGCTGCAGGTGCTCCATCCGGGCATGCGGCAGTGCGGCCACGATCGTGACCACCATCAGGGTGGCGAGGACAGCGGTGAGACCCAGCTGGATGCGACCCGACAGGCGCAGCCCGGCGGCGTTCATCAGCGCGACGCCCACGATGAGGGCGACCGCGACCGTGACAGCCACGGTTCGTCCACCGCCGAAGGCGTCGGAGACGTACCCTCCAGCCATCAGCGACGCCGGCGGCGCCCCCACGGGTACCGCGAAGTAGAAGCACCACCCGACGGCCGCGGAGGCCTTGGGCCCGAAGGCACGCCGAACGTAGGTCGAGACCCCACCGCTGTCGGGGAACCGCGCGCCCATCGCCGCGAACGTCGACGCCAGCGGGGCGCTGAGCAGCACCAGCGCCGCCCAGGCGACGAGCGAGGCCGGCCCGGCGATACCCGCGGCGATCGCCGGCAGCGTGATGACGCCTGTGCCGAGCACCGCACCGATCGACAGGGCGGCGCCCTGCGGAACGGACAGCCCGAACGGCTGCGTACCGGTGGTGCTGGTGGGGGTCGAGGTGGTCGAGGTCATGCGTCCAGCGTGCCGGTCGATTGGACCCGTGCGAAGGGCCACTTCTCGTCAACGTGGTTGGACCAATCTAGGCTGGTGGAGTGGACCTGCACCTGCGCCCGCACCTGGGCCTGTCCCTCGACGGTGTCGCCGTCGGCGACCGCGCCTCGACCCTCTACCAGCTCTTGCTCGAGGCCCTCGTCGACGGGCGGCTGGCCTCGGGGTCGAGGGTCCCACCCACGCGCGCGCTCGCCACCGAGCTTGGCCTGTCGCGCGGCACCGTCACCACGGTCTACGACCGCCTGACCGCTGAGGGCTTCCTGGTGACCCGGGTCGGGTCGGGCACCTTCGTGAGCAGGGACGTCGTGCCACACCGCACGCGGCACGCACCGGTCGGCGACGTGCGACCGCGGGCCGTCTGGGCGACCCTGCCTCCCCCGGTGCTCGACGCGCCGGCCGCTGAGTTCGACCTGTCCGTGGGCGGTCCCGACACCTCGTTGTTCCCCCTCGCGGTCTGGCGCCGGCTCGTCTCGGCCACGCTCCGTCCGTCGCTGTTGGCCGCCTCGGCCTACGAAGGTCACGGGGATGCCGCCCTGCGGCAAGAGATCGCGAGGTATGCCGGCCTGTCCCGTTCCGTCGTCGCCGGCCCGGCGGACGTGCTGCTCACCAATGGCGCCCAGCAGGGGCTCGACGTCGTCGCGCGGGCGGTGCTCGATCCCGGTGACGTCGTCGTCGTCGAGGATCCCGGCTACACCGCTGCGACACGGCTGTTCGTCTCGCACGGCGCCCGGGTCCAGGGGGTGCGCGTGGATGCCGAGGGCCTGGTTGTCGAGGAGCTCCCACGCACCGCCCGGATGGTCTACGTCACCCCGTCCCACCAGTTCCCGACCGGCGCGGTGATGTCACTGCGGCGACGGATCGCGTTGCTGGAGTGGGCAGCTCGACGCAACGCAGTCATCGTCGAGGACGACTACGACTCGGAGTTCCGGTTCGAGGACCGGCCGCTCGCACCACTGCAGAGCCTCGATCGGGACGGGCGCGTCGTCTATGTCGGGTCGTTCTCCAAGACCCTGATGCCGTCACTTCGCGTGGGTTACCTCATCGCCCCCCAGTCGCTTCAGCACACCCTGCGACAGGCCAAGCTGCTGACCGACTGGCAGGGAGATGCCGTGACCCAGGGCGCTCTCGCGCGGTTCATGGCCGAGGGTCTGCTCTCCGCCCATGTCCGCCGGGTCACCCGGGTCTACGCGCAGCGCCGGGCGGCCCTCGTGAGCGGTCTGGAGAGCCTGCCAGCAGGCACCCTGGAGCTGCTCCCGTCCTCGGCTGGGCTGCACCTGTGCACCTACTTCGTCGACCGGACCGTCGACGACGTGGCGGTGGCCAGGGCCGCGTCGGAGGCCGGGGTGTCGCTCGAGCCGGTGTCGGTGCGTTTCCTGGACACGCCGCCGCGGCCCGGACTCGCGATGGGGTTCCGTCGAGTCACCGTCGAGCGGGTCCCCGAAGCCATCCGCCGACTCTCGACCGTTCTCCCGAGCTGACCCGGCGCCTGACCTATAGACACTGCTCCGTGTCACTGACTCATGCAAAAGGCGAGTTAGCGCCGCAGCCACAGCGGCGCCAACTCGCCTTTTGCATGACGGAGCGTCGGGTCAGCCGCCGGAAACCGACAGCTCGGCCTCGGACACGGCGTGGCGGTGGGCCTCGCTGAGCTCCTGGCTGTCGAGCCACCCCTCAGGCAGGGCGACGTGTCGGGGCGATCCAGCCCGCCCGCGTTGCCCCTCGGCGGCGTCACCCGGCCAGGGAGCCGAGGCGTCCATCGTGGCGATCAGCCGGTCCAGCGCTGCGAGCGAGTCGACGAGCGCGAGCTGGTGGCGCACCGTGGAACCAGCGGGGAATCCCTTGAGGTACCACGCGATGTGCTTGCGGATGTCACGGCAGGCCTTGTACTCGTCGCCGTAGAAGTCGATGAGGTACTCGGTGTGCCGGCGCATGGTCGCCGTCACCTCGCCGAGCGTGGGCTCGACCCGCGCGGGCGTCCCGGCGAAGGCCGCCGCGAGGTCGGTGAACAGCCACGGACGACCCAGGCAGCCGCGCCCGACGACCACGCCGTCACAACCCGTCTCGTGGGCCATCCGGACGGCGTCCTCGGCCGACCAGATGTCACCGTTGCCGAGCACCGGGATGCTCCGCACGGTCTCCTTGAGCCGTGCGATGGCGCTCCAGTCGGCTTCACCTGAGTAGGCCTGCGACGCGGTGCGACCGTGCAGGGCGACGGCTGCGACCCCGGCCCGCTCGGCGATGAGCCCGGCCTCGAGATAGGTCAGGTGCTCGTCGTCGATGCCCTTGCGCATCTTGACGGTGACGGGCACGGCATACGGGCTCGCCTCGCGAACCGCGCCGGTGACGATGGCTTGGAAGAGGTCGCGTTTCCACGGCAGGGCGGCGCCGCCGCCCTTGCGGGTGACCTTCGGGACGGGGCAACCGAAGTTGAGGTCGATGTGGTCGGCGCGGTCTTCGGTGACGAGCATCCGCACGGCGGCGGCGACGGTGGCGGGGTCGACGCCGTAGAGCTGGATCGATCGCGGGTTCTCCTGGGGGTCGTGCTCGATCAGCCGCATCGACTCGGGCGTGCGCTCGACGAGGGCGCGTGAGGTGATCATCTCGCTGACGTACAGCGAGGTCGCGCCACTGGCGCCACCCTGGTCGAGCCCCTGGTCGCCGTACTCGCGGCACAGCTTGCGGAACGCCCGGTTCGTGATGCCGGCCATCGGGGCGAGCACGACCGGCGACTCGATGGTGTGCCGGCCGATCTGCAGCGGCGGCAGTACGGCGGTCGGCGCGCTGTGGCGCGTGGAGGTGGCGGTCATGGCGCCCCAGTCTCCCATCTGATGCTTGACTGGCCGAATGCGTGCCCTCGTCAGCGCCCAGGACCTCCTCGAGGAGCTCACCAGCACCCCTGGTGGCGTGGTCCTCATCGACGTCCAGTGGAATCTCACCACCGCCGCGGGCCCGCCGGGGCGCGAGCTGTATGCCGCAGGGCACCTCCCCGGCGCCCACCACGTCGACCTCGACGCCGAGCTCGCCGGGCCGCCGGGGCGCGGTGGCCGGCACCCGCTCCCCCAGGCGCACGCGGTCGCGGCAGCGGCGCAGCGAAGCGGCGCCGCGAACGACTCACGCATCGTCGTCTACGACCAGGGCCCCTCGTATGCCGCGGCCCGGGCGTGGTGGGTGCTGCGCCACTTCGGGGCGAGCGACGTGCGCGTCCTCAATGGGGGGCTCGGCGCCTGGCGGTCCGCCGGCGGACCGGTGACGGCGGAGCTGCCCGCACCCGGCGCGGGGACGTTCGAGGCGCACGCCGGGGGCATGTCCGTCGTCGACGCCGCCGGTGCGGGTGGGGCGGCCAGGGACGGCGTGCTGCTCGACGTCCGGGCGCCCGAGCGGTTCCGCGGCGAGGCCGAGCCGATCGACCCGGTCGCAGGTCGGGTGCCCGGCGCCGTCAGTGCCCCCACGACCGACAGCCTGGATCCCGACGGGCGGTTCCTGGTCGCCGACCGCCTGCGAGAGGTGTTCGCCCGCAAAGGACTTCCGACAGCGGGACCGGTGGCGGCCTACTGCGGATCCGGCGTCACGGCAGCGCATACCGTGCTCGCGCTGCACGAGGTCGGCATCGAGGCGGCGCTCTATGTCGGGTCGTGGAGCGAGTGGATCACCGACCCGAACCGCCCTGTGGCGACCGGCGACTGAGCGCTTGAGCGCCTGCGCCACAGGACCACCGCTCAGCGCGAGCCGCTCAGAGCCAGCCGTACTCGTCGGCGATCCGCACGGCGTCCGCGCGGTTGCGGGCCATCGTCTTGCCGATCGCTGACGACAGGTGGTTGCGCACGGTGCCCTCCGAGAGACTCACGTGCCTGGCGATGTCGGCCACCGACCCGCCCTCCCGGGCGGCCACCAGCACCTCGGTCTCGCGCGCCGTGAGCGGCGACTCACCACCGGCCAGCGAGTCGGCGGCCAGGGCCGGATCGACCACCCTCAGCCCGGAGTGCACGCGGCGCACGGCTTCGGCGAGCTGACGGGCGGGGGTGTCCTTGACGACGAAGCCACTGGCCCCTGCCTGCAGCGCCCGACGCAGGAAGCCGGGCCGGCCGAAGGTCGTGACGATGAGGACGCGCACGGCCGGCATCGCGTCGTGGAGCGCTGCCGTGGCCGCGATCCCGTCCAGGCCCGGCATCTCGACGTCGATGAGCGCGACGTCCGGCTTGCTGCTGCGCGCCGCGGCGACCACGGCGTCACCGCTGCCGACCTCCGCCACGACCTCCATGTCGGGTTCGAGGCCGAGGAGGGTGGCGATGGCACCACGGACCATGGCCTGGTCGTCGGCCAGCAGCAGGCGGATCGTCATGCCTCAACCCTCTCGTGCGAGTCCGGGTCCGCGGAGCGCGGGTGCGGGGAAGCGGTGACCGACAGCTCGAAGCCGTGTGGTGAGACGGCTGCCGTGAAGAGGCGGGCGCCGGCGCCCTCCGCGCGTTCCTTGAGTCCGACCAGGCCAGTGCCGGGCGTGCCGGGCCGGGACCCGGCACCGTTGTCGACGATGGTGATCCCGCGTTCGTCGAGGGTCACGCGGCAGCTGGTTGCCCCGCTGTGGCGGATGACGTTGGTGACGCCCTCGCGCAGCGCCCAGGCGCACAGCTCGCGCAGGTGGCTGGGCACGGCGTCGGCCGCGGTGGGCAGGTCCGCCTCGATGCCTGCGGCCGCCAGCGAGGACCGGGCGCGGGCCAGCTCGGCCGGCAACGACGTCTCGCGGAAACCGGCCACGGCCTGGCGTACGTCGGCGAGGGCGTCTCGCGCCAGCCGCTCGAGGTCTGCAACCTCCACCTTGGCCCGCTCCGGGCTGACGTCCATCAACCGCGCAGCCAGCTCGGCCTTGACGGTGATGACCGTGAGGCTGTGGCCGAGGATGTCGTGGACGTCCCGGGCCATCCGGTTGCGCTCGTCCTGGATGGCCAGTCGCGCGTTCTCCTCGCGCGCCTCGGCGAGGGCCCGCTGCCGCTGCGACGCGATCATGCCTCCGGTGACGGCGGCCATGGCGAGCACCATCGACATGCTGATGCTCGCGTCGTGGCGCCAGCCGTCGACGTGGAGGGTGAGGAACTCGTAGAGCGCCACCAGCGCTCCTCCGATCGCCAGCCCGATGCGAACCCGGAAGGTCCACAACCCCGACACCGCGAGGAACACCCAGGTGGCCGCGCCCTCCTGGCCGATGGTGACGGTGGCCAGCGCCGCCAGGACGGCCAGCCCTGCCCAGTAGAGGAGCCCCACCGACGTGACGTACCAGCGGGAACCGATCGCGCCGCGAGTCCCCCAGACAGCCGCTCGCAGGTGGGAGAAGTGCACGAGGTAGAGCACGACGAACAGCGCGAGCACCACCAGGCCGCCGTCTGCACGCAGGGTCTCTCGCTGCTCCCAGGCCGCACCAACCGCGTCCCAGAGGAACACGAGCCAGATGCTGGCGAAGAAGAATCCGAGAACGCGTTCGCCCCATGTGTTGTCCCCCGTGCCCGCGAAGAACTGCGGGCGAGGGTCGGGGACCCCGGCACGTCCGTGCGTCTCGGGGACCGCGTCCTCCGTGCTGTGCAGGCTCACAGGGCCCAGCCTCTCAGAGACCGGGTCGGTGGTGAACGGCCGCAACGCCTGCCGCAGGCTCAGACGCGGGCCGTGTCTCGTCGGAACCGCCACGCCGCCCCTCCTGCGAAGACTGCGAGCCAGACGGCGACGTTGACCACGGCCGCCCACCCCGGACCGATCCCCTTGAGGGGCGCGTGGGCCAGCTCGCTGAGGCCGTACATCGGGGTGAGCTCGGCGATCGTCTGGAACGTCGACCCCAGCTGGTCCAGCGGCGTGAACAAGCCACCCAGGAAGGCCAACAGGGCCAAGCCCGGACCGAGGATCTGCATGACGTTCTCACTCGGGAGCAAGTACCCCATGAAGACCCCGAACGCGGCAAAGACCAGCGACCCCACCCAGGCGATCAGGGCTGTTTCGACCCACAGCGGGCCATCCAGCTGCGCCTGCGTGAAGCCGCCCGCGGCATACGTCACGACGACCGAGACCGCACCGAGGAGCATCGCGACGAGCACCTTCACGACGATGTATGCCGCGGGGGTCAGCGGCGTGAGCCGCAGCTGGCGGCTCCAACCCTGGCTGCGTTCCGTGGCGACCATCGCGCCACCCGCGGTCGTGGAGAGCATCGCGCCGTACAGCGCCATCGAGATCATGATCGAGGCCGCCCAGTTGCCGTGCGGTCCGGCACTCTGCAACGAGTAGTCCTTCCCCGTGCCGAACAGCAGGAAGAAGACCACAGGGAGGACGATCGAGAAGATCACGGTGCGTCGGTTGCGGAGCAGGCGGCGCACCTCGATCCGCAGCAGGGTGCTGTTGAGGCCGCCGAGGGGTGGGACGTTCCGCTGCGGGACCGCGGGAGCAGTCGTGGACGCGCTGGTGGTGCTCATGGCTGGCCTTCTTCCTTGGTGAGCGAGATGAAGGCGTCCTCGAGCCCGCGCGAGGTGATCTCGAGGTCGCGAGCGTCGGTGGACGCGAGCAGGTGGCGGGCGACGGCATCGCTGTCGGTGGACGCGATCAGGATGGAATCACCTCTCAGCTCGACCGTCTCGACTCCTGGAAGTCCTTGCAGCGCACTGACATCCGCACCCGGCAACGTCGCCCGCACGGTCCGTCCGGACACCAGCGCCTTGACCTGCGCAGCGGTGCCGTCAGCGACGACGCGGCCGTGGCTGACCAGCACGATCCGGTCGGCGTAGGCATCAGCCTCTTCGAGGTAGTGGGTGGCGAACAGCACCGTGCGCCCCTGCGCGGCGTCCTCACGGATGGCTCCCCAGAAGTCGCGACGCCCGGTGACGTCCATGCCGGTCGTGGGTTCGTCCAGCACGAGCAGCTCGGGGTCGGGCAGCAGCGCCATGGCAAACCGCAGGCGCTGCTGCTGGCCGCCCGAGCACTTCACGACCCGCCTTGCGGCGATGTCGGCGATGCCGGCGCGACCCAGCACCTCCGCCACTGGTCGAGTGTCGCTGAACAGGCTTGCCGTGAGGCGCAGCGTCTCCTCGACGGTCAGGTCCTTGAGCAGGCCGCCGGACTGCATCACGGCCGAGACGAGCCCGCGGCGAACGGCCGCCGAGGGCTCCATGCCGTAGACCAGGGCGCTTCCCTGGTCGGGGCGCGACAGCCCGAGCATCAGGTCGATCGTGGTCGTCTTGCCGGCCCCGTTGGGCCCCAGGAACGCGATGATCTCGCCCGGCCGCACGGTCAGGTCGATCCCGCGGACAGCCCGGACGCTGCCAAAGCTCTTCGTGAGCCCCCGGAGCTCGATGGCGGGCACCTCGGTGGCTCGTGGCGGCCCCACGGTCTGCGTCGGGGTCTGCGTCTGTGGCATGGCTCCACCATGCCGCCGACGACCCGCGCGCGCCTCGGACAGCCGTCACGAGGTCACCGTGACGTCTGTCAGGTGGGTCGGCGAGCGAGCGGTGACCGGGGCGGTTCAGTTGCGCATGCCCACGTTGAGTGCGATGGCAGTCCGGGGATCGTCGGGCGCCCCAGTGGTCAGACGGGCCACCTCGTAGACCGCTCCCGTGTCGACGTTCCAGGCGAGGATCCACCGGCCGTGGCTGCCGACCGACTCGTAGAGGACGGTCCTGGCATCGGCCCAGCCGAGCACGGTGCAGCACCCCTTGAACCGACCGGTCTGCCCGTCCGGGTTCTCCGGTGCCAGCAGGACCCGGGCCGAGGTGGAGCCCACGTCGACGACCAGCAGCCCCTGGTAGATCGGGCCGTTGCCGCGACGAATCACGTCCGCCGTCACGTTCTGGTCGAAGAACGCCCCTGTTGCCGCCGACCCCTGGGTGTTCACCGTCTCCCCCGAGACACCCGACACCGGCGCCCGGAGGGACACGGGGTCCATCGGCCTGGCCAGGTCGTCGTAGGCCGTCAGACGAATCGCTGTGGGAGTGCTGTCCGTCGCAGTGATCCGGTACTTCCCCTCGTAGCCGCCGTCGACGGGTACCGCCGCCGACCCGGGCTTGCCGGGGTCGATCGTCCAGGCCTGCTCGGCGTCCCTCGCGACGATCGTCCTGTCCCCGGCGTTCCAGCCGGCCCATTCCACGTGGTCGGAGGGCACGGCATACGAAACCGCGTCGCCCGTCTGGGTGTCGAGCACGACGACGTCGTCCCGCTGCGGAAACACGACGTAGCGACCACCGCCGCCGAACGCGCGGGGACCCAGCGGGGTCGCGGCGTTTCCGTTGGCGTCGTTGGTCGTCACGAGGTCGAGCTCGTCGAGGACGACCTGCGTCCCGTCCCCTGCCACGAGCACCGGGTGGAAGACGTCTCCGTCAGCGCGGAGGTAGACGGCGACCACGGAGGTGGGCGGGCCGGCAAACGGGTGGGCCTTCCTGGCGCGGACGTCGATGACCGAGGGCAGCCCGGCATCGAAGTCGGGCAGCTGTGCCTCGGCGCCTTCCAGCGGCATGACCGCGTATGCCGTTCCGTCCGACAACGTGCCGACGATCGCCGGCGTCGTGGACGAGGTCGCAGGAGTGGGCCGGGGCTTGGTCGAGCCGCCCAGCTGGACGGCGGCGACCGCCAGCGCCGCTGCTGCGACGGCACCGAGGGCGCCCACGGCCAGCCGACGGCGACGGGCTCGTTCCGCCACGGCAGCGGCCCACGCACCCTGGGCGAAGTCCACCCCGGGCAGGTGCTCGCTGGCCCGCTCCAGGAGGGCACCGAGATCGCGGTCGGTCATGGCTGGTCCTTTCCGGACAAGTGCGGCGCGAAGTCCGGCAGCAACGCCCTGAGCCGGGCCAGCGCCGCATGCGTCTGGCTCTTGACCGTGCCCACCGAGACTCCGAGCACCTCGGCGGACTCGTGCTCGGTGCGGTCCTCGAAGAACCGGAGCACGACGACCGCTCGCTGCTTGGGCGTGAGCTCCGCCAGGGCTCGTTCGAGGTCGACCCGCTGGCTGGTCTGGGCCGACCGGTCGTGGACGGGGACCTCGATGAGGGGCAGCGACGACAGCGACTCGCGTCGCGTCTTGCGCCACGACGACACAGCATCGCGGTAGAGGATCCGGCGCACGTAGGCATCAGGGTTCTCGTGCCGGAGCTTGTCCCAGCGGGTGGCGAGCTTGGTCAGGGCTCCTTGCAGCAGGTCCTCGGCCAGGTGGGCGTCACCGCAGACGAGGTACGCCGCCCGCAGCAACCGGTGCTGGCGCGCCCGCACGTAGCGGGCGAACTCCTCGTCCACCTCGTGCTGCATTCCACCTCCCACACCTCAGCGAGTGCCCTCACCCCCAGTAACGCACGAGGGGGCGCAAAAGGTTGGCTCCCGCCGCGGCATACCCCACCGTTGCTGCAGGGGACGGTGGTGCTGCAGGGGACGGTGGGCTGGGGGTCAGCAGCCGAGAAGGCGGGCGCCGAGGTAGGACTCGACCTGGTCGAGCGCGACGCGCTCCTGCGCCATGGTGTCGCGCTCGCGGATCGTCACGGCCTGGTCCTCGAGGGTGTCGAAGTCCACGGTGATGCAGAACGGCGTGCCGATCTCGTCCTGGCGGCGATAGCGACGACCGATCGCGCCGGCGTCGTCGAAGTCGATGTTCCAGTGCTGGCGCAGCGTGGCGGCCAGGTCGCGGGCCTTCGGCGACAGGTCGGCGTTGCGCGACAGCGGCAGCACGGCGGCCTTGACCGGGGCGAGCCGCTTGTCGAGCTTGAGCACGACGCGCTTGTCGACGCCGCCCTTGGTGTTGGGCGCCTCGTCCTCGGTGTAGGCGTCGACGAGGAACGTCATGAGGCTGCGCGACAGCCCGGCCGCCGGCTCGATGACGTAGGGCGTGTACTTCTCGCCGCTGGCCTGGTCGAAGTAGACCAGGTCGGTGCCGGAGTGCTTGCTGTGCGTCGTGAGGTCGAAGTCGGTGCGGTTGGCGATGCCCTCGAGCTCGCCCCACTCGCTGCCCGTGAACCCGAAGCGGTACTCGATGTCGACGGTGCGCTTGGAGTAGTGGCTCAGCTTCTCCTGGGCGTGCTCGAAGTGGCGCAGGTTGTCGGGGTTGATGCCCAGGTCGGTGTACCAGCGGGTGCGCTCGTCGATCCAGTACTGGTGCCAGTCCTCGTCCTCGCCGGGCTTGACGAAGAACTCCATCTCCATCTGCTCGAACTCGCGAGTCCGGAAGATGAAGTTGCCGGGGGTGATCTCGTTGCGGAAGCTCTTGCCGGTCTGGGCGATGCCGAACGGCGGCTTCTTGCGGGCCGTGTTCATCACGTTGAGGAAGTTGAGGAAGATGCCCTGCGCGGTCTCGGGTCGCAGGTAGTGCAGCCCCGACTCGTCCTCGACGACACCCAGGTAGGTCTTGAGCAGCCCGGAGAACTGACGCGGCTCGGTCCACTGGCCCCGGGTGCCGCAGTTGGTGCAGGCGACATCGGCGAGCTTGACCTCGTCAGGCGAGGTCAGGCCGTGCTTGGCGCCCGACTTCTCGAAGACCGCTTCCTGCAGGTGGTCGGCGCGGAACCGCTTGTGGCAGGACAAGCACTCGACGAGCGGGTCGGAGAACGTCGCGACGTGGCCCGAGGCCTCCCACGTCTGGAGCGGGAGGATCACCGAGGAGTCCAGGCCGACGACGTCGTCGCGGCTGGTGACCATGCTCTTCCACCACTGGCGCTTGATGTTCTCCTTGAGCTCGACACCGAGCGGGCCGTAGTCCCAGGCCGACCTCGTGCCTCCGTAGATCTCGCCGCAGGGGAAGACGAAGCCCCGGCGCTTGCAGAGGGAGACGACGGTGTCGACGGTGGAGGGTGCAGCCATGCGCAGAAGGTTACTGTGCGTGCGTCGGCTCGCCTCTCGACGGGTATGCCGGGTGGCCGCCTCCGTCGAATGGTGGTCCCGCTCGCCGGGCCGAGCGCTAGCGTCGATGGGCATGAACGACCACCCCGTCTCCGCGCGGTCCGTCCAGATCCAGCAGGCCGAGTCGTTCCGCATGCTCTTCGACTTCGCGCGCAAGTCGGGCTACCAGGAGCGGCGTCTCGAGGAGGGTGTGCTCGACTTCACCTTCGGCGACCCGCACGAGCTCCCTCAGCCGCCCTACGTCGAGGCGCTGCGCGAGGCGGCGCTGCCGAAGGACGAGCTCTGGTTCGCCTACAAGTTCAGCCAGGAGAGTGCCCAGGAGGCTGCCGCCGCCTCCCTGTCGCGCCACCTGGGGATGCCGTGGCCGAGCGACCGGATCCGGATGACGACCGGCGGGTTCGGCGCCATCGCGACCTCGCTCAAGTCGGTGGCCGACCCCGGCGACGAGGTCATCTTCAGCCTGCCACCGTGGTTCCTCTACGAGTCCCTGGCGCTGGAGGCGGGACTGGTCCCCGTCAAGGTGAGGATCGACCCCGCGACGTTCGACCTCGACCTCGACGCCATCGAGGCCGCAATCTCTCCGAGGACCCGGGTCGTCATCGTGAACACGCCCAACAACCCGACGGGGCGCATCTATCCGGAGTCGACCCTCCGGGCCCTGTCCACGCTTCTGGAGGACGCGTCGGCCCGCCACGGCCGACGGATCTACCTCATCTCCGACGAGCCCTACAACAGGTTGGTCTTCGACGGAGCCCGCTTCGTCAGCCCGGCGCAGTTCTACCCCTACACGCTGCTCTGCTACTCCTACGGCAAGACGCTGTTGTCGCCGGGACAGCGGCTGGGCTACCTCGCCCTGCCACCGTCGATGCCGGACGACGTGGTCGCGGCGGTGATAGACGCGGTGGAGGGCATGCAGATCGCCGCGGGGTGGCTGTTCCCCAACAACGTGATGCAGTACGCCACCCCACGCCTGGAGGAGCTGAGCATCGACGTGGCCCACCTGCAGTCCAAGCGCGATGTGATGGTCGAGGGGCTCCGAGCGATCGGCTACGACGTGACGGTTCCCGAGGCGACCTTCTACCTCTTCCCGCGCTCGCCGGAGCCCGACGACGAGGCGTTCGTGCGGGTGCTGGCTGACCTGGGCGTGCTCGTCATGCCAGGTCGGATCTTCGAGACGCCCGGCTTCTTCCGGATCTGCATCACCGCCACCATGGCCACCATCGAGGCGAGCCTCCCGAGGTTCGCTGCGGCACTGGCACAGGTGCGCACCAGCTGACGACCGAACCCGATGACGACATAGGGTTTCGCCCGTGCCCTCCCTGCGTGAACGCGTCGCCGACGTCAGCCTGCCCGTCATCAACGCCCTGAACCGGATGCCTCGTGCGGTCCCCTTCCTCCTGGTCCTGAGCCTGATGGTCGCCGGGATCTTCGTCCCTTCCTGGGGCTGGTTGTTCCTGGCGGTCGTCGTGGCCTTCCTCGGCTGGACGCTCTACCTCGCGTGGCCTGCCCTGGACCGGACCGCGCGGCTGGGCAGGTTCGCCGTCCTGCTGATGGCGCTGGCCATCACCGTGACCCAGGCCGTCCCGCGCAGCTGAGCCTCGCCCGACGACAGGCAGGCCCGCAGCGATATTGACAATCGTTCTCACTTGAGATGAGAATGATTGTCATGACGCTTCGCCCCCTCGGTCTGGTCGCAGGCCTGCTGTCCATCGCCGTGGTCTCCGCCTGCGGCGGGACCGGGGGGCGCGGCGCCGGCGACGGGCGACTGGGTGTCGTCGCGGCCTTCTACCCGCTCGAGTACGCCGTGGCCCAGATCGGGGGCAGTCACGTGGACATCACCGGCCTGACCAAGGCCGGTGCCGAGCCCCACGACCTCGAGCTCAGCCCGCGGCAGGTCGCGAAGGTCGCCCAGGCCGACCTCGTGGTCTACGAGAAGCACTTCCAGCCCGCCGTCGACGCCGCCGTCGACGGGCAGGCCCGCGACACGGCTCTCGACGTCTCCCCCGCCGCCCGGCTCGACCTCGTCCTGGTCGAGGACGGCCACGACCACGGGGGCGAGACCGAGGAGGAACACGCCGACCACGCCGACCAGGCTTCCGACGGGACCAGCGCCCGCGACCCGCACTTCTGGCTGGACCCGATGCGCTACGCCGACGTGGGCGACGCGATCGCCGCCGAGCTGGCGACGCGAGACAGCCCCAACGCCGCGGCATACCAGGCGAATGCGAAGGCGTTCCGCGCGCAGATGACGACCCTCGACGCCGAGTTCCGGACCGGCCTGAAGAGCTGCGCCAACCACGAGCTCGTCACCTCGCACACCGCCTTCGGCTACCTCTCCCAGTCCTATGGCTTCCACCAGGAGTCCATCACGGGACTGACCCCCGACGCCGAACCGAGCCCGGCCGCCATGGCCAAGCTGACCAGGCACATTCGGGAAACCGGCGCCAGCACCGTGTACGCCGAGACGCTGGTCAGCGAGGACGTCGCCAAGGCGCTGGCCCGGGAGACCGGTGCGAGACTGGCCGTGCTCGACCCGATCGAGGGCATCACCAGCGCCTCGACCGGCCGCGACTACCCCGCGGTGATGCGGGCCAACCTCGCGGTCCTGCGCGCGGGACAGGAGTGTTCATGACCACCACGGACATCGCGCCGATCATCGAGCTGCGGCGGGCGAGCTTCGGCTACGCCGACCAGCCCGTCGTCACGGGCGCGAACCTGACCGTCCGCCCCGGCGAGGTGGTCGCGGTCCTCGGGCCGAACGGATCCGGCAAGTCGACCCTCGTCCGCGGCCTGCTCGGCCTCAACGACCACCTCGGTGGCGATGTGGAGCTCTTCGGCCAGCCGCGCGAGTCCTTCTCGGACTTCGCCCGGCTCGGCTACGTCCCCCAGCGGCACACCCTCTCGGCGTCCGTGCGCGCGACCGTCACCGAGATCGTCGCGGTCGGACGGCTGTCCCACCACCGCTGGTGGCGACCGGTCATCAGGTCGGCGCAGGACGCCGCCATCATCGACCGCGCCCTGGACGTCGTCGGACTGAACGACCGGGCGCACGCCGACGTGGCAACCCTGTCCGGCGGTCAGCAGCGCCGCGTCCTCATCGCCCGCGCGCTGGCCTCCGACCCCGACGTCCTGCTGATGGACGAGCCGACAGCCGGGGTGGACGCCGCCAACCAACAGGTGCTGTCGGCGGTGCTGGCCCGGCTGGCCGGACGCGGCACGACGATGGTCATCGTCACCCACGAGCTCGCGGCCCTGGCCGACATCGTGACCCGCATCGTGGTCGTTCAGGGCGGACGGATCGCCTTCGACGGGTCGCGTGACGAGTTCGCCGCGCGGACCGGCGAGTTCGCCTCGTCGGCCGACCACCACCACCACGAGGACGAGGACCGCATGACCACCCCCCGACTCCCCGGTGCACCGTCTGCAGGCCCCCTCGACCCGCGCGGAGGTGTTCGTTCATGAGCGAGCTGCTCTCCCTCGACTTCATGCGGCAGGCCCTCATCGCGGCCGTCCTCGTCGGTGTCGCCGCGCCCCTCGTGGGTGTCTTCCTCGTCCAGCGTCGACTGTCGCTCATCGGTGACGGGATGGGTCACGTCGCGCTCGCCGGCGTCGCGGTGGGCGTGCTCACCGGTCAGGCCCCGGTCCTCACGGCCCTGGTGGCAGCAGTTACCGCGGCCGTCGCGATCGAGGTGATCCGCGGGCGTGGCCGGACCAGCGGCGACATCGCCCTCGCCGTGATGTTCTACGGCGGCATCGCCGCCGGTGTGGTGATCATCGCGAAGTCGCCGAGCAGCAGCCCTGCCAACCTCACGGCATACCTGTTCGGCGCGATCACCACCGCGGACCAGCGCGACCTGTGGGTGTTCGCGGGGCTCGCCCTCGTGGTGCTCTTCGCGACCTGGCTGCTCCGGCCGTGGCTGTTCGCCGTCGCCAACGACGAGGAGTACGCCCGGGCCAGCGGGCTGCCGGTGACCGGGCTCAACATCGCCCTGGCGGTGCTGACTGCGGTGACCGTCGTGGTGTCGATGCGCGTGGTCGGACTGCTGCTCATCAGCGCCCTCATGATCATCCCCAACGCGACGGCCCAGCTGCTGGGTCGCAGCTTCCGCGCGTCCACCCGGTGGGCCGTGCTGGTGGGGGTCGTGTCCAGTGTGGGCGGCGTGATCCTGTCGTTCTATGCCGAAACCCCGTCCGGCGGAACCATCGTGCTGCTGGCCATCGGGTTCTTCGTGATGGCCGCAACCGGCACGGCGGCGGTCGCCAGGGCGCGCGCCCACCAGCACCGCAGGGCCGAGCGCCACGACCACGAGCACGGTCCCGAGTGCGGCCACCCCGCTGTCGCCCACGGCGACCACGTCGACTACGTGCACGACGGGCACCGGCACGCCCCGCACGAGGGCCACTACGACGAGCACGACCCAGCAAGGCACGAGGCGGGCAGCCACCACCACGGCGAGGGTCAGCCAGGCGACAGCCAGCTCGGCGCCAGTCCGCACGACGGCAGTCACGAGGCAGCGAAGGAGGCGGCACCGCAATGACCGGAGTCCAGGAACGACCCACCACCGAGGGCGCCCGTCGGCCCACCCGCCAGCGGGCCGCCGTCGCTGCCGTGTTGGCGGAGACCGGCGAGTTCCGTTCAGCGCAGGAGCTGCACGCGCTGCTGCGTGAGGGCGGCGACAAGGTCGGGCTCGCCACCGTCTACCGCAACCTGCAGGCGATGGCCGCCGAGGGTGAGATCGACATGCTGCGCACCGACGAGGGCGAAGCCGTCTACCGCGCCTGCTCGACCGGCCACCACCACCACCTGGTCTGCCGCGAGTGCGGCCGGACCGTCGAGGTGGAGGGTGCGGCCGTGGAGGCCTGGGCGGCCCGGGTCAGTGCGCAGCACGGGTTCACCGAGGTGCGCCACACCCTCGAGATCTTCGGCACCTGCGCCACCTGCGCGTCGTCCTAACTTCTGCTAGCTGTCCGGTCAGTACAGCCAGCAGAAGTTAGGGGCTGTCGACAGGAGCGGGCGCTTCGGGGGTCCGGTGGGCCCGTCAGCTCGTGGGCAGGTCGACTGCCCCTCCGTAGCGCCGATCGCGCTCGGCATAGGTCTGGATGGCCGCCCACAGGTGACGCCGGTCGTAGTCCGGCCACAGCGTGTCCTGGAAGACCATCTCGGCATAGGCGCTCTGCCACAGCAGGAAGTTGCTCGTCCGCTGCTCACCCGAGCTGCGCACGAACAGGTCGACGTCCGGCATGTCGGGCTCAGGCAGGTGCCGCGCGATCGTCTTCTCGTCGATCGAGCCCGCCTTGAGCTTGCCCCGCTGCACCTGCTCGGCGATCCGCTGCACCGCGTCGGCGATCTCGGCGCGTCCGCCGTAGTTGACGCAGAAGTACAGCGTCAGCCCGGTGTTGTCCTTGGTCAGCTCCTGCGCGACCTCGAGCTCCTTGATGACCGAGCCCCACAGGCGCGGCCGCCGGCCGACCCACCGCATCCGAACGCCCCACTCGTGCAGCTGGTCGCGACGACGCCGGATCACGTCGCGGTTGAACCCCATGAGGAAGCGCACCTCGTCAGGGCTTCGCTTCCAGTTCTCGGTCGAGAACGCATAGGCCGACAGGTGGCTGACGCCCGCCTCGATGGCACCGGCCGTCACGTCGAGCAGGGCCGCCTCGCCGGCTTCGTGCCCCTTGGTGCGGGGCAGTCCCCGCTGGTTGGCCCAGCGGCCGTTGCCGTCCATGACGATCGCGACGTGCCGGGGCACGAGCTCGGCGGGCAGCGAAGGCGGTCGGGCGCCGCTCGGGTGGGCAAACGGCCTGGGGTATGCCGTGCTCACGCCTTGGCCACCTGGGCGGCGGCATGCGCCGCCTCGACCTTCTCCACCACGCTGAGCGGAGCGGGCGACCAGGTCACCCGGGAGTCGAGACGGGGCTGGTCGGGGTCACGTCGGTCCACGAGGCGCAACGATCGCACACCCCGCTCGAGGTGCCACTGGAGGAAGGCGCTGGCCAGGGTGCTGCCCTCCCGTCGGTGTCGCCCCTGCGACGCGTCGGCGATGACCCAGTCACCGGCCAGGAGGGCAGCCAGCAGGGCCAGCGTCTCCGGCGCCGGCGCGGCGGACCCGACCGGGCGGCATACCGGGCAGACGGTGCCGCCCGAGGCCAGGTTGAACGCGCGGTGCGGTCCCTCGGCGCCGCAGCGTGCGCAGTCGTGGAAGCTCGGCGCCCAGCCGGCCACGGCCAGCGCGCGCAGCAGGTAGGCGTCGAGGACCAGACCGGGGTCGTGCAGGCCCTCGGCCATCGACCGCAGCGCCCCCTGGAGCAAGAGGTACTGCTGGAGGTTGGGCTCGCGCTCCTCGGTGAGCCGGTCCGCGGTCTCGAGCATGGCGGCGGCCGCGGTGTAGGTCGTGTAGTCGCGGGCGAGCACGTCGCCCCAGGACGCGAGTGACTCGGCCTGCGTCACCGTGTCGAGGTTGCGGCCCTCGTAGCACTGGACGTCGACCATCATGGCCGGCTCGAGCCGGGCCCCGAACCGGCTCTTGGTGCGACGGACTCCCTTGCCCACGACACGCACCTTGCCCAGCCCGCGCGTGAGCAGGGTGACGATGCGGTCGGCCTCACCCAGCTTCTGGGTGCGCAGGACGATCCCTTCGTCGCGGTAGAGCGGCATGCGGCCATTGTCGCAAGTCCCGTCGGGATTGCCGGTATGCCGTGCCGCGCGGCTCAGAGGCCGAAGCCGACAACCGCCACGACGACGATGGCGACCAGCAGCCCGACGGCGGCCAGGCCCACCCACAGGCCACACGCCAGTCCGCTGGCCAGCTTGTCGTCGCCAGTGTGCCGCTCCGCCATGGGACGACGGTAGCGTCACCCGGCATGACCGACTGGAGGACAGACCCGGCCGCCGCCGCGCTCGACAGAATCAGATACTAGAACATCTGTTCGAACGTGGGTTATCGTGATGCCATGTCCATCGCCTTCCAGGGCTCGCTCCTCGACACCGCTGACGAGATCGAGCTGCATCCGTTGTCGGCGGGCCTGACGCGCACGGCACTGTCGCGCGGCGCGTGGGTCGACTACCGCCCCGGGTGGCTCGCCGGCGCCGACCGGTTGTTCGACGAGCTGCACGACGCCGTGCCGTGGCACGCGGAGCGCCGCGAGATGTACGAGCGCATGGTCGACGTCCCGCGTCTGCTGAAGTTCTACGACGAGGACGGGGCACTCCCCCACCCGGTCCTCACGAAGGCCCGCGAGGAGCTGAGCCGTTGGTATGCCGCGGAGCTGGGCGAACCGTTCGTCACCGCCGGCATGTGCCTCTACCGCGACGGGCGCGACTCGGTGGCCTGGCACGGTGACCGGATCGGCCGCGCCAAGGACCTCGACACGATGGTCGCGATCCTGTCCATCGGCTCGGCCCGCACGCTGTCGCTGCGTCCGCGCGGCGGTGGGGAGTCTCGGGGCTTCTCCCTCGGGCACGGCGACCTCGTCGTCATGGGCGGTTCGTGCCAGCGCACCTGGGACCACGCGATCCCCAAGACCAGCAAGCCGGTCGGTCCGCGCATCTCGATCCAGTTCCGCCCCCGCGGAGTGCGCTGACCCGGTCGATGGCGGCTCCACTTTGTGGCATCAGTGCAGGTCAGGGGCAGATTGAGGGTTGCCAAACACCTGCATCGTGGGTCATTCTTCCCGGCACGAGACAGTGTCGACTCGTCCGCTATGGGGGGATACCGCATGCACCCACGCCTTACCTGTCGCCCGCTCGGCGCCCTGGCCGCGATGATCGCCGCTCTCGTCGCCCTGGTCGGCGGCGCCCTGCCTGCGGGGGCCGCCAAACCGGTGCGCGCCAGCGTGTCGATCACCAGCCCGGCCGACGGGTCCTCGGGCACGGCGAACGTCGTGCCAGTCACCGGCAAGGCGAGCTCGCCGAACGGCGCGGTCGACCTCATCGTCGACGACGTCGACGCCGGGCAGAGCGCGACCGTCGACGGTCGCGGTGCCTGGACGACCAACGTCGGCTACCTCGGGCTCGGCGACCACCGGATCTGCGCACTGGTCCGCGTCGACGGCGTCGTCCTTGCCTCGGCCTGCGTCACCCGCACGGTGGTGCCGGATCCCAGCGCGTTCACGGTGGTCTGGCCAGAGCAAGGCGCCACCGTCGCGACGCGTTTCTCCACGAGCGGCGCGTGCCAGTCGGGCACCCAGGTGGCGCTCTCCCTCGACGGCGGAACGACGGCGACGGTCGAGTGCAGCGACGACTCCTTCTACTACGAGTACTACGGGGCGGCGGCGGGTTCCCACTCGATCACGGTGAGCGCCCTGTACGGCGGCTCGACCCTCGCCACCGTCACCCGGGCCTTCACCGTCGTCGCCCCCGCCCCGGTCGAGGTGGCCGTGACGACGCCGGCCGACGGGTCGACGGTCGACACGGACGCGCAGACCATCCGGGGCACCAGCAACCGACCCAACCAGACAGTCATCGTGTCCATCAACGGCCAGGACGTCCGCGAGGCGTTCTCCGACAGTGACGGCAACTGGTACGTCTACGCCTACCTGTTCTACGGGGACAACCGCATCTGCGCGCGCCTCACCGATGGGGAAGGCTTCAGCGGAGAGGGCTGCGCCGACGTCCGCTTCGCGATCGACCCCTCGAGGCTGACCATCGACACCCCGCTGGAGGGGTCGCTGCACGACGGCTTCGTCCCCTTCAGTGGGCAGTGCGCAGACGGCACCACCCTGCGCATCAGCGTGGACTCCGATCCCTATGTCTACGAACAGAACTGCTACGCCGGCGGTTACAGCGGGGAGCTGCCCTACGTCAGCGACGGCGATCGCACGATGACGGTGTCGATGGTCGCCTCCCAGCAGGTGGTCACCACGCTGACCCGCTCCTTCATCGTCGACACGCTCGCCCCGGCACCCCCGACCGTCGTGTCGCCCGTACCCGGATCGACGATCAGGACCCGCACCGTCACGCTCTCGGGCACGACGGCTGAGGGCGGGCTCACGGTCACCGTGCAGCATGCCGACGGAACGCCCTACGCCACCACGACCGCCAGCGCTTCCGGCACGTGGTCGGTCGTGCTCGCAGAGGACTTCTTCGCCCGGGCCGGAGTGCTCACCGGCAAGGCCGGGTCGGTCACCGTCCGCGCGACCGCCACCGACCTCGTGGGCAACGAGTCGGCGCCCACCACGGTCACCTACGCCACCCGCATCCGCTGACCGAGGTATGCCGCGCGGCTCGGCCGCGTGCCTCGGCCACGCGGCATACCTCGACTCACTCGACCGGGGCCATCCGCTCCGCTCGGTTGACGGCGGACAGCACCGCGGTGAGTGACGCCTTGACGATCGAGGAGTGCAGGCCCACGCCCCAGAGCACGCGGTCGCCGACGGCGCACTCGACGTAGGCAGCAGCCTTCGCATCGCCACCGGCGGACAGCGCGTGCTCGGCGTAGTCGAGCACGCGCACCTCGACCCCGAGGGTCGACAGCGCATCGATGAACGCGGCGATCGGTCCGTTGCCGGTGCCCTCGACGGTGACCTCGACGCCGCGGTCGAGCATGGTGGCGCTGATCTTGTCGACGCCGCCCTGCTCGCTGATCAGCGAGTGGCTGACAGGGGTGAACCGGCCCCACGTGTTGACGGCCCCGTCGACGGCGGGCAGGTACTCGTCCTGGAAGATCTCCCACAGCTGGGCCGCGCTGACCTCGCCGCCCTCGCTGTCGGTCTTGGCCTGGACGACGCCGCTGAACTCGATCTGGAGGCGACGTGGCAGGTCGAGCTGGTGCTCGGTCTTGAGCAGGTAGGCGACCCCACCCTTGCCCGACTGGCTGTTGACGCGGACGACCGCTTCGTAGGAGCGGCCCACGTCGTGCGGGTCGATCGGCAGGTAGGGCACACCCCACACCAGCTCGTTGATTGACTTGCCGGATGCCTTGACCTGGCGGTCCATGTCCTCGAAGCCCTTCTTGATCGCATCCTGGTGCGACCCGGAGAACGCGGTGAAGACCAGGTCCCCGCCCCACGGGTGGCGTTCGCCCACGGGCAGCTGGTTGCAGTGCTCCACGGTGCGACGGATGTCGTCGAGGTTGGAGAAGTCGATCTGCGGGTCGATGCCCTGGCTGAAGAGGTTCATGCCAAGGGTGACGAGGTCGACGTTGCCGGTGCGTTCGCCGTTGCCGAACAGGCAGCCCTCGATGCGGTCGGCGCCGGCGAGGTAGCCCAGCTCGGCCGCGGCGACACCGGTCCCCCGGTCGTTGTGGGGGTGCAGGCTCACGACGATCGACTCGCGGCGCTCGAGGTGGCGGATCATCCACTCGATCGAGTCGGCGTAGACGTTGGGCGTGGCCATCTCGACCGTGGCGGGCAGGTTGATGATCATCTTGTGGTCCGGCGTCGGGTCGATGACGTCGGCGACCTCGTTGCAGATCCGCACCGCGAACTCGAGCTCGGTCCCGGTGTAGGACTCCGGGCTGTACTCGTAGTAGACGGTCGTGTCGGGGATGGTCTCCTCGAGCTTGCGGCACAGCCGCGCGGCCTGGAGCGCGATGTCGACGATGCCGTCCTGGTCGAGCCCGAACACCACGCGTCGCTGCAGGATCGACGTCGAGTTGTAGAAGTGCACGATGGCCTGCTTGGCCCCGCGGATGGAGTCGAAGGTGCGCTCGACGAGGTGGTCACGACACTGCGTCAGCACCTGGATCGTGACGTCGTCGGGGATCATGTCGTCCTCGATGAGCATCCGCACGAAGTCGAAGTCGGTCTGGCTCGCCGACGGGAAGCCGACCTCGATCTCCTTGTAGCCCATTCGGACGAGCAGCTCGAACATCCGCTTCTTGCGATCCGGGCTCATCGGGTCGATGAGCGCCTGGTTGCCGTCGCGCAGGTCGACAGCGCACCAGCGCGGCGCCCGCTCGATGACGCGGGTCGGCCACGTGCGGTCCGGGAGCTCGAACGGGATCTGGTCCTTGAACGGCACGTACTTCGCGACCGGCATACCCGACGGCTGTTGCGGGTGAATCATGTTCTCTCGCCTAACGATTCGTTGCTGCTGAAGCCAGCCGGGGCAACGCTACTCCGCGACGAGGGGCGGCTGATCGGTCAGGCCCCGCCGCGGCGGCGAAGGAGGAGGCGCAGAGAACGCACGAGTTGAGGGTATGCCGCGCGGCCGGCATCCGTCCATCGTCCGAGCCGCCGCGCCCACCATCCGGACGCCGAGGTCGTGTGCCCGAGACGGGCCGATGGGTCAGTCTCAGGCACACAACTCGATAGGTTGCAGGCCATGATGATCCGACCGGACACCCTCGCGGCCATCAAGGCGGGCGACGTCGACCTCGCCTTCCGCCGCTGGGACCGGCCGCGCGTGGTGGTCGGAACCAGGTTGCGCACCAGAGTGGGCCTGCTGGAGGTGACCTCGGTCGACCAGGTCGCCCCGTCGCGCATCACCGCCGACGAGGCCAGACGAGCCGGTGCCGCGTCGCTGGCCGACCTGCGCCGGATGCTCGAGGCCAAGGCCGACCGTCCGGTCTGGCGGGTCGGGCTGCGCCACGCGGGCGCCGACCCGAGGGAGCAGCTGCGTGCCTCGGTGCCCGAGGCCGACGAGGTGGCCACGATCCGCGAGCGCTTGGACCGGCTGGACCGCGCGTCCGCGATCGGGCCCTGGACGAGGGCGACGCTGGCGATCATCGACCGCTGCCCGACGGTCCGTGCGCCCGAGCTCGCCGCCGAGCTGGGGCGCGACACCCCGAGCTTCAAGCGCGACGTCCGCAAGCTCAAGGAGCTCGGGCTCACCGAGTCGCTAGACATCGGTTATCGGCTGTCGCCGCGTGGGGCGGCGGTGGTCGACGCCGAGTCGGGCACGCCTCGGATCGACCGCCCGGCCGCACCCGACGGCACCCCCCTGCCCCGGATCGGCGCCCCGGCCACCCGAGCCCTACGAGCCAAGGGCATCTGGACGCTCGAGCAGGTACGCGACCTCGGCGAGCCCGAGCTGGCAGCCCTGCATGGTGTGGGGCCGATCGCCCTGCGGTTCCTGCGCGAGGCCCTCGCCGAACGCGGGTGGACGTTCGCTGCTACCTCTACCTCCGAGTCGATGTAAACGCGCCGGTGATGACCAGCGCGTTTACATCGACTCGTCGAAGATGCCGGAGTAGGCGTTGAGGGCGGGCTGGCCACCCAGGTGGGCGTAGAGCACGGTCGAGTCGGGTGCGATCTGGCCCGAGGTCACCAGTTCGACCAGTCCCGCCATCGACTTTCCCTCGTAGACCGGGTCGATGATCATCCCCTCGAGTCGGCCGCTCAGCCTGATCGCCTCGACCGTGGACTCGACCGGGATGCCGTACAGGTCACCGGCCCAGCCCTCGAGGACGGTCACCTCGTCGTCCCGCAGCGAGCGTCCGAGCCCGATGAGGTCGGCCGTGTGCTGAGCGATTCGACGCACCTGGCCGCGTGTCTTGTCGATGGTGGCGGACGCGTCGATGCCCAGCACCCGCCGCGGGCGAGCGCCTGCGTCCTCGAGAGCCGCAAAGCCCGCGACCATGCCCGCATGGGTCGAACCGGTCACCGTGCAGACGACGACCGTGTCGAAGAAGACGCCCAGGGCGCGCTCCTGCTCGGCGACCTCGTACGCCCAGTTGGCGAAGCCGAGCCCGCCCAACGGGTGCTCCGAGGCGCCGGCGGGGATGCCGTAGGGCTTGCCGCCCGCCTCCTCGACCTCGCGCAGCGCGTCCTCCCACGATGAGCGGATGCCGATGTCGAAGCCGTGCGGGTCGAGCCGGGCATCGGCACCCATGATGCGGGACAGCAGGATGTTGCCGACCTTGTCGTTGACCGGGTCGTCCCAGTCGACCCACCTCTCCTGCACCAGACGGCACCTGAGCCCGAGGTGCGCGGCGACCGCCGCCACCTGGCGAGTGTGGTTGGACTGGTAGCCGCCGATGGACACGAGAGTGTCGGCACCCTGCGCAAGGGCGTCCGGGACGATGTACTCGAGCTTGCGGGTCTTGTTGCCACCGAAGGCCAGACCGCTGTTGCAGTCCTCGCGCTTGGCCCACACCTGGGCGCCCCCGAGGTGGTGGGTGAGTCGCGCCAGCCGGTGCACCGGGCTGGGGCCGAAGGTGAGCGGGTAGCGCTCGAAGTCGTGGATCGACATCGGATCTCCTTTGAGGGCAGGGCGGTCGGGGATGCGTCAGGTGTCGAGCAGCGGCGCGAGGGTCTGCCAGGTCGCATGTGACACCTGCGCTGCGGCCTCTCGCTCCCCCGCCTCGCACAGGTCGATGAGCCGCGCGTGCAACGCGACTGAACCACGGCCCGACAGCGACCCGAAGCGCAGCCGCTCCACCCGCCGGAGGACCGGCGTGAACTGGTCGAGCACCGACGCGAGCGCGGCGTTGCCCGCCGCAGCGACGGGTATGCCGTGCAGCTCGTCGTCGGCGTCGAGGGCGGCATCGGGGTCTCCTGCCTTGAGGGCGGCCTCGAAGCGCTCGTTGGCGTCTCGCATGTGGGCGAGGTCGTCCGCGGTCAGCAGGCCCACGGCCTCTCGCACCGCGAGCTCGTGCATCGCCGCGACGACCGCCTGGGCATCGCGAGCCGCGCGGTTGTCGAGAGTCGCGACGGTCGTCGAGCGACCTGGCTGCGACTGGACCAGACCCGCCTGCTGCAGCCGGAGCAAGGCTTCGCGGACCGGCGTGCGGCTCACCCCGAGCCAGGCGGCGAGCTCCTGGTCGCGCAGCTGTTCGCCGGGACCCAGGGTCCCGTCGACGATGGCGTCCCGCACCCGGCCGAACACGTCGTCACGCAGCAGGGCACGGGAGACCGGCAGTCGAGGCGAGGGAACGGGAATGCGATATATTGCATATCAGTTCTCCACGACAGTCAAGGGCGACGCGAGCCACGAGGGAGGCACCGGCCAGAAATCGGATGCGCAGACCGCTCCCCGCCGTCACGATGTCCGACATGGAACTCCCCGAGGGGCTGGTGGCCCGCCCCATGTCGCCCTCAGACGCCCGCGCCGTCTTCGAGCTCGTCGAAGCATCCGAGACCCATGACCTCGGCGAGGCAGCGATCGAGGTCGAGGACATCGAGGGCGACTGGGCCCGCGGCAGCTTCGACCTCGAGTCCGAGAGCATCGGCGTGTGGGACGGCGAGCGCCTGGCCGCATACGGCGAGGTGTTCAAGGGCCGTCGGGCCGACGCCTCAGTGCACCCCGACCACCGTGGCCGAGGCATCGGCAGCTGGCTCGCCGACTGGCTCGAGGAGTGTGCGCGCGCCCGGGGGTCGGAGCTGGTCGGACAGACCGTCCCCGGCGACACGAGCGCCGAGGCGTTCTTCCGGGCCCGCGGCTATCGGCTGGGCTGGACCTCGTGGGTGCTGCAGCTGCCTGCGGACCTCACCATCGAGCCACAGCCCCTGCCGGACGGCTACACCCTGCGCGAGTTCGCGGGTCCTGCCGACGGGCGGGTCGCCTTCCAGCTCATCGAGGACGCCTTCAACGAGTGGCCCGACCGCGACCCGTCGAGCTACGACGACTGGGCGCCGCGCGGCCCGCTGCGGCCGGGGTTCGAGCCGTGGCAGATCCGGTTCGTGGTCGACCCCGGCGGCACGGACGTGGGGGTCTGCTACACGATCCTCGCCGGGGCCACGGGATACGTCGACGCGATCGCCGTCCGACGTGACCAGCGCGGCCTGGGTCTGGCCCGCGCCCTCCTCGTCGACGCGTTCGCGCGCGCCCGGGAGCACGGAGCGACCGTCAGCGAGCTGTCCACCGACTCGAGGACGGGAGCGCTCGGTCTCTACGAGCACGTCGGCATGCAGGTCACCCAAACCTGGCGGCAGTGGATGACGGACCTCTGAGCCCGGTGGTCGCCCGGCCTACCCGGGAGTAGCGTGCAGGCAGGAGGCGATCACATGAGCAGTGACGTCGAGCAGGACCGTCCCCCGACAGACGCGACTTCTCCGGACGGCGCGACTCCCCCGCGTGGCGCCGAGCCCACGGTGCACGCCAGCGAGCGCGAGTCGCGCGCCGTCGCCGAGGCTGCCCGCGAGTCGGACTGGGAGCGCCCCAGCTTCGCGAAGGGCCTCTACCTCGGCCACTTCGACCTCGACCTGGTCCACCCGCACCCGCGGGCCGCGGCCGAGGACGAGGCCCGCGGCGAGGAGTTCCTGGCCAGGCTGCGCGAGGTCTGCGCCCAGATCGACGGGGCACGGATCGAGCGCGAGGCGAAGATCCCGGACGACGACCTCGCCAGGCTCGCCGACATCGGCGCCTTCGGCATGAAGATCCCTCGGGAGTACGGCGGGCTCGGCCTGACCATGTCGTCGTACGGCAAGGCGCTGATGCTGATCGGGTCGGCGCACCCCAGCCTCGGCGCGCTCCTGTCGGCACACCAGTCCATCGGCGTGCCCGAGCCGGTCAAGCTGGTCGGCACGAGCGCGCAGAAGCAGGCGTTCCTGCCCCGATGCGCCGCTGGCGCCATCTCGGCGTTCCTCCTGACCGAGCCCGACGTCGGCTCGGACCCGGCCCGCATGGGCAGCACCGCGACCCCCACGGACGACGGCACGGCATACCTGCTGGACGGGGTGAAGCTGTGGACCACCAACGGGGTCGTCGCGGAGCTGCTCGTCGTCATGGCGCGGGTGCCCGCGCACGAGGGGCACGGTGACGGTCAACAGAAAGGCGGCATCACCGCCTTCGTCGTCGAGGGGACCGCCGAAGGGATCACCGTCGAACGGCGCAACTCCTTCATGGGTCTCAAAGGCATCGAGAACGGCCTCACCCGCTTCCACCAGGTGCGCGTTCCAGCGGAGAACCGGCTCGGCAAGGAGGGTGAGGGCCTCAAGATCGCGCTCACCACCCTGAACGCGGGGCGCCTGTCGATCCCGGCCATGTGTGCGGCCGCCGGCAAGTGGGCGCTGAAGATCTCGCGCGAGTGGTCGGCCGAGCGGGTTCAATGGGGGCGGCCGGTCGGCGAGCACGGTGCCGTCGCCGAGAAGATCGCCTTCATCGCCGCGACCACCTACGGCCTCGAGTCGGTCCTGGAGCTGTCGGCACAACTCGCCGACGCCGGGAGCAGGGACATCCGCATCGAAGCGGCGCTGGCCAAGCTGTGGTCGAGCGAGATGGCGTGGCAGATCGCCGACGAGCTCGTCCAGGTCCGCGGTGGTCGCGGCTACGAGACCGCCGAGTCGCTGCGGGCGCGGGGCGAACGCGCGGTGCCGGCCGAGCAGATGATGCGTGACCTGCGGATCAACCGGATCTTCGAGGGCTCGACCGAGATCATGCACCTGATCATCGCCCGCGAGGCGGTCGACGCCCACCTCAAGGCCGCCGGCGCCCTAGCCGAGAAGGACTCCTCGCTCGAGGACAAGGCACGCGCCGCCGCGGGTGCGAGCGGGTTCTATGCGAAATGGCTGCCGCAGCTCGTCATCGGCAAGGGCGCGGCCCCCACCTCGTATGCCGAGTTCGGACCGCTGGCGACGCACCTGCGGTTCGTGGAGCGGTCCAGTCGCAAGCTCGCCCGGCAGACCTTCTACGGGATGTCCCGGTGGCAGGCGAAGATGGAGTACCGGCAGGTGTTCCTCGGCCGGGTCGTCGACATCGGCGCCGAGCTGTTCGCCATTGCGGCGGCCTGCAGCCGGGCAGAGATGCTGCGCACCGACGACGAGGCCCGAGGGCGCTCGGCCTACCAGCTGGCCGACGTGTTCTGCCAGCAGAGCCGGCACCGGGTGGAGGCGCTGTTCAGCGACCTGTGGTCCAACTCCGACGACGCCGACACGCGCCTGGCCAAGGGCGTGCTGGCGGGCGACTACACCTGGCTCGAGGAGGGAGTTCTCGACCAGAGCGAGGGCACCGGGCCGTGGATCGCGCCATGGTCACCGGGCGCGAGCGAGTCCGAGTCGGTCTGGCGCGCCGTCCGCTGAGCACGTTCAGCGGCGCTTGAGCAGCTCCTCGGCGATCTGCACGGCGTTGAGCGCAGCGCCCTTGCGCAGGTTGTCGCCGACGACGAACAGCACCAGCCCCTTGCCTGCCGGGGCGGCCTGGTCGACGCGCACGCGCCCGACGTAGACCTCGTCGCGTCCGGCTGCCTCGAGCGGGTTCGGCACGTCGGTGACGACCACGCCCGGAGCCTTGGCCAGCAGCTCGAGGGCGCGCTCCGGCGTGATGTCGTCGGCGAACTCGGCGTGGATGGCCAGCGAGTGTCCGGTAAAGACCGGCACCCGGACGCAGGTGCCCGAGACCAGCAGGTCGGGGATGTGCAGGATCTTGCGGGACTCGTTGCGGAGCTTCTGCTCCTCGTCGGTCTCCAGCGATCCGTCGTCCACGATCGACCCGGCGAGCGGGATGACGTTGAAGCCGACCGGCACGGCATAGACGTTCGGTGCCGGCACCTCCACCGCGCGCCCGTCGAGGGCGAGGTCGGCAGGTGCGCCGGCGGCATACCCACCGCGCAGCTGGCCGTCGAGCTCCTGGACGCCCTTGCCGCCGGAGCCGGACACGGCTTGGTAGGACGCCACGGTGAGGCGGACCAGGCCTGCTTCGTCGTGCAGCGGCTTGAGCACCGGCATGGCGGCCATCGTCGTGCAGTTGGGGTTGGCGACGATCCCCTTGGGGATGGTGTCGAGGTCGTCGGCGTTGACCTCGCTGACGACGAGCGGGACGTCGGGGTCCTTGCGCCAGGCGGAGGAGTTGTCGACCACGATCGCGCCGGCGGCGGCGACCTTGGGGGCGAGCTCCTTGGAGGCCGCTCCCCCGTTGGAGAACAGCGCGATGTCGATCCCGGAGAAGTCAGCCGTGGCCGAGTCCTCGACGGTGACCTCGCCATCGGCCCACGGCAGCGTCGTGCCTGCCGACCGCGCCGACGCGAAGTAGCGGATCTCGTCGACCGGGAAACCCCGCTCGGCAAGGAGTGCGCGCATGACCGAGCCGACCTGCCCGGTGGCCCCGAAGACACCAATTCTCATGGGACCAAGGATAGGTCGGCTCGGTCGTGCAGCGGTTCAGCGGCTCACGATGTGGCAGAACCTGCGTGCTCGTTGTCGGAAGTCGACCCCACGCTCACGAGTTCGCCAACCCCTTCACCGGGGGCGGACTGCTCGAACGTGAGGGTGAAGTCGTCACCGTGCTCGGTCACACCGGCCACGACAGCCTGCTCGACGGCGGCCACGGCATACGCACGACGGACGATCAGCGGGTCGTTGCTGAGGTCCTTCACCAGCGCGACGGCCAGCCCGATCATCACGACGAGGAACGGCAGCGCAGCGACGATGGTGATGTTCTGCAGCCCCGACAACGCGTCTTCACCGCCGACGAGGAGCATGACCGCGGCGACCGCACCCGTGGCGGCACCCCAGAAGATGACCGTCTTGCGGCTCGGCGAGAGGGTGCCCCGCTCGGACAACGTGCCCATCACGATGGACGCGGCGTCCGCGCCGGAGACGAAGAAGATCGCGACGAGTGCCATGACGACGATCGAGGTGATCGTGGACAGGGGCATGTGCGACAGCATCGCGAAGAGCGTGCCCTCTGAGGACCCGGCGCCGGCCAGGTCGGTGCCACCACGCTGCATGTCGATGCCGGCACCACCGAAGATCGCGAACCACACCAGCGACACCAGGCTCGGCACCAGCAGCACACCGGTCACGAACTGGCGGATGGTACGACCACGCGAGATGCGCGCGATGAACATGCCCACGAACGGGGTCCAGCTGACCCACCAGGCCCAGTAGAAGATCGTCCAGCCCGACAGCCACTCCTTCATGGCGGAACCGCCGGCGGCGTCGGTGCGCGCCGACATCATCGCGAGGTCCTGGAAGTAGGAGCCCACGGCCGTCGGCACGAGGTTCAGGATGAAGACGGTCGGGCCGACGACGAACACGAAGACCGCGAGCGCGAGAGCCAGCACCATGTTGATGTTGGACAGCCACTGGATGCCCTTGGCGACACCGGAGACGGCCGACAGGATGAAGCACAGGGTGAGCACCGCGATGATGGCGACGAGCAGCATGTTGCCCGCCTTGCCGATGCCCGCGACGATCTGGAAGCCCGAGCCGATCTGCAGCGCGCCCAGGCCCAGGGAGGCGGCCGAGCCGAAGAGCGTCGCGAAGATCGCGAGCATGTCGATGACGCGACCAGCCGGCCCGTTGGCGTGCTTCTCCCCCAGCAGCGGCGCGAAGGCCGAGCTGATGAGCAGGGAACGACCCTTGCGGAACACGCCGTAGGCGATAGCCAGTCCGACGACCGCGTAGATGGCCCACGGGTGCAGGGTCCAGTGGAACAGCGTGGTGGCCATGGCGTTCTGCACGGCCTCGGGGTTGCCGGCCGCACCGGTCCCGGGGGGCGGGGTCACGAAGTGCGAGAGCGGCTCGGAGACGCCGTAGAACATCAGGCCGATCCCCATGCCGGCGGAGAACATCATCGCGATCCAGGAGACCGTCTTGAACTCCGGCTCCTCGTCGTCACGGCCGAGCGTGATGCGCCCGTACTTGCTGGCCGCGATCCAGATGACGAAGAGCACGAAGCCCGACGCCACGAGCGAGAAGAGCCAGCCCATGTTGTGCACGACCCACCCGAGACCGGCGCCCGACGCCGAGCTGAGGGTGTCGGTGCTGAGGAAGCCCCACAGGACGAAGGCGACCGCGATGGCGGCAGTGACACCGAAGACGATGGTGTCGACGCGCTGTGGCTCGTCGGCCTGGTGCTCCACCACGACAGGGTCGAGGGCGGGATGCTGGTTGTCGGGCAGGTGCTCGAGGGCGGCGTGCTCGCCGGCAGCTTCTGCCGGGGCAACGGGGCCCGTCTTGGTCAGTGTCGTGTCCACGTGGCTTAGGCGCCCTCTTTGGGGAGGGCGCCGCTCCTTCGCTGTTCTGGGTTAGTTGCGTATCGCTGTGAGCTGCGTATCGCTGGGTTGGTTGTGTATCGCAAGCGTGTCGAGCAGCCGCCCACCCTGCCGAGAACTCACAGGGAACTCAAATCCCCCATAGCCGCACCCAAGGCGCGCAACGCAAAAACCGTTGCGCCGCAACCACATTCAGGTATGCCGTGACCCTCAACACACAGGGTGCGGCGACGCCTCAGAACCCGAGGCGCTGGAGCTGCTTGGGATCGCGCTGCCAGTCCTTGGCGATCTTGACGTGCAGGTCGAGGTAGACCCGCTGCCCCAACAGCTTCTCGATGCCGATCCGGGCGTTGGTGCCGACCTCACGAAGTCGCGACCCACCGCGGCCGATGATGATGGCCTTCTGCGACGACCGTTCGACGAAGACGTTGACACGGATGTCGAGCAAGGGCTTGTCCTCGGGCCGGTCGGGACGCAGCAGCATCTCCTCGACGACCACGGCCAGCGAGTGCGGCAGCTCGTCGCGGACTCCCTCGAGCGCGGCCTCGCGGACGAGCTCGGCGATCATGACGACGTCCGGTTCGTCGGTCAGCTGTCCCTCGGGGTAGAGCGGTCCCGGCGACGGCGGCAGATAGCTCGACAACACCTGCGCCACGTCCTTGACCTGGCGGCCGTCGACGGCTGAGCAGGGCACGATCGCGGTCCAGTCCCCCAGCTGGTCGATCGCGATCAGGTGCTCGGCCAACCGCTGTCGGTCGACGGCGTCGATCTTGGTCGCGATGGCCACGACCGGACGGCGCCGGTCCTGCTGGATCTCCTTGAGCTCCCGGGCGATGAACCCGTCACCGGGACCGATCTTCTGGTCGGCCGGGAGGCAGAACCCGATCACGTCGACCTCGAGCAGGGTCTCGCGCACGACGTCGTTGAGCCGCTCCCCCAGCAGCGTCCGTGGCTTGTGCAGCCCCGGGGTGTCGACCAGCACGAGCTGGGAGGCGGGGGTCGAGACGATCCCGCGGATCGTGTGCCGGGTGGTCTGGGGCTTCGACGAGGTGATCGCCACCTTCTCCCCCACCAGGGCGTTGGTCAGCGTCGACTTCCCGGCATTGGGTCGCCCGACGAGGCAGGCGAAGCCGGCGACGTAGTTCGACGGTTTGGCCCCTGAATGCGCCGGGGCCGACGCCGGCCCAGCGTCCGGCGAGGACCCGGCATACCCATCGGTCGGTCCGGAACCACTCGCAGTCATGACACTCCCTCGCGCTCGGGTTCCACCGTAGTGCGCTCGCGCCCACCGTCGGTGTCGGCCTCCTCGTCGACGACCAGGCGCTGGACGATGACGCTGGCGATGCGGTGCCGCCGACCAGCCATCCGCTCGGCCGTCAGGGCGAGCCCGCCCACCTCGCAGCGGGAGCCGACGATCGGGACGCGGCCGATGGACTTGCCGATGAGGCCTCCGACGGTGTCGACCTCATCCTCCTCGATGTCGACGTCGAACAGGTCGGCGAGGTCGTCGATGTCCATGGTCGCGGGGACACGGAAGGTGCCGTCACCGAGGTCCTCGACCCCGGGTGCCTCGCGGTCGTACTCGTCGGCGATCTCGCCCACGATCTCCTCGATGATGTCCTCGATCGTCACCAGGCCGGCCGTGCCGCCGTACTCGTCGACGACCAGCGCGAAATGGCTCTGGTCGCGCTGCATCTCGCGCAGCAGGTCGTCGACCGGCTTGCTCTCGGGCACGTAGTGCATAGGACGCATCTGCGCCGTCACCGGCAGCGACCCCGACTCGTGGTCGGCGTTGACCCGGCGCACGACGTCCTTGAAGTAGAGCAGCCCCAGGACGTCGTCCGAGCCGTCGCCCACCACGGGGATACGCGAGAACCCGGACCTCAGGAACAGCGACATCGCCGAGCGCAGCGACTTCTCGCCGTCGATGGTGACCATGTCGGTGCGTGGCACCATGACCTCGCGCGCCACCGTGTCACCGAGCTCGAAGACGGAGTGGATCATCTCGCGTTCACCGGCTTCGATGACCGAGCTCTCACCCGCCAGGTCGACGAGGTCGCGCAGCTCGGACTCGCTCTGGAACGGGCCGTCGCGGTAGCCGCGCCCCGGTGTCACCGCGTTGCCGAGGGCGACCAGCACCCTCGCCACCGGCCCGAGGAACGTGCGCAGGCCCACGATGAGCGGGGACGCAAGCAGCGCAACGGAATCCGAGTGTTGACGCCCCAGAGTGCGCGGCGAGACGCCGACCACGACGAAGGACACGAGGGCCATCATGCCGATGGCGATGAGCAGCCGGCGCCAGAACCCGTCGACCAGGTCGATGGTTCCGAGGGTGATCAGGACCGCGGTGGTCGACTCGGCCACGATGCGCAGGAACGCCGTCACGGACAGGTATGCCGCGCTGTCGGCGACGATGCGCGACAGCGCCACGGCACCGGTGCGCTTCTCCTCGAGCAGCTCCTGGGCACGCACCCGGGACATCCGCCACAGGGCCGCCTCGGCCGCCGAGAGGAGGAAGGCACTGGCGATGCTGAGCAGGGCTGCGAAGACGAGTGCGGTCATCAGCGCCCCATCAGGTGGCGGGCCGCCCGCGGCCCGCGAGGAACGTGAGCAGCAGCTGCCGCTGGAGCTCGAACATCTCGCGCTCCTCCTCGGGCTCCGCATGGTCGTACCCGAGCAGGTGCAGGATCCCGTGCGTGGTCAACAGCAGGAGCTCCTCCTCCGTCGCGTGACCCGCGTCGGCCGCCTGCTTGGCCGCGACCGACGGGCAGAGGACGATGTCGCCGAGGACGCCCTCCTCGGGCTCGTCACCCTCCCGGGCCGGTCGCAGCTCGTCCATGGGGAAGCTCATGACGTCGGTCGGGCCGGGCAGGTCCATCCACTGCACGTGGAGCACCTCCATGGCGGCCTCGTCGACCAGCCGCAGGCACAGGTCGGCGCCGGGATGGACCCGCATCTCCCCCATGACGTAGCGGCTCAGCGCCACCAGCTCGAGCTCGTCGAGCTCGAAGTCGGTCTCATTGAGAACGTCGACGCTCACGCCCTCGCCCTCCCTGACCCTGCTGCTCGCCCTGCGCGTGTTGGCCCTGGAGGCGCTCACCCTGGACGCGTTGTCCCTGCTCGTCCCAGCGCCCGTAGGCGTCGACGATCGCGCCCACGAGGCGGTGCCGGACGACGTCCTGCGCGGTGAGCAGGGAGAAGTGGATGTCTTCGACGTCACCCAGGATGTCGCGGACCACGCGCAACCCCGACCTGGTGCCGTCGGGGAGGTCGATCTGGGTGACGTCACCCGTCACGACCATCTTGGACCCGAAGCCCAGGCGCGTGAGGAACATCTTCATCTGCTCGGGTGAGGTGTTCTGGGCCTCGTCGAGGATGATGAACGCGTCGTTGAGCGAGCGCCCGCGCATGTAGGCCAGCGGCGCGACCTCGATCGTGCCCGCCGCCATCAGCCGCGGAATCGACTCGGGGTCGACCATGTCGTGCAGGGCGTCGTAGAGCGGTCGCAGGTAGGGGTCGATCTTGTCGTTGAGCGTGCCGGGCAGGAAGCCGAGCCGCTCGCCTGCCTCGACCGCCGGGCGGGTCAGGATGATCCGGTTGACCTGCTTGGCCTGCAGCGCCGCGACGGCCTTGGCCATCGCGAGGTAGGTCTTGCCGGTGCCCGCCGGGCCGATGCCGAAGACGATGGTGTGCTTGTCGATCGCGTCGACGTAGTGCTTCTGGTTGAGCGTCTTGGGCCGGATCGTGCGCCCGCGGTTGCTCACGATGTTCATGGTGAGCACGTCGGCGGGGCGCTCGGTGGTCTGGGCGCGCAGCATGCTGATCGAGCGTTCGACGGCGTCGCGGTTCAGCGGCTGGCCGCCGTCGATGACCAGGAGGAGCTCGTCGATGGTGCGCTCGGCGAGCGCGACCTCGGCGCTCGGTCCGGACAGGTGGAACTCGTTGCCACGGACGTGGATCTGCAGCTGCGGGAAGGCCCGCTCCATCGTGCGCAGCAACTCGTCGCGGGGACCGAGGAGGGTCACCATCTGCACCTGGGCAGGAATCTCGACGGTGTGGGTGGGCATCGGAAGGGCGCCCTCGGGCGCGCCCCCCAGCGTGGTCGGATGATCAGGATCTGGCATGGTCCGACCAGTCTACGGTGCCGTTCAGCCGGGTGGCCACGTCATTGACCGGCCGCCGAGCACGTGGACGTGGGCGTGGAACACGGTCTGATGCGCCTCGGCGCCGGTGTTGAAGACCGAGCGGTAGCCGCGGTCGGCGATCCCCTCCTGCGCAGCGACGGCAGCCACGGCGCGGATCAGGGCAGTGACGTCGTCGGGGGCCTCCTGCGCGAGGGCGGCGACGTTTGGCACGTGGTGGCGCGGGACCACCAGGACGTGGGTCGGCGCCTGGGGTTCGAGGTCGCGGAACGCGAAGGTCGCCTCGTCCTCGTACACCACGGTCGCGGGGATGTCGCCCGCCACGAGCTTGCAGAACAGGCAGTCAGGGTCGGTGTGGCGCGTGGCCGGGGTTCCCATGAATCGAGCCTATCGGCGCGTCAACCGGTTGACTGGGCTGCGCGTCATCAGGTCGTGAGACTGTTGAGCGTGGCAGAGCATGACCGCCGTGGCGAGGTCCGGCCAGCGGCCGACGAGGCCATCGCCGAGCTGTATGCCGCCCACTGGACCGGGCTGGTCCGGTTGGCGTGGCTCTTGCTGCGCGACGACCTCGCCGCCGAGGAGGTCGTCCAGGACGCGTTCATCGCCGTGCACCGACGCTGGGACACGATCCGCGACCACCAGGCCGCGTCGGCCTACCTGCGTCGGTCCGTCGTCAACGGCGCGCGCTCGGGCTTGCGGCACCGCGGCGTCGAGGAGCGCTACGTCGCACGCGAGCAGGGTGAGCCCACCGCATACACACGGCACACCGAGGCGAGCGCCGAGGACCGCGCGCTGCAGTCCGAGAGCACCAGTTCGATGATCAGCGCGCTGGGGAGACTGCCCCAGCGCCAGAGAGAGGTCCTGACGATGCGTTATTACCTCGACCTGAGCGAGGCCGAGATCGCCGACGCCCTCGGCATCTCCGCGGGCTCGGTCAAGGCCCATGCCCACCGCGGACTCGCCACCCTGCGCGACCGGATGGAGGCGGCGTCATGAGCGACCGCAGCGACTTCCTGCACCCCGACTACGAGCCGGGCGAGTTCGACCAGGTCGAGCGGCGGCTGCGCCAGGCCCTGGCCCAGGACGTCCAGCAGGTGCACCCCTCGAACCGCCTCGACACGATCCTGCACGAGGCCCACGAGGCAGGGCCCGTGACCGGCACCGGTGGCACGGGCAGCCGGCGCTGGGTGATGCCCCTGGCGGCCGCGGCGGCAGTGGCGGCGATCATCAGCGGTGTGTGGTGGTCCGCCCAGGACGACGTGCCCACGATCACGCCCCCGCAGACCTCCGGCCCGTCGCAGTCCGGGACCACGTCGCCCACCACGTCGCCCAGCAGCTCGCCCAGCACCTCGCCGTCGACCAGCGGGCCGGCCGCGACGCAGTCGGTGTCGCTGCCCGTCTACTTCGTCGGGCCCATCGGGGACGACAAGCCGACCTACAAGCTGTTCAGGGACTTCATCCGCAGCGAGCTGCCGACAGGGGCGACCCCGGCGGAGCGGGCCAAGGCGGCGCTCGTGCTGGCCATCAACGCCCAGCCCTACAGCAACACCGACGGCTACCTCCAGCCATGGTCCGGACAGACCATCGGCGACGTGGCCGTCACCGACACGTTGATCACGGTCCACCTGGCCAACGGCGGCTCCAAGGATGCGGTCGTCGGTGACGAGAGCAAGCGGCTCGCCGTCCAGGAGCTCGTGTGGACCGCGCAGGCCGCGGTCCAGCAGACCTCCCCCGTGCGGTTCGAGGTCGCCGACGGGTCGACGAGGTTGTTCGGGTCGATCTCGACCGACCAGACCTTCACCAGGCCACCCTCGGACCGGCTCTACGAGGACGTGGCCCCCATCTGGGTCACCTCGCCGAGCCGGGACCAGGTGCTGCCGGCAACCAAGCCGGTCGTCGTCCAGGGCCTGGCGATCGTGTTCGAGGCCACCGTCAACTGGCAGCTCGAGCGCGGCACCACCGAGGTGTCGACGGGTCACGCGACTGCGTCCATCGGGGCACCGATGCAGGGCGGGTACACCTTTTCGCTCGGCAAGCTCCCCGCCGGGAACTACACGATCCACGTGCGTGAGCTGAGCGCCAAGGACGGCTCCGTGAGCGCCCAGAAGTCGGTGTCGTTCTCGGTGAAGTGACCGCTCAGCGCCAGCGGGTGGCCGCGCTCAGCACCGCGAGCGCGGCCGGCCCGGCGCTGGAGGACCGCAGCACCGTGTCGCCGAGGCGGACGGTCAGCGCACCCGCGGCTTCGAAGGCCGTCACCTCCTCGGCGCTGATGCCGCCCTCCGGACCGACGATGACGAGGACGTCACCGGCTGTCGGGAGTGCCTGCGCCGCCAGGCTCTGCGTCGCCTCCTCATGGAGCACGTAGGCCGCTGCGGCGCCGCCGATGCGCGCTGCGAGGGTCTTGGTCGTCAGCAGCTCTGCGACGACGGGCACGCGGGCGCGGCGGGACTGCTTGGCCGCCGCGGTGACGGTCGACTCCCACTTGCGGCGGGCCTTGTCGCCACGCTCCCCACGCCACTGCACGATGCTCCGCGAGGCCTGCCAGGGCACCACCTCGTCGACCCCGAACTCGGTCGCCGCCTCGATCGCCTGGTCGTCACGGTCCCCCTTGGCCAGGGCCTGCACGAGGACGAACCGGGGCACGGCCTCGGGCTCGCGGCATACCTCGACGACGGTCAGGTCGAGCTCGGCCTTGCCGGCCGCCAGCACCGTGCAGGTGACCCGCAGGCCGCCGCCATCGGCGAGCATCACCTGCTCCCCCGCCGCGATCCGGCGGACGGTCGCGGCGTGCCGGCCCTCGGGACCGTCGAGCACCAGCCGGGTGCCCGCAGCGGCCTCGACGAGGACGGCTGGTTCGACGAGGAACAGCGGGAGGGTCACGTCGGAGGGGCCTTGCTACTTGGCCTTGAACGCGTCACGGAGCTTGCCGAACAGCCCGGGGTGGGCCGGGGACAGCCGCCCTGCCGGGTGCTCCTCACCGCGCAGCGTGGCCAGCTGGCGAAGCAGCTCCTCCTGCTGCTCGTCCAAGCGGGTCGGGGTCTGCACGTTGGCGTGGATGATGAGGTCACCGCGGCCGGTGCCGCGCAGGTGCGTGACCCCCAAGCCGCGCAGCGTCATCGCGTCGCCGGGCTGCGTGCCGGACTTGATCTCGAGCTCGTTGCTGCCGTCGAAGGTGTCGAGCTTGACGGTGGTACCGAGCGCTGCGGCCGTCATGGGCAGCTCGACGGTGCAGTGCAGGTCGTCGCCACGCCGCTGGAAGGTCTGGTGCGGCCGCACTGCCACCTCGACGTAGAGGTCGCCGGCCGGCCCGCCGCCCTGGCCGACCTCACCCTCGCCGGCGAGCTGGATGCGCGTGCCGGTGTCCACTCCCGCAGGGACCTTGATCTTGAGGGTGCGGCGGGTGCGGACCCGGCCGTCCCCGGAGCACTCGAAGCACGGGCTGACGAGCACCTCGCCGTAGCCCTGGCAGGTGACACAGGGACGGGTCGTCATCACCTGGCCGAGGAACGAGCGCTGGACCTGCTGGATCTCGCCGCGACCGCCGCACACGTCACAGGTGCGGCGCGCGGTGCCCGGCTGCGCTCCGTCACCGTGACAGGTGGAGCACACCACGGCCGTCTCGATGGCGAGCTCTTTCTCGGCACCGAACACGGCGTCACCGAGGTCGATGTCGAGCCGGATCAGGGCGTCCTGCCCCCGCCGCTGCCGTGACCGCGGACCCCGCTGGGCCTGACCAGCCCCGGCACCGAAGAAGGCGTCCATGATGTCGCTGAACGAGAAGCCCTGACCGAACCCCGCAGCGCCACCGGCATAGGGGTCGGACCCCATGTCGTAGGACCGCCGCTTGTCCGCGTCGGAGAGCACGTCATAGGCCTGCGAGACCTTCTTAAACTGCTCCTCCGCCTCGGGGCTGGGGTTGACGTCGGGGTGCAGCGTCCGCGCCTTCTTGCGATACGCGCGCTTGATGTCGTCGGGGCTGGCGTCCCGGGACACACCCAGGTCCTGGTAGTAGTCGTTCAACGAATGTCCTTGGTGTCACCGGGGTGACGGTCGGTGGTACGTGGTCGAACGCGCGTCACTGCGCGAGGATTCGGGAGACGTAGGTCGCCACGGCCCGCACCGACGCCATCGTCGTGGGGTAGTCCATCCGGGTGGGGCCGAGGACGCCGAGTCCGGCGACGAGCTCGGATCCCGAGCCGTACTCGGTCGAGACGACCGAGGTCGACTGGAGCCCGGCGAACGGGTTCTCGTGGCCGATGCGCACCGAGACCGTGTCGGAGGTCTCGCGTGCGGTGCCCAGCAGCTTGAGCAGCACGACGTGCTGTTCGAGGGCTTCCAGGACCGGGCCGATGCTCAGCGGGAAGTCGGTGCCGACGCGCGCGAGGTTCGCGGTGCCCGCGAGGACGACACGCTCCTCACGCTCCTCGACGAGAGCGTCGTCGAGGGACCGCACGACGGCGCGCACCAGGTCACGGTCGACCGGCTCGAACTCGTCGGCGAGGCTGGCCAGCGACGCGGCGGCGTCAACGAGCCGCTGTCCGACGGCGCGGGCGTTGACCTTGGCCCGGACCAGCCCGAGGGTCGCCTCGCCGTCCTTGGTGGACAGGTCGTGGCTGGTCTCGATGACGCGTTGCTCGACGCGGCCGGTGTTGACGATGAGCACGACCATCAGGCGGGTCGGGCCCATCGCGACGAACTCGATGTGCCGCACGGTCGAGCGGGTCAGCGACGGGTACTGCATGACTGCGACCTGCCGGGTCAGTGAGGCGAGCAGGCGAACGGTCCGGTCCACCACGTCGTCGAGGTCGACGGCACCCTCGAGGAACTGGGCGATGGCGGCCCGCTCGGCCGCCGTCATCGGCTTGACCGAGCTCAACCGGTCGACGAACAGGCGGTAGCCGGCATCCGTCGGCACGCGCCCGGCGCTGGTGTGGGGAGCCGCGATCAGGCCCTCCTCCTCGAGCGCCGCCATGTCGTTGCGGACGGTGGCGGCCGAGACCCCCAGCTGGTGCCGGTCGAGCAGGGCCTTGGAACCCACCGGCTCAGAGGTCTGGACGTAGTCCTGCACGATCGCGCGCAGCACTGCGAGTCGACGTTCCTCGCTCATCAGGCACCTCCTTCGACCGATCTGGCCCGGCTACGGACAGGCTGGCACTCAGGCTCAGCGAGTGCCAAGTCTACGGTGTTCCCCTGTCCTGGCCGCACGGGCGGCGCGCCCGCGCTGCCGAGGCCTCGCCGCGGCATACCCTGCGTCGGTGTCCGACCGCTATGGCTCCGATGTCCTGTCCGGTGACTGGAAGGTCCCCCCGCGGGGCCGATCCCGCGAGGTGGAGGCCGAGACCGGCCTGGTCGTCGAGGACGTCGAGACCGGGTGGTGTGGTGCGGTGGTGCGCGTCGAGAAGGCGGGCGGGATGCGCGTCGTGCACCTCGAGGACCGTCGCGGCCGCACCAAGGGCTTCCCCATAGGGCCGGGTTTCCTGCTCGACGGAGCTCCGGTCATCCTGACCCCGCCCACTGCCGCGGCCCGTGCCCAGCTGGCCGACGCACGCGCCGCGGCCTCCCGCACGGCCTCCGGCTCGAGGACCGTCGAGGGCGCGCGCGCCAAGGTGGCCAGCGGCTCGCGGATCTTCGTCGAGGGCCGGCACGACGCCGAGCTGGTCGAAAAGGTCTGGGGCGCCGACCTGCGGGTCGAGGGAGTCGTCGTGGAGCTGCTGGAGGGCGTGGACGACCTGGTCGCGGCGATCGCGGACTTCCAGCCCGGCCCCGGCCGCCGGATGGGGGTCCTCGTCGACCACCTGCTGCCGGGCACCAAGGAGCACCGCGTCGTCCAGGCCGCTGCGCGGGGACCGTATGCCGCCCACGTGCGGGTGCTGGGGCATCCGTACGTCGACGTGTGGCAGAGCGTGCGCCCGGAGCGCCTGGGGCTGTCGCGGTGGCCGGTCATCCCGCGTGGCCAGTCGTGGAAGCACGGCATCTGCGCGCACCTGGGGTGGGCGCACGACGACCAGGCCGACATCGCGCGGGCGTGGAAGCAGATCCTCGGGACGGTGCGGTCCTACGCCGACCTCGAGCCGACCCTCCTGGCCAGCGTCGAGGAGCTCATCGACTTCGTCACTGAGCCCGGGCACTGAGTTCCTGGTGGACGTGCTCTTGGTGGACGCTCCCTCGGGGTCGACCCTGAACCGTCCCTGACCGGCCCCTGCCCGCACCCCGAAAGGCGGACTTTCGGGGCCCGGCATGCGTTTCACTGGAGGTAGACACCACCACGCAGTCACGTCACCACGGAGAGAGCCATGACCGACCAACCAGAGCAGCCGCAGTACCAGCCGCCGACGCCGAACCACCCGCAGGACCAGCCGCCGACCCAGCCACCGCCGGCCTACGGCGTGGCTCCCCGGCCGATGTCGCCCCAGGACGAGAAGACCTGGGCGACGCTGGTCCACGTGGCGCCGTTCCTCGCGGCCATGGTGGGCATCCCGTTCCTCGGCCCGCTCATCGTGTTCCTCGTCTTCAAGGACAGGGGGCCGTTCATCCGGTTCCACGCGGCGCAGGCGCTCAACTTCCAGATCGTCATCACGATCGCGCTCTGGGTCTTCGGGCTCCTGTCGTTCGTGCTGATCGGGATCCCCTTCTTCATCGCCACCTGCATCGCCTGGGTGGTCTTCTCGATCATCGCCGCGGTCAAGGCCAACAACGGCGAGTGGTACCGCTACCCGCTGACGCCCGAGTTGGTGAAGTAGCTCAGCGCAGTCCCAGGAGCCTGCGCACCACGGTGTCCGCGAGCAGGCGGCCCTGCCTCGTCAGCACGACCCGCTGACGGCGCAGGGCCGCCTGCGCGTCCACGAGGCCGTCGGCGATGAGGCCGGCGACGGCGAGCCGACCACCATCCTCCAGGTCATCGATCGGCAGACCATCCACCAGTCGCACGCCGAGGAGCACCCGCTCGTCATACCTCTGCTCGCCGGTCAGCGTCTCCCGCCCGTGAGCCGGGCTGAGCCCCTCGGCCACGCGGGCGGCATACGCGTTGGGGTGCTTGACGTTCCACCACCGCACTGCGCCCACATGGCTGTGCGCCCCGGGCCCGATCCCCCACCAGTTGCCGTCGGCCCAGTAGCCCTCGTTGTGGCGGCACCGCGCATCGTCGCGACGGGCCCAGTTGCTCACCTCGTACCAGGAGTAGCCGGCGGCGGCGAGGTGATCGTCGGCGATCTCGTACTTGGTTGCTTCGTCATCGTCCTCCGGAGCCGGCACCTGGCCACGCCGGACCTGGGCGGCCAGCTTGGTGCCCTCCTCGACCACCAGGGCGTAGGCCGAGATGTGGTCCGGCTCGAGGGACGTCGCCGCAGCCAGGCTGGTCCGCCAGTCGTCGAGCGACTCCCCGGGCGTGCCGTAGATCAGGTCGAGGCTGACCTGCAGTCCGGCCTCGCGGGCGGCGGCGACGGCGCGCTCGACGTTGGCCGGGTCGTGGGTGCGCTCGAGGGTCCGCAGGACGTGCGGCACCGCCGACTGCATGCCGAGCGAGACCCGGGTGAACCCCGCTTCGGCGAGCAGGGCGAGCCCCTCGGGAGTCACGGAGTCGGGGTTGGCTTCGGTGGTCACCTCGGCGCCCTGCGCCAGCCCGAAGCGGTCCCGGATGCCGTGCAGCATCCGGGCGAGGTCCCCCGCGGCCAGCATCGTCGGGGTTCCGCCACCGACGAACACGGTGTCCACCGCAGGCACGTTGCCGAGGACATCGACCGCGAAGGCCAGCTCACGCAGCGCGGCATCCGCGAAGGTGCCGACGCTGGCCCCGTCGACGCCGAGCTCGGTCAGCGTGTAGGTGTTGAAGTCGCAGTAGCCGCAGCGAACCGAGCAGAACGGCACGTGCAGGTAGATGCCGAACGGGCGGTCCCCGAGGGCCTGGAGTGAGGCCTGTGGGAGGAGTCCGTCCGACGGCGCGGGGTCACCGTCGGGCAGGGCGCTGGGCATTGGTCCATCCTCGCAGGCGACGCGCACGGCCAGGACACGGCGTGTCTTGAGGACACGCCGCAGGAGACAGGAACTGACCCGAGATTTCCCGGAAATTTCAGGTGAACCACTTGTGGCGGGCCGGACCCTGGATTAGAAATATCCCACGCACTCGCTTCGGCGAGAGCGTCGATCAGGACCTCGGTCCTGACCGTCGAAGGCCTCGGAAACTCATACTTTCCGAGGCCTTCACCTATGTCGGCTGGTCTGCCGCGTAGGGTCGAGCGGGTGACCACCCCTCTCTGGATCGAGCTCGACGGCGTCGTCAACATGCGTGACGTCGGGGGCCTGCCGACCACGGACGGTGGCCAGGTCGCCACCGGGCGACTGCTGCGGTCGGACAACCTCCAGGACCTCACCGACGCCGACATCGACGACCTCGTGGGGCGCATCGGCGTGACCGACATCGTCGACCTGCGCAGCAACGTCGAGCTCCAGCTCGAGGGACCGGGACCATTGCGTGCGCGCGACCTCACGCACCACCACCACTCGCTCTTTCGCGACGACGTCCGGGAGGTGACCGCGGCAGAGGCGCTGGTCCTCCCCTGGTCCAAGGCCGCCCAGGCGGCGGCCGACGCAGAGCCGCGCCTCGACGACGACTACTGGGCCAGCCACTACCTCGGCTACCTCGCCCACCGACCCGACTCCGTCAGCGCCGCCCTCCAGGTGGTGTCACGGAGCCGCGGCGCAACGATCGTGCACTGTGCCGCTGGCAAGGACCGCACCGGCACCGTGGTCGGACTGGCCCTGTCCGTGGCCGGCGTGAGCGACGAGGACATCGTCGCCGACTATGTCGCCACCGGTGAGCGGATCGAGCGCGTCGTGGCCCGGTTGATGGCTCGCCCTGCGTACGGCGAGGTGCTGGCCGGCCAGCCGATGGACCACCACCGCCCCAAGCCGGAGACGATGCAGCGCATCCTCAGTGTGTTGGCCGAGCGGTACGGCGGAGCGAGCGGCTGGCTCCTGGCCCAGGGCTGGGCCGAGGACGACGTCGACGCCCTCCGGGCGAGCCTGCGCGCCTGACCTGGCCGCGCGGCATACCCGTGGGCGTGCTGCCGGCGGCGGCTGAGCGAGCCGGCGGTCCCCAGCGAGTCGGCGGTCCTCAGCGAGCTGGCTTGTCGGTGACCCAGAGTCGGATGGTGCCCTGCACCACTGCGGTGCCGTCATCGCGAACTCCCTTGACCCGCACAGGGATCTCCACATCGCCCTCGCGCGCCCAGTCGGCCGGGTCGGTCTCGGCGACGCAGGTGATGTCGCTGGTGGCCTTGGCGGTGTACTCCACCTCCATGCCCATGGGGATCCAGCGGCGCGACGGTGGGATCGTCGCCTCGGCCAAGGCGCCCATGGCTGCCTCGAGGCCGTTGCAGATCGCGATGACGTGGACGGTGCCGATGTGGTTCTGCACCCGATGACGCTTCTTGATGGTCAGCTCGGCACGGTTGGGTCCGAGCTCGACGAACCGTGGGCGCGCCGTGCGGAAGTAGGGCGCCGCCTGTTCGAAGACGAGCGAGAAGAGGCGCTTGCCCTGCGGGTATGCCGTGAGGCGTCGGTACATCGCGTAGGTGTCGACCATGCGCCGATGTTACCCGACAGTAACTCCGCAAAGCGGCGGGGCGCTACTTCTTGGTGACGGCGTCGTTGGACAACGCGGCGATGAAGGCCTCGGGCGGCACCTCGACGCTGCCGATGTTCTTCATCCGCTTCTTGCCGGCCTTCTGCTTCTCGAGCAGCTTGCGCTTGCGGCTGATGTCGCCGCCGTAGCACTTGGCGAGCACGTCCTTGCGGATCGCACGGATGTTCTCGCGGGCGATGATGCGAGAACCGATCGCGGCCTGGATCGGCACCTCGAACTGCTGACGCGGGATGAGGTCCTTGAGCTTGCCCGCCATCATCACGCCGTAGGCGTACGCCTTGTCCTTGTGGACGATCGAGCTGAACGCGTCGACGGTCTCGCCCTGGAGCATGATGTCGACCTTGACCAGGTCGGCGACCTGGTCGCCGTCGGGTTCGTAGTCGAGCGAGGCGTAGCCGCGGGTGCGCGACTTGAGCTGGTCGAAGAAGTCGAAGACGATCTCGGCGAGCGGCAGCGTGTAGCGCATCTCGACGCGTTCCTCGGAGAGGTAGTCCATGCCGCGGAGCGTGCCGCGCTTCTGCTGGCACAGCTCCATGATCGCGCCGATGAACTCGCTCGGGGCCAGCACCGTGGCGCGCACGATGGGTTCGGTGACCGAGCTGACCTTGCCGTAGGGGAACTCGCTCGGGTTGGTGACCGTGAGCACCTTGCCGTCGTCCATCGTCACGTCATAGACGACGTTGGGCAGCGTGGAGATGAGGTCGAGGTCGAACTCTCGCTCGAGCCGCTCGCGCACGATCTCGAGGTGCAGCATGCCGAGGAAGCCGATCCGGAAGCCGAAGCCCAGCGCGGCGGACGTCTCGGGCTCGTAGACCAGCGCAGCGTCGTTGAGCTTGAGCTTGTCGAGGGCATCGCGCAGGTCGGGGTAGTCGGAGCCGTCGATCGGGTAGAGGCCGGAGAACACCATCGGCTTGGGGTCGCGGTAACCGCCGAGCGCCTCCTTGGCGGGCTTGGCCGCGTTGGTGACGGTGTCACCGACCTTGGACTGGCGCACGTCCTTGACACCGGTGATGAGGTAGCCGACCTCCCCGACGCCGAGACCCTTGGCGGGGGTGGGCTCGGGCGAGCTGACCCCGATCTCGAGCAGCTCGTGGGTGGCCTTGGTCGACATCATCGCGATCTTCTCGCGGGGGTTGAGGTTGCCGTCGATGACCCGGACATAGGTGACCACACCGCGGTAGGTGTCGTAGACCGAGTCGAAGATCATCGCTCGGGCGGGCGCGTTGGGGTCACCGGTCGGCGGCGGCAGCTGCGTGACGATCTGGTTGAGCAGCGGCTCGACGCCGACACCGGTCTTGCCAGACACCCGCATGCAGTCCTCGGGCTGGCAGCCGATCAGACCGGCCAGCTCCTCGGCGAACTTCTCCGGCTGGGCTGCGGGCAGGTCGATCTTGTTGAGCACGGGGATGATCGCGAGGTCGTTCTCCATCGCGAGGTAGAGGTTCGCCAGCGTCTGGGCCTCGATGCCCTGCGCCGCGTCGACGAGCAGGACCGCACCCTCGCAGGCAGCCAGCGAGCGCGATACCTCGTAGGTGAAGTCGACGTGCCCGGGGGTGTCGATCATGTTGAGCGCGTAGGTCGTCCCGTCGAGCTCCCACGGCATGCGGACGGCCTGGGACTTGATCGTGATGCCGCGCTCACGCTCGATGTCCATCTTGTCGAGGTACTGCGCGCGCATGTCGCGGCCGTCGACGACGCCGGTGACCTGGAGCATCCGGTCGGCCAGCGTCGACTTGCCGTGGTCGATGTGGGCGATGATGCTGAAGTTCCGGATCAGGTCCGGCGGCGTTGCGTGCGGCTGCAGCGCAGTGCGGGCCATCGGGGACACGGGTGCTTCAAACCTCACGGGGCATCGGGGAGAACGGAACGGCCCATCCTCCCATGCAACGAGGTATGCCGGTGACGCACCGTCAGCTCATGGCTGCCGGTGCGTCGACGGCGCCGGTCGGGCCGGCTGTCGCCGGTTGGTCGAACGCTGCAGGAAGGCGGACCAGAGGGCGATGAAGATTCCGGCCACAGCCAGGAGGCCGCCGACCCTGGATGGCCACTCGTAGCCCAGGCCCGCCGAGAGGACGATCGACCCGAGCCAGGCGCCGAGCGCATTGGCGATGTTGAGGGTCGAGTGGTTGAGGGCGGCCGCGAGCGCCTGGCCCTCGTGGGCGACGTCCATCAGCCGGGTCTGCAACATCGGGACCAGGATGCTCGGCAGCAGCCCGAGCACGAAGACGGCGATGAGCGCAGACCACTTCGCCGCCTGTACCGCAGGGCCGAAGAGGAACAGCATCACGGCGATCGCCACCAGCAGGACGGTGATCCCCCGCAGCAGGCCCAGGCGCGAGACCGGACCGGAGAGGACCGCTCCCACCGTCATCCCCACGCCGTAGAGCGCGAGGATCAACGGGATGGTCGCACGACCGAATCCGCCGAGCTCGGTCATCGTCGGGGAGATGTAGGAGAACGTGGAGAACATCCCGCCGAAGCCGACGGTGCCGATCCCCAGCGCCAGCCAGACCTGTGGCCGCTTGAGGGCCGACAGCTCCGATCGCATGCTCACCCCGCCGTCGGGTGGGCAGAACGGCACCCAGCGCCACACCGCGAGGACGGTGAGCAGCGCGAGCACCCCCACCGCGGCATACGGCCACTGCCAGCCGTAGCTCTGGCCGAGGCGCGTGGTGACGGGGACGCCCACGATGTTGGCCACCGTGAGTCCCGTGATCATCATCGACACCGCCCAGGTGCGACGGTGCGCGGGCACCATCGATGCCGCCACCAGCGACCCGACCCCGAAGTACGCGCCGTGCGGCAACCCCGACAGGAAGCGCGCCCCCATGAGCAGCCCGTAGCTGCTCGCGAGGGCGGACAGCACGTTCGCCACGGCGAAGGCCCCCATCAGCCAGAGCAGCAGCTGCTTGCGCGGCATCTTGGTACCCAGGGTCGCCAGGACCGGTGCGCCCACGACCACGCCCGCGGCGTAGGCGGACACGATGTGGCCGGCTGTCGGGATGTCGACGTCCACCCCGGCAGCGACTTCGGGGAGCAGCCCCATGGTCACGAACTCGGTGGTGCCGATGGCGAATCCCCCGACCGCCAGCGCCAGCAGGGCGAGGTTGACATGGGTGGGGCGAACCACCGGTTCGTCGAGGTCGGACGTCTGCGCGGAGAGGGTGGCGTCGGTCACGGCAGTGCAACGACAGCAGGTCGGCCGGTCATTCCTCCATGGTGCGCCCCCGTCGCGGGTTGGGTGCGGATCGCCCAGCCGTCGAGACATGGCAGTCGAGACATAGCATCGGACGCGACCGACACAGCATCGAGGGGACCATGACCGAACAGATCCAGTACGCCCAGCCGCACGGGGCGCCGCCGCCCGCCGGCGCGGCGTCGCTGCTGCCCCCCGCCCCGCCCGGGTACCGCCAGCAGGTTCGGTCGCACCTGCGCCACCCCCTCGAGAACCTCTGCCTGGTCGTCGTGATCCTCGGGTCCCTGCTCGTGTGGTCCGTCTCGGGCTACGAGGTGGCGTCCGCGATCATCGATCGTCGCGAGCCGGATCCCTATGCCGTCTTCTTCCTGGCGGCGCCACTGCTCATCTACTTCCTGCGTGGCCAGCTCTACGCGGGCCTGCGCCTGTCGGGCGTGAAGATCTCGCCGACGCAGTACCCCGAGGCACACCAGATGCTGCTCGACGCCAGCGCGCACTACGGCCTGCCAAAGGTGCCCGACGCCTACGTCGTCCTGGGCAACGGCATGATCAACGCCGCCGCATCGGGGCACGGGTACCGCCGGTTCATCTTCGTCTACAGCGACCTGTTCGAGATCGGTGGGCAGGCGCGCAACCCGGACGCGCTGCGGTTCATCATCGGGCACGAGGTGGGGCACATCGCGGCGGGCCACACGAGCTACTGGCGGATCCTGGGCATCAGCGGGGCACAGTGGATCCCGTTCGTCGGGTCGACGCTGAGCCGCAGCCAGGAGTACACCGCCGACAACTTCGGGTACTCGCTCGTCCCGCACGGCAGCGCCGGCGCGATGGCGACGCTGGCGGCCGGCAAGTACCTCAACCGCACGGTGGACGTGAACGCACTGGCCGACCGAGCCACCACGGAGAAGGGCTTCTTCGTCTGGGTGGTCAACGCCCTGGCCTCGCACCCGGTGCTCGTCTGGCGATCCCACGCGTTGCGCGACCGTCGCCGCCCTGGCCGCCTGCTGTGGAGGCCGAAGGACCGCTGAACAGGCCCGCTGACGGGGATTCGTCAGTAGCCTCAGGCCGATGGGGAACTCGACACCGACCACGGCCGGCACGAACGAGAGCTGGCTCGGACGACTGTGGCGATGGGTCACCGACGCCTACCCGGGAGACTTCGTCGGCACCCCGACGATGGAGTACTCCCCCGTCGCCGATGGCAGGCCGGATCCTGGTGAGATCGTGTGGACCTGGGTGCCGTTCGAGGACAACCATCGCGAGGGCAAGGACCGTCCGGTCCTGCTGATCGGGCGGGACGGCCGTTGGCTGCTCGGCGTCATGCTGACGACCAAGCTCCGGATGGGTGCTGAGCGCAATCGGCGTGCGGCGCCGGACCGGGTCAGCATCGGCGTGGGCGCCTGGGACCGTCAGCGCCGGCCCAGTGAGGTCAAGGTGGACCGGATCATCCGCGTGAAGCCCGGCAGGATCCGACGGGAGGGTGCGGCCATCGACGCTGCACGCTTCGCCCTGGTCGCCGAGGCGATTCGGGCTGTCGGTGGTGCTCGCTAGACTCGAACACATGTTCGAATCGTCCACGGTTGCCGCGGTGATCCAGTCGGAGCTGGCTTCGTTGCGGGCCGATGGCCGGGACCGGTCGTTGGGTGAGCTGGTGGAGCTGGTGGGTGCGTGTCAGTCGGTGATCAACCAGGTCACCGCGCTGCAGACCTTGGCGATGGCGCACGTCGCGGCGGTCGAGGACGTCGAGCTGGAGGACGGGACGGTGGCGGAGCAGCACCGCGGCCTGGGGCACCAGCGGTTGGATGCGCCGGCCCTGGTCAGTGACCAGCTGGGGGTCGGCGACGCGGTCGCGAGCAGC